>NZ_CZQA01000013.1 GCF_001458735.1 Candidatus Nitrospira nitrosa
TGAGGTAAGCTCGAAAAAGTGGACGCCTTCAACCTAGAATGAGAGGGCTGGAGGTGTGAGATGGAACAGGTCCCGCGACAGCAGTATACGAAGGAGTTCCGAGAGCAGGCCGTGCGGCTAGTCCTGGAACAGCAGGTGACGATTCCGGAGGCCGCCAGGCGCCTGAGCATGTCGGGCAGGACGCTCGAGCGCTGGGTGGGTCGGGCTCGGCAGGGCCAGCTCACTACGCTGGGAGAGAGCCGACGGCCCGTGACGGAGCTGGAGGCCGAGGTGTCTCGGCTCAAACGGGATCTTGCGGAAGCGCGGATGGAGCGCGACATCTTAAAAAAAGCCACCGCGTACTTTGCCAAGGCGCAGCTGCCCGGTACGCGCTCATGAGGACGCTGCGTCTCCAGTATCCGTTGACTCTGTTGTGTCGGGTGCTGGAGGTGTCCCGAAGCGGCTACTATGCCTGGCAGCATCGGCGTCCGTCGACACGCGCCCAGGAGAATGCGCGGCTGGAAGTGGCGATTCAGGCGGCACACGTGCGGACCCGACACACGTACGGCCCGGAGCGCCTCCAAGCGGAATTGCGTGAAGACGGCTTTCCAGCTGGGATCGGCCGTATCAAGCGGCTGCGGAAGAAACTGGGCCTGCGCTGCACACCGGTGCGACGGTTCACGATCACCACGGATTCGGCGCATCACCTGCCGGTGGCGGAGAATCGCTTGGCACAAACGTTCACCGCGACACGCCCGAATGAGACCTGGCTCACCGACATCACCTATGTTCCTACAGGGGAAGGGTGGTTGTATGTAGCCGGGGTCAAGGATCTGTATACCTGTGAGGTCGTCGGGTATGCCATGGGGGCCCGGATGACGACGGACTTGGTGCGCCACGCCTTGGGGAACGCGGTCGGGGCGAAACGCCCACGCCCGGGCTTGCTCCACCACTCCGACCGTGGGTCTCAATATTGTGCCCACGACTATCAGGATCAGCTGCGGCAGTTCGGCATGATCCCCTCCATGAGTCGCAAGGGCAATTGCTATGACAACGCACCGATGGAGAGTTTCTGGGGAACACTGAAAACTGAGCTGGTGCATCACCGACGATATGAGACGCGGGAGCAGGCTCGGCAAGAGATTACAGCATACATCGAGGTGTTCTACAACCGCCAGCGACGGCATTCCCGGCTGGGGAATCGCTCGCCCGCGGCATTTGCCCAACGGTGGGCCCGTCAACAGTCGGCGGCGTGAGACTGTCATTCATGGCGTCCACTCTTGACAACCGGGGTCAACTCGCCCAAACAAACGTGTCATTGACGTGGGTACTATCATTCAAGTAATGTCTTTGAAATGGATACTACATTGTATACATGGTATACATGCGGTCCTCTCCCTCAACCACTCACAAGAGGAGGTGCGCTATGTTGGCTGGCCGATTGGTGAGGCTGATCGAGAAGAACTCCGAAAAACTTGCTCGAGAGTTGAGCGAGAAAGTATGGAATTCTCCACGCTGTAGCGATTTACGAAAAGTCCCACCCGACGAGCTCCAAGCGCGCACCCGCGAAATCTACCAAAACCTAAATAACTGGCTGATGGACATGACCGAGACCGAAATTGAGCACCGCTACACCGAACTTGGCGCACGGCGAGCCGCACAGGGCGTCGCCTATAGCCATTTCCTCTGGGCGATTACGGCTACCAGAGATCATATGACGGGCTTTGTCCAACGCGAAGGATTCTCTGATAGCCCGATGGAGCTCCATGGGGAATTGGAACTCCTGCACATCCTCGGTCAGTTTTTTGATCGGGCCTTGTACTACACGGCCATGGGGTATGAACAGGAACGGGCCCGCATCGGAACAAACCTTCGCCGCCGCCGGGATGATCATCAGGCAGCACACGCATAGGCCAGCGCCAAGGAATAGGCATGAGCGCCCTACTGGCGGGCTCACAGCAAACAGGTGAGCCCGTCTCAGTTCCCTTCACAAACACTTCCTTCCGGAACAACTCACCCTCCGGATACGACTCAAAAATGTCCCGTAGCACCGTGGAGAATACGCCCGCCGCTTCAGCCACCTCGGAAGAAGTGATCGTCTCCCTTACACCGACAGATTCCGAAGAGACCGCTAGCGACGTGCCTACTCCTATATCAGGACGATCCATCCTCCCAACAAGCATGCGCAGCACGAGCCCCGCACTCTTCCGGTATAACCCAGACCGAACACAAGCAGGGCCCCTCCTCCACCAGTATCGACGGCCATTGAATTTGGGCAAATTTCATCCTAGTACATGCCTGATCAATTGTGGTACCGTCACATGTTGAACCCCTGGCATCACATCATCCACAGTGGGCATGACCTCATGAAGCACGCGGAGATTATCACCGGCGGCATGGCGTTGAGACCCCCTCCTGCGTCCCGGATATCCCACAACCTCATTCTTCTTCACCAGAGACAAGCGGCATCTTTGCCTACAAGCCGATCCAGTGATGGTTCGATGCAATCTCTCACTCAGCAACCCACGAGCATATCTTCAACCGCATCATCTACAAAGCTGCAGTAAGGACTGATTAACTATGAGCACACTGGGCAGATGGTTACAACCTCCTCCGAAGGGCTCGTTGGAGCAACAACACCAAGAGCTTGTCAATCTGCTACGGACCAAGGAACGGGCACTGGAGACGACGTCCCATGATCTGAAAGTCAAGACTGCGGCGATGCAGATTCTCGAGCAGAAGGTCATGTCATCGGAGACGCAATTCAACTCAGCCCAACGAGAGCTCGTCTCTCGCGGCGAGCAGATCAAGGCGCTTGAGGCAGAATTGGCCCTCCGATCGAAACGCGTGTCGGAGATAGAGACTGATGGAGTCGCAGCACAACAACAGGCGGGTGAGCTGAAGTCGATCATTGCGGCCCAGACGGAAGAGCTCCGTGGAGCTCAGCAAGCTCGCGAGGTCCTGAAGGAAGAGATTCGCGTGCTGCGCGAACATGTTGCTCAGCTCAATGCGGGACTGGCGGACCGGGATCAAGTCCGAGTCCGCATGGAGAAGCTGGAATCGGCACAAGATCGTGTCCATCTGCTGGAAGTGGAACTGAGTGACAGAGAAGCCGCTCATCGTCGTAGGATTCAGCAACTCGAACAGCTTCTCACCGAACGAGATCAGCGGATCGATACGTTTGACGTCAGCGCGGCTGCCCACGCGGATGAACTCCGTGCGGCGCAGCAGGCTAGTCAGTCGGCCGAACAGGCCCGCGAAGTCCTGAAGGAGGAAATCCGCATCCTCCGTGAACAGATCACTCAACTCAACGAAGGCCTCCCCGCCCGAGAACGCCTTCGCGCTCAAGTCAAAGAGTTGGAGTCGATGCGAGGCCGTGTCCACCAGCTGGAAGTCGAACTGAGTGATCGAGAGGCCGCCCATCGCGGCACCATCCAGCAACTCGAACAGGCCCTGACGGAGCGCGACCGTCGCATCAGTGAGTTTGATTCGCTGGCGGCCATCCAGCTGGGCGAACTCCACACGGCCCAACAGGTCTCTCAGACCGCCGAACAGACTCGCGAAGTCCTCAAGGAAGAAATCCGCGTCCTCCGGGAACAGATCACCCAACTCAATGAGAGCCTTGCTCACCAGGACCGACTCCGCGCCCAAGTCAAGAAGCTGGAGGCGACCCAAGACCGTGTCCACCAGCTGGAAGTCGAACTGAGTGATCGAGAGGCCGCCCATCGCGGCACCATCCAGCAACTCGAACAGGCCCTGACGGAGCGCGACCGTCGCATCGGGGAATTCGATACGCTGGCGGCCGCGCAAGCGGACGAGGTTCAGGATGCCTTGGAGGCCTGTCGAACGGCGGAGCAGGCCCGTGATGTCCAGAAGGAAGAAATCCGCGTCCTCCGGGAGCATATCGCCCAACAGAACGAGGAACTCGCCCACCGAGACCGGCTGCGAGCCCAGGTCAAGAAACTGGAGGCAACCCAAGACCGCGTGCACCAGCTGGAAGTCGAACTGAGTGATCGGGAGGCCGCCCATCGCGGCACCATCCAGCAACTCGAACGGACGCTGGCCGAACGCGATCAGCGGCTTGGGGAGTTTCATGCGAGCGCCGCTGCCCAGACGGACGAACTCCGTGGTGCCCAGCAGGCCTGTCAGGCGGCTGAGCAGGCCCGCGAAGTCTCCAAGGAGGAAATCCGCGTCCTCCGTGAGCAGATCGTACGGCTGCATGAGGAACTAGCGGATCGGGATCACATCCGAGTCCGCATGGAGAAATTGGAGTCGGCGCAAGATCGTGTCCATCAGCTGGAAGTGGAACTGAGTGACCGGGAAGCCGCCCATCGCGGCACGCTCCAGCAACTCGAACAGGCCCTTGCGGAGCGCGACCGTCGGATCAGTGAGTTTGATTCGCTGGCGGCCGTGCAAGCGGACGAAGTGCAGGATGCGTTGGAAGCCAGTCGAACGGCGGAGCAGGCCCGGGAGGTCATGAAGGAGGAAATCCGCGTCCTCCGTGAGCAGATCGCGCAACTCAATGAAGGCCTTGCCCACCGCGATCGACTCCGTGCCCGGGTCCAGAAGCTGGAGGCGACCCAGGACCGTGTGCATCAGCTGGAAGTCGAGCTGAGTGATCGGGAAGCCGCCCACCGCGGCACCATCCAACAACTCGAACAGGCTCTCACGGAGCGAGACCGTCGGATCGATGAGCTGGTGCCGGCCGCCCACCTCCTGCACGAGAAAGAAGCTGCCATTAAAGAATGGGAACGAACCCACGTACGCGCGATGCAGGACCTCGAAGCTGAGGCGACAAAGCTTCAAGAATCCTGTACAGTGCAGGATCAACTCCGGGCGCAACATCAACTCGACGAGCAACAGCTAGAGGAACGCGACACCAGGATTGCGAACCTCCAGCGTGAGCTGAAGGACTTGCAGGCGGAACGGCAAGCCCTCCGCAAGGAGGTGCAAGTCATTCCTGAAAAGGAGGAGCAGATCGATCGCTTGCAAAAGCGGTTAAAAGAACTGCGTGCAGCACTGAAGGCAACGCCTTCATCAGCCATCGTTCCTCCCCAGCCGCATCGCCAGAGGGAAGCTGCGCCACACTCCTCGCAACCCAAAGTCAGCAAACCCGTCGCCCCGGCGCGCCAGAATGGGACGGGACAACAGTCCCCGGTCGGACAACAGCCGAAGAGCGGCAAGCCCATTCAGCCAGACGATCTGAAAAAGATCGACGGGATTGGGCCTGGCCTTGCCGCTACGCTCCAGAAGCTGGGCACCCGCACGTTTATCCAAATCGCGCGATGGAAACCAGAAGACATCGAGAAAATCGCCAAGAAGCTTGCGACTGATCCGGAGCGGATTAAACGTGAGAATTGGATTGCCGGAGCGAAGAAACAGCACTACGAAAAGTACAAGGAACGGCTTTGACCTTCGCTGACGATGAAGAGTCGTCGGTCGTGACTCCGATACGAGTGATTCCTTACGCGGTCTAAAAACCATATAATTCGTCTACCGAACTATATGCGGTGATGGCCGATTGACCTCAGTTTCAACTAGAAGCATGCCGAAGCATCTAGCTCCATGGAGACCAGTTCGAACCCGTCTCCTTGTCGTTGACCTGCTTGACTGAACATCTCCCACCTAGTACATAGTCGTGACATGTGGCACCGTCAGGACCCGCACAGCAACGACCAGCCCCAGGTTGAACGGGACGAGTTCACGAGGCGTGCAAGAATTCTTGCTGTCGGTATCGCTGCGCTGATGCTGCTTGCCGTGGTGTGCATCCCCCGACATCTCCCTTCACAACCACGGACCACAGCTATCACCCCAGCTTCGCTTTATATCAGCTTCGAACAAAACACCTTGATACTTCGGGGCTCACTCCCCACCCAACGGAGCAAGACCTCGATTCTTGAGCAGGCACATACGCTGTATGCAAAAAAGGGAACCCGTGTGACTGACCAGTTCACCGTCGACGCACAAGTCGGTTCAGCTGCATGGGTGGACACCATTCCACAGCTGCTCCCGATTTTGGGCTGGATGACTGAACGTGGCTCTATCATTATTGACGGCCATTCACTGGTTGTGACCGGTCAGGTCGCGAGTGCTCGCGAAAAAGCCGACGTGCTCCAGGTGATGGCTCCGGCGGTACGAGCAGGGTTAAAAATTGAGGACCGCGTGATGGTCGCACAGGCGACAGCCTCGTCCCCCGCTTCCGTTTCACTCACGGCCCTCCAGTTGTCACTGAATCAGGTCCTTGCGAAATCCTCGATCGAGTTCGAACCAGACAGCGCCACCGTCACGGCCAAAGGTCAGGCGGTTCTCGATCACATTGTCGTCCTCCTTCGAAAAGCTCCGACCGCACCGATTGAGATCGCAAGTCATACCGATATCGGTGGTGCGGCCGAGCACAATTTACGGTTGAGCCGGCAGCGCGCCGATGCGGTGAAGCAGTACTTGACCGACCAGGGGCTCACCAATCCGTTTACCACCATCGGCTATGGATCGACGCGTCCTCTGTCAAATAGAAAATATCAACCGGGTCTCCCGCAGAATCAACGGATCGAGTTGCTCATGATAAGGACCACGTGATCTATGATGACGCTGATTAGCCAAATGATCGGATGTCTCCTCATTGCAGCCGGAATTGGGTTTGGAGTCGGCTGGTGGTTGCGGCAAATTCCCAAACGCTCACAAGAACAGCCCTCTCATGACGCCACAGGTCTGTTACGGACCAAAGAGCAGGCCCTGGATGCGTTGACGCACGATCTGAAGGTCAAAACGTCGGCCGTGCAGATTCTTGAACAAAAAGTCATGTCGTCGGAGACCATGCATTCCTCCGTGCAACGTGAGCTGATCGCCCGCAATGAGCGGCTCAAAGCCCTTGAGGCAGAACTCACAACCCGATCAAAGCAACTGACGATCTCGGAAGGAGAAGGAGCCACGGCTCGCCGACGCGTGAGTGAAATAGAGTCGATTCTTGCGACCCAGACTCATGAACTCAGAGGAGCTCAACAGACCTGTCGAAACGCCGAGCAAGCCCGTGAAATCATGGAACGGGAAGTGGGGGTCCTGCGCGAGCATATTGCTCAACTCAACGAAGGCTTGGCCGATCGCGAGCGTCTCCGCACCCAGATCAAGCAGCTGGAGACGGCACAAGACCGCGTCCACCAACTTGAAGTCGAGCTCAGTGATCGCGAAGCCGCCCATCGCGGCATTATCCAGCAACTCGAACGTGCGCTCACCGAACGTGATCAACGAATTGAGGCGTTCGATAGCCAGGCCTCCACCCAAGCCGAAGACCTACGCGCTGCTCGCCAAATCTCCCAGAGCGCCGAGCAGGCCCGGGAAGTCATGGAACGGGAAGTGAGTGCCCTGCGAGACCATATTGCCCAACTCAACGAAGGCTTGGCCGACCGCGAGCGGCTCCGCAGCCAGGTCAAGCAACTCGAGACGGCACAAGATCGGATCCACCAGCTCGAAGTGGAGTTGAGCGATCGCGAGGCCGCCCATCGTACCACCATCCAGCAACTTGAACGTACGCTCGCCGAGCGCGATCAACGGATTGGGGAGGCTGATGCGAATGCCGCTGCTCACATGGACGAACTTCGAGATGCCCAGCAGGCCTCTCAGTCGGCTGAGCAAGCCCGGGAGGTCCTCAAGGAAGAGATCCGCGTCCTCCGTGATCACATTGCGCAACTGAATGAAGGCTTGGCCGACCGCGAGCGGCTCCGCAGCCAGGTCAAGCAACTCGAGACGGCACAAGATCGGATCCACCAGCTCGAAGTGGAGTTGAGCGATCGCGAGGCCGCCCATCGCACCACCATCCAGCAACTTGAGCAGTCTCTCGTCGACCGTGACCGGCGAATTGAAGAGCTGGTACCGATGCCCCACCTCCTGCGTGAGAAGGAAGCGGTAATCAAGGAGTGGGAACGTACCCACGCACAGACCGTCAAGACCCTGGAACGCGAGACCGCAACGCTCCTCGAACAGAATCTGGTCTACAAAGACCTACAGGCACAACATCAGCTTGAGGAGCAACGGGTACAGGAGCGAGACAAACAACTTGCCGACCTCCAGCGCGAGCTTCAAGAGCTCCACACGGAACGCGATACTCTCCGGAAAGAAGTGCAGGGTATTCCGGAAAAAGACGAGCAGATCGAACGCCTACAAAAACGGCTCAAAGAACTGCGCGCGACCCTGCGCACTACGCCACCTGCTCCGATAACGGCGTCCGCCCCACAGTCACGCCAGCATGATGCTGAGACTCCTCCTCTCAGTAGCCCTCCCAAAGGCAGCAAGCCCAAGCAAAGCGATGACCTCAAGAAGATCCAGGGTATCGGTCCAGTCTTTGCTGAGACGCTGCACAAGCTCGGCACCCGGACGTTTATTCAAATCGCTCGATGGAAACCCGAGGATGTGGAGAAAATCGCCAAGAAACTCGCGACCGATCCCGAGCGGATTAAACGGGAGAATTGGATCGCGGGAGCCAAAAAGCAACACTACGACAAATATAAGGAACGGCTCTAGCTAGGCCACCAGCCCCAATATCGGCCTGCGACAGGCGAACGGCCCATCCTACTTTTCCCTGCCGTTGACTCCTTCGTTCACCCTGACTACAATCGCGCAACGAGGTTTATCGTTCGTGGCATCTTCTTTCGTTCACCTTCATCTCCATACACAATTCAGCCTGCTCGACGGCGCCAATCAGATCGATCCACTGGTCCGTCAAATCAAAACATTCAATCAGCCGGCTGTCGCCATGACCGACCATGGCAACATGTTCGGCGCCGTCGAATTTTACCGCAAGGCCAAAGAGGTAGGGGTCAAACCCATTATCGGCTGTGAAGCCTATATGGCGTTAGGCAGTCGCCATGCAAAGAAAGATAGCGGGCTTGCCCATAACGATTACTACCATCTGATTCTGCTCGCGAGAAATCTCGCCGGTTACCAGAACCTCATCAAGCTGGTCAGTAAGGGATATCTTGAAGGGTTCTACTATAAGCCGCGTATCGACAAGGAATTATTGAAGCTCCATCATGACGGCATCATTGCGCTGTCAGGTTGCTTGAGCGGTGAAATCCCCTATCTCATCGGCCAAAAAGATATGGATGGCGCCATGGCGGTGGCGGGAGAATTTCAGGAGATTTTCGGGAAGGATCATTTCTATCTTGAAGTGCAGGCGAACGGACTTGATCATCAGCGTATCGCGAATGCCGGCCTCGTGGAAATTCACAAGAAACTCGGGATCCCGATGGCCGGGACCAACGATTGTCACTACCTGAAGAAGGAAGATGCGCGTCCCCATGAGCTCATGCTGTGCCTGCAAACCGGGAAAACCGTCGGCGATCCACACCGGATGAAGTTCGACACGGACCAGCTGTACGTCAAATCCACTGAAGAGATCGCTCCGGCGTTTGCAGAGTTTCCAGGCGCAGTGACGAATACCTGCCGTATTGCGGATCATTGCGCACTCGACCTTCCGCTCAACAAGACCTACCTCCCGCAGTACCGTATCCCTGATGGATTCAAGGACCGTGAGTCCTATCTCGAGCATCTTGCACTGGCGGGTCTACAAGCACGACTCAAGGAGCGTCCCAGTCGCATAGCATCGGCTGTCTATGACCAACGGCTTCGTGAAGAGCTCATGGTCATCTGTTCGATGGGGTTTGCCGGATACTTCCTCATCGTCTGGGATATCATTCGTTTCGCCCGATCACGAGGCATTCCGGTAGGACCGGGGCGAGGCTCGGCAGCCGGAAGTCTTGTCGCCTATGCGCTTCGGATTACCGATCTTGATCCGCTGGTGTACACCCTCTTATTTGAGCGATTCTTGAACCCTGAACGGGTCTCCCTGCCCGATATCGATATGGACTTCTGCATGGATCGCCGGGGAGAGGTCATCAACTATGTGGTGGAGAAATACGGGACCGACCATGTCGCTCAGATCATTACCTTCGGGACGCTCGGAGCGAAAGCCGCCATCCGCGATGTCGGACGTGTGCTGGAGATGCCCTATGCAGACGCGGACAAGGTCGCAAAGCTCATTCCCAACCAGTTGAACATCTCCCTCCAGCAAGCCCTGGAGACCGAACCTCGCTTACGCGAGCTGGTCGACACTGATCCTAAAGTGAAAGAACTGATGACCAACGCGCAGTCCCTTGAAGGCCTCGCGCGCCATGCCTCGACCCATGCGGCCGGCATCGTGATTTCTGAAGGCCCCCTCACCGACCATGTGCCCCTCTACAAGGGGGCCAACGATGAAGTGGTGACCCAGTACTCGATGGGAGACGTCGAGAAAATCGGTCTTGTGAAATTCGATTTTCTCGGACTCAAGACCCTCACGATGATTCGCCGTGCCGAGACCTTAATCAACGAGACGCATCCCGGCAGCCCCCCACTCGTCATTGATCAGGTTTCGTTTGACGACCCAGCCACGTTTGCGCTGTTAAGCTCGGGGAAAACCACTGGCTTGTTTCAGTTGGAAAGCTCCGGAATGCGCGATCTGCTCACGGGACTCAAGCCGGACCGATTCGAAGATATCATCGCCATTATTGCGCTCTATCGACCAGGCCCCATGGATCTCATCCCGGACTTCATCAAGCGAAAACAGGGCAAGGTCACCATTACCTATGAAGTTCCTGAATTGGAACCAATCCTCAAGGATACCTACGGGGTGATCGTCTACCAGGAACAAGTGATGGCGATTGCCAACAAGGTCGCCGGCTTTTCGTTGGGACAAGCCGATATTCTTCGTCGTGCCATGGGGAAGAAGAAGCCCGAGGAAATGGAAAAGCTGCGCGTCAAATTCATTGACGGGGCCACAGAGAACAAGATTCCCGAGAAAAAAGCGGAGAAGTTATACGAGTTGATTCAAAAGTTCGCCGGATATGGGTTCAACAAATCACATGCCGCCGCCTATGCGGTGGTCTGTTATCAAACAGGATACCTCAAGGCGCACTATCCGACCGAGTTTATGGCGGCCCTCATGACGACCGACATGGGCAATCAAGACAAGCTGGTCGGCTATTTTACGGAATGTCGCGATTTGGGGATCAAAGTGTTGGGCCCCGATGTGAACGCCAGTCAAAAACACTTCGCCGTCGCCGAGGACGTCATCCGATTCGGGTTGGCCGCCATTAAGAATGTCGGTGAAGGCGCCGTGGAGTCGGTCCTGGAGGTGAGGACCCAGACGGGTTCCTTCACCTCCTTCTTTGACTTCTGCCGACGAGTCGATCTCCACAAGGTCAACAAGCGGATGTTGGAAGGCCTGATCAAGGCCGGGGCCTTCGATTCCACCGGGGCCAGGCGATCACAGCTTGTCGCCGTGCTGGACCAAGCGGTGGAGGAAGGAGCCGCGGCTCAGCGCGAGCGTGACTGCGGTCAGATCAGTATCTTCGGGGAGGAGATGAACGGGCACGGGATGTCCGCGCCTCTCCCGATTCCACCATTGCCGTCGATCGCAGAATGGGATCAAGCCCAACGATTGAAATACGAGCGCGAACTCACCGGGTTTTATATCTCCGCCCACCCATTGACGCGGTACGAAACCGTGCTGGGTGCCTTGTCCACCACGACGACGACAGGACTGAAAGATTGCGCGGACGGGAGTGAGGTCAAGATCTGCGGGGTCATCGCCGCCGTCAAATCCATGCTGACGAAGAAGGGCGATCGCATGGCCTATCTGACGATCGAAGACCTGCAAGGCACGACGGAAATCATCGTGTTCCCGGACTTGTTTAAGACGGCCGGTGAGATGATGATACCTGAACAGATCGTGCGCATCACCGGGACAATCGATCGCGGCGACAAAGGGACCAAGATTCGTGGCAGCAAAATTGAACCGTTAGCTGAGGTTCAAGCTCAATCCATCAAACGAATCCGCATTCGGCTCACGGATCACCCTGACGTGCGAGAACAATTACCTCGCTTGGCCGATGTCTTCCGCCGGCATCCAGGCAGCACCACCGTCTCCATGCTGTTCCGGACAGAGGCGCGTTTGGAAGCTGAGACCAATCCGCTCCCGAATGTGACGATCTGCCCCAGCGACCATTTCATGTCGGATGTCGAGGAAGTACTAGGCAAAGGGGCCCTTTCTTTGCTATCGTAGGAACCAGTATTATTGGGAATCAACCACGATCGGTCCACCATCACTGCGAAGGAATCGATTGACGTCCATGCGAGACTACCTCGACTTTGAAAAACCCCTCCGCGAGATTGAAGAGAAAATCGAGAAACTCTCCGCTGCGGCAAGCAGCGGAAAAGCGAGCTCCCAAAACGATCTTCGAAAGCTTCGGGCCAAGCTGGCGCAGGCTGAGCACGAGCTGTATAAGAACCTGAGTCCCTGGCAGAGAACGCAGCTCGCTCGTCACCCGCAACGACCCAGCACACTCGACTACATTCGCGAACTGACGCGAGACTTTCTTGAGCTTCATGGCGACCGGGCCTATGGAGATGACCGGGCCATCGTCGGCGGGTTTGCCCGGTTTAACGACCGTCCCGTGATGATGATCGGCCATCAGAAGGGCAAGACGCTCAAGGAACGCATGCAACGAAATTTCGGGATGCCCAATCCCGAAGGATACCGGAAAGCCCTCCGGCTCATGAAGCTGGCGGAAAAGTTCAACCGTCCGATTCTGACCTTTATCGATACGCCCGGAGCCTACCCTGGAATCGGCGCCGAGGAGCGCGGACAAGCTGAAGCCATTGCGCGGAACTTGTTCGTCATGTCTCGGTTGACCGTCCCCATCATCTCGGTCGTCATCGGCGAAGGTGGGAGCGGAGGAGCCTTGGCGCTCGGCGTTGCGGACCGTGTCCTGATGCTGGAGCATTCGGTTTATTCGGTCATTTCCCCGGAAGGATGTGCCGCCATTCTGTGGGACAGCCCGGAAAAAGTTCAGACCGCCGCCTCCGCGCTGAAAATGACCGCACAGGACCTGCTGGAACTTGGCGTGATCGACACGATCGTGCCGGAACCCCTGGGAGGAGCCCACCGCGAACCGGATGCCATGTACGATCTCGTCGGAAAGACGCTCACGAACCAACTGTTTGAGTTACTTGACGTGCCGGTCGAACAACTCGTCCCACAACGAGAGCTCAAATACCGGAAGATAGGAGCCGTCACCGGCCTCCTCGTCGAACAGGCGTAATCACCCCTTCAGCGTTGCCTTCTTGTCCAGTAGTCCCGTCGTGACCAATCTTCGCTCGATCGCCTCCAGAATGTGGGTGGTCAAACTCTGTCGAAACGGATCGAGCACCGGCGCTTCCACGTAGCGATCGACGGTTCGCGGCAGTCTCCGCCACCAACCCCGTGCCGACGCGCGGGCCTGTTCAGCGCCCTCAGGACTTCCGCCGAGAATACGTCGAACCTCTCGTTCGAAAAAGCCGACATGAACAATTTCGTCTTCAAGAATCGAGGCAAGATCAGGTCGCAACGTCAACAAGAGGCGAGCGAATTCCAACCCCAACGACTCATATCCGTAGATCTGCACCGCCAACGCCGGCCACTGTCGTGGAACAGAAGGCAGACGATCACGTTCACGAGGCTGTCGACCGATCAGCGACTCAAACTGGGCCAGATGCTTTTGCTCATCTTCCTCATGCTTTCTGAGAAAGGTGTACACGTTCGGAGGCACATTCTGCAGTTGCGCTGATCGAACCGTCCACAGAGCCATCGCCTCGGCCTTGAGAAACCGTTCGAGCAAGGCGGCTTCACACTCCGGTGAGAGCCGAATGGATATGGGCGACTCCGATACCATGACGACCATATGGTACGCAAAGCGGACCCATGTTGTCCAAGCGCCGTTTACCGAATCACTAAAGGGGTTGACTCACACCCCCAATCTGTGTACATCCTTAGCATCTTGCGAGATTCAGCGATCTTTGAGGCACGACGCCCACTCCCCCTCGAACCAACAGCGCATCCAGGCACGAGTGCTTCTGGTCACACTAACCCATGAGGCGAGGCCTATGACAAACCCTAGCAGCACAGTCTCAGGCGTCTTTCAAGGGATCACCGTATGCCTGCTCGCGGGAGCACTCTTTGCGGAGGCTGGCTGCGTCAGCCAACGCGCGTATGAACAGATCAAAGCGGAAGCGCAGGAACATACACGAGCACTTGAATCGGTTCGAGACGAAGTGAAGGAACTTGACCAGCAAATCGCCGGGCTGCAAGCCGCCAATCGGCATGAAGACGCGAGCACCGCTGAACTACGCGCAGCCGTTCAGCGTGAAGAAGAACAGTTGCCGGTAATGAGGCAACGAGCGGAGGCGATGCTCACCTCGCTCAAGGGACAAGTCGCGGCGTTGATGAACCAGAGTTGGAGCCTCGCGCGAAAAATTGCGGACCTTCGTCATGAAAGCGCGTCCTTGCAGACTGCGGCCGCACAGTATAAACAGGAGCGGGAAGAGGGCCAAGCCGCTTTGACGGTGGCTGCGGATGAGGAAGAATCGAGCCTCACTCCGGCCATGACAGCCGAACCCTCCACGCCATCAGAGTCGCCGACGCTGGAACCCCTTGTGGCACAACTCCCGGAACCAACGGCTGCTTCACCGAGTCGGTCGGTCTCCGCACCATCGATCCCCTCCCCCTCGATGAATGCGGACCCCCCTGAGGTAGACAACTCATGGATCGGCATGATCTTCAGCTGGCTCACCACATTCTGGAATTGGCTCCTCAGCTAAGCGCAGGCCCCTGCGCGTTATCAATCCCGTTATCCGCACGGTGATCGCCCCACCTGAGTCTTGCTCCATTGTGCAGCCTTGTCTCCGGCAAGACGTCCCGTCGCGAGACAAGCTGTAAGCAGATAGCCTCCCGTGGGGGCCTCCCAATCCAGCATTTCTCCTGCACAGAACACTCCCGGGAGAGAACGGACCATCAGGCTGTCATCAAGAGCCGTGAATGAGAGACCGCCGGCCGTACTGATGGCCTCCTCGATCGGCCGAGGTGCCGTCAGCATCAGCGGAAGAGCTTTGATCGCAGCAGCCAAGCGAACGGGATCACCCAACACCTCCCTCGGCACGGCCTCGCGCAACAGACCAGCCTTCACACCGGTCATCCCGGCGCACCGCTTGAGATGCGTGGCAACCGTCCGTTTTCCACGGGGCCGAGAAAGATCGCTTACGAGCTGCTTCAGGGTTCGATCAGGAGCGAGATCGAGCCTCAGAGTCGCCAGGCCCTCGGCAGTGATCACATCGCGCACGGTAGCTGACACTATATATATGATTCCGCCTTCCACACCATTCGCGGTAACGACGAATTCTCCCATATGACGGATGGTCGAACCGTCCAGGGCGTTACTCACCAGCGCCACAGTCTTGACGGGATATCCAGCGAACCTGGCACGAAAATGTTGGCTCCACCGAACATCAAACCCACAATTGGCAGGTTGCAATGGTGCGATCGGCACATGCCGTTCTGACAAGATCTTCACCCACCCAGCATCAGAACCAAGTTGGGGCCAGCTGCCTCCGCCCAAGGCCAACACCACCGCATCCGCCTGCACCAGAGATATTCCGTCCGCGGTGAGAAAACGAAGCCTTCCCTGCTCATCCCAGCCACACCATCGATGTCGCACATGAAACCGTACACCATTCAGCCGTAACCGACGCAGCCATGCGCGCAACAGTGGCGCTGCGTTCATATCAACAGGGAAGATCCGTCCGGAACTGCCGACAAACGTTTCTACTCCAAGTTCATGGGCCCAGGCCCGCAGAGCCGTCGGAGGAAATGCTGTAATCGCCGGTTCGATGAATGCCCGGCGCGTCCCATAGCGAGAGAGGAAGGAGTCCATCGGCTCCGAATGCGTGAGATTCAGGCCGCCTTTTCCCGCCAATAGAAATTTTCGCCCTACAGACGGCATCGAGTCATAGACCTCCACCCCGACGCCGGTCCTAACGGCTGCTTCAGCAGCCATGAGGCCTGCCGCCCCACCTCCGATGATGACAATTGATCCCATGGCTCCCTTCAGATTCTCACAAACTAAAGACACTTCACTCGGACAGTCTATTACCTGTATTGACAAGAAATCATTTCTTTATTCTCGCCCAGCCTATTCATGAGGGTTCGTAAGGCTACGGCTCCATGATGAGCAACGGCAGGGGCCCCCTGAGAGGCCGACAGGCTTCCGTACAGAAACGGGGTGGCATGTGGAGACCGGAAGCGACGGGCATCATCGTCGAAAGGCATCCTTGCCTTTGATCACATCCTCCAACATCTTGTCGGCCAATTTTCCGGCTTTCCATCGACGGTATCGGTGATGCACCATGACCCAACAGACTACCCCGCCGACTAGGAATACAATCATCACAACTGTGTCGTCCATTGATCCTCACCAACACAATAAGAGTAGAGATTCACCACCAGCTAGTCGCGGTCATGATCGCGGCGCCTTCTTCTCTGTTCTATGGGCCTTCCATGAGATTGATTCGTCGGCGGCACCGCAGGTCTGATCTTCGCCTCTCGTTTCAGCAGGAAGCTGCGGAGCGCAACGGCCTGGTTGTGCTGTTCGTCCTTGGCGGAATAAACCAGCGTGACCGGACTGGCTTTGGCTTGCGCGGTGATCGTTGCAAGGACTGTTGATTGCTGTTCCAGCTCGGCATGGTACCGTCGCTGGAATTCCGTCCACCGAGTCGGATCGTGATTGAACCATGTCCGCAATGCCGTCGATGGGCCGATGTCCCGGAGCCAGAGATGAAGTTTCGCATCAGCTTTGGCAATCCCGCGAGGCCAGATTCGATCGACCAGGACACGAAACCCATCGGACGTGCTAGCTGGTTCATAGATACGTTTGACCAGAATCTTACCCATGATCGCTATAGGCCTATGGTCTCAATTTGTCGAACCTCTTCCGGTACCAGTGTAAACCGATCCGATTGCAGGTCTTCCTTCATATGGTGAGGATTCGTCGTGCCCGTCAGAGGCACCATGCCGACCTGCTGCGAAAAGCGAAACACGATCTGGGCAAGCCCTGCCTGGTACTTCGCCGCCATCGCCTGGATGACCGGTTCGGCAAAGATGGCTTGATTGGCAGTCAGGAGAGAAAAGCCCTGATACATTATCCGATGTGACCGACAAATCTCTCGTACTGCTTGATCCCACCCGAAGGCCGCATAACAGCGGTTCTGCACCACCATCGGCTTATGTTTGGCTTTCGTACAGAGCAAGGTCAGCTGCTCCGCCGAGACATTGCTGACGCCAATCATCTTTGTCTTGCCGGCATCGTAGAGTGACTCGATCGCCGCCCAAACCTCCCAATCTTCTGCTCCTAAGCCACGCCGGGAGTACGGTCCATGGAGGACGTACGAGTCGAGATAGTCCGTATGGAGATGTGTTAACGAACTCGCAAAGGACTGTTGGACCTGTGTCGTGATACTCGCCTGCGCGTCATACGGGAGGCGATGGTCCTGGCCGTTGACCGGAGTGAACTTGGTTTGGAGAAACAGCTTGTCGCGGGTGACCCCTTGCTTCGCTAATTGAAGCAGCGCCTCCCCCACCCGCGCTTCATCGTAATGGACGAGCTGATTCGCCGTATCGATCGCGGTGAACCCTGCCTCCACCGCTTGCAGAACCAGCCCCGTCGTGGCTTCTTTCTTCCACGCCGTGCCGTACATGAATGAGGGAATGGACACATGATTGTCGGTGATCAATGGCATCGCGATATCTCCTGTGGATGCTCGTACCATACACAGTTTCCGATGAGAGTCTCAATGACCGTCATCGCGAGACCTCTCCACCGGGACGATTCTCTCTTGCCCACATCCCGTATCAGCCTGACTGAACGGATAGGGCCATCTTCGGGGGTTGACACGCGATGACAACAGCGTAGAGTCAATCACGTAATCTATTGTCCTTCTTGAGCGAGGGCATGCAGAACAGTTTCTGACCTATGATGTAAAGGGCAATCTGCTCACGAGCACGGAGCAGAGTATTACCGCCACGACCACGTTTACCTACGAAGCGACCTTCAATCAGGTGACGAGCATCACAGATCCCAAGAATCATCTGACCATGATCACCTACGATGCCAAGGGCAACCCGCTCACGATCACGGATGCGGACAACAACGTCACGCGGTTCTTCTATGACGCGCGTGGGCTCTTGACCGAAACCCGCGACGCGCTCTATCCGGCCAACCCCGCCACCATATTCACCTACGATCCACTGGGACGGCTGCTCACCACCACCGATCCGTTGCACCGCACCACAACCTTGACCTATGACAGCGCCGGGAACGTGGCGACGTCGAAGGATCACCTCGATCGCATCACGGCCTTTGAGTATGATGTAAAGAATCGGTTGAAGAAGGTGACCGATCCCCTCTTGGGTGAGACGGTCTATACCTATGACGGGAATGGCAATCTCCTCACCGTGAAGGACGCGAAGAACCAGATCACCACGTTTGCCTACGACAGCCGGAATCGACTCGCCAGCACGACCGATCCGCTGGGCAAAGTCGAAACCTATGAGTACGACGGCAATGATAATCTGACCAAGCGCATCACACCCAAACTGGACCAGATTGTCTTTGCCTACGATCCGGTGAACCAATTGTTGAGCAAGACGCTCCCCGGGAATCTGCTCACCAGTTATCAATACGATCTCGTGGGCAACTTGACGACCGTGACCGATCCCGATAGCGTGCTCACCATGACGTACGATCAGGCCAATCGGCTCACCACGGTGAAGACCGATGGCTCGTCCAATCAACCAACTGTGACGTTGAGCGCTGACTACGACAAAACCGGCAATCGGCTGGCGCTCACTCATCCGACCGGGCAGACGAGCTACGCCTACGATGTGCTGAATCGGCTGAGTCGTGTGGCTACCTCTGATGCGAACACCTGTCCCGCCTCCCCGACTGCCGACTTGGTCAGCTGGTGGCGAGCGGAGGGCACGGCCACGGATAGTCAGGACGGCAACACGGGCACCCTGCAGAACGGCCTCACCTTCGCGACGGGACGTGTCGGCCAAGCCTTCAGCCTGGATGGCGTGAATGATTATGTGGCGATCCCGTTTGCCACGAACCTCAATCTCGCTCCCACGGGGGCGTTCACGCTCGCGGCCTGGGTCCAGCCCCAACCACGCGGCCAGTTTCAAGCGGTGGTGGTCAAGTCTCCCACAAGCGGCATCTGGGACTGGGGCCTCTATGTCGATCCCACGGGGCACGTCGTCAGTGGGCGCAATGGGAATTTGACGGTCTCGTCGTCGACGGTCGTCCAAGCGGGGCAGTGGATTCACGCCGCGGTGACGTACAGCAATGGCACCTGGCAGCTCTATATGAATGGCGTGCTCGAAAGCACGGCCACGGGGGCGCTCATCACGCAATCGACCGGGGGGCTGGCCATCGGGAGGACGGGTGACGCGAATAGCGGCTACTCTCAAGGCCTGATCGATGAGGTGCGGCTGTACAGCCGAGTCCTCACGCCCGGTGAACTGGCGGCGGGTGCCTGTCAGGATGCGACGACGTTCACTTACGACGCCCTGAGTCGCCGCACGGCCATGACCTTGCCGAACGGGACCCAGACGACGTACACCTATGATCCCGCCTCGCAAGTGCAACAGATTCTCCACCAGCTCGGCGCCAGCGGCCCCACGATCAACCAAGCCGCCTACACCTATAACGGCGTGGGCAATCGCACTGACCCCGGTTGTCAAGAGTGGACGCCATGAATGACAGTCTCACGCCGCCGACTGTTGACGGGCCCACCGTTGGGCAAATGCCGCGGGCGAGCGATTCCCCAGCCGGGAATGCCGTCGCTGGCGGTTGTAGAACACCTCGATGTATGCTGTAATCTCTTGCCGAGCCTGCTCCCGCGTCTCATATCGTCGGTGATGCACCAGCTCAGTTTTCAGTGTTCCCCAGAAACTCTCCATCGGTGCGTTGTCATAGCAATTGCCCTTGCGACTCATGGAGGGGATCATGCCGAACTGCCGCAGCTGATCCTGATAGTCGTGGGCACAATATTGAGACCCACGGTCGGAGTGGTGGAGCAAGCCCGGGCGTGGGCGTTTCGCCCCGACCGCGTTCCCCAAGGCGTGGCGCACCAAGTCCGTCGTCATCCGGGCCCCCATGGCATACCCGACGACCTCACAGGTATACAGATCCTTGACCCCGGCTACATACAACCACCCTTCCCCTGTAGGAACATAGGTGATGTCGGTGAGCCAGGTCTCATTCGGGCGTGTCGCGGTGAACGTTTGTGCCAAGCGATTCTCCGCCACCGGCAGGTGATGCGCCGAATCCGTGGTGATCGTGAACCGTCGCACCGGTGTGCAGCGCAGGCCCAGTTTCTTCCGCAGCCGCTTGATACGGCCGATCCCAGCTGGAAAGCCGTCTTCACGCAATTCCGCTTGGAGGCGCTCCGGGCCGTACGTGTGTCGGGTCCGCACGTGTGCCGCCTGAATCGCCACTTCCAGCCGCGCATTCTCCTGGGCGCGTGTCGACGGACGCCGATGCTGCCAGGCATAGTAGCCGCTTCGGGACACCTCCAGCACCCGACACAACAGAGTCAACGGATACTGGAGACGCAGCGTCCTCATGAGCGCGTACCGGGCAGCTGCGCCTTGGCAAAGTACGCGGTGGCTTTTTTTAAGATGTCGCGCTCCATCCGCGCTTCCGCAAGATCCCGTTTGAGCCGAGACACCTCGGCCTCCAGCTCCGTCACGGGCCGTCGGCTCTCTCCCAGCGTAGTGAGCTGGCCCTGCCGAGCCCGACCCACCCAGCGCTCGAGCGTCCTGCCCGACATGCTCAGGCGCCTGGCGGCCTCCGGAATCGTCACCTGCTGTTCCAGGACTAGCCGCACGGCCTGCTCTCGGAACTCCTTCGTATACTGCTGTCGCGGGACCTGTTCCATCTCACACCTCCAGCCCTCTCATTCTAGGTTGAAGGCGTCCACTTTTTCGAGCTTACCTCAGCACATCGTTGACGGACAGGAGAGGCAGTCAGGCGTTTGGGTACGACAATCTCGATCGACTCACCTCGGCCTCCCATCCCCTCCTTGGCACGCCGCAGGCGTTTGCGTATGATCCGGTGGGCAACCGCACCACAGGCGGCAGCGTGGTGAATGCGGGGAATCAACTCACCGCCGATGTGACGCACAGTTACCAGTATGACGATAACGGGAACCTGACGCGGAAGACGCTCCTCGCCACCGGGAACTTCACCCAGTACACCTACGATGCCGAGAACCGGCTGACGAAGGTCGAAGACTTCGTCGCCGGGAATCCCACGGCAGCATTCACAAGCACCTACCGCTACGATGGCTTGGGGCGCAGGATCGAGAAGGTGGCGAACGGCCAAACCAAACGCTACATCTACGACGGCGAGGACATCTTGCTCGAGTACGACGGCAGCAACACGTTGCAGGCGCGCTACACCCATGGCCCGGGCATTGATGAGCCCATTGCCGTGACGAAGGGCGGTTCGACGTTCTTCTACCATCAAGACGGCCTCGGTTCCGTCACGGATCTGACGGATAGCGCTGGAGCCACGGCAAAGAGTTACAGCTACGATGCGTACGGGAATATTCTTGAGTCCCCTGGCACCTTGGAGCAGCCGTACACCTATACGGGCCGGGAGTTTGATAGTGAGTCTGGGCTCTACTACTACCGGGCGAGGTATTACGACTCAGCCGTAGGGAGATTTTCACAGCGTGATCCAGTTGGGTTTTCAGGAGGTCTGAATTTCTATCAATATGTCGGTTCCAATCCAACAAATATGGTTGACCCAACGGGGAAGTTTGCGATGGTGCTTCCCTTGCTGCCTACGTTACCAATTATTACTACTTCAGTCGCGAACGCACTCGGAGGGCTAGCAATTGCAGCAATGATCGCCAGCTCAGGGGATTCGCAGCAAGCAGCTCAGAAACAGGCTGAGCATGATGCGTACAAGGCTCGATGTAATCAGGGGCCCCCTTCCGGTTTGGATCAATGCGAGACGGCAAGGTGGGAACTGGAAAGGAATAAAGATTGTTTCCGTATGCGTCTGGATTGGATAAGGAGATGGGGATCGACACCGGGTCTGGAGGACCAACTCGCGCAGGTTGGGCGAGCTATAAAGAATGCAGAGGCAAGGGTAAAGGAGTTTTGCGGTTGTCGTTAGGGAAAGACGAAATGGCCCGTGAATTGTCCGTCCAGCAGATTTTTGATCGATACAAAACACTCCCTGAGTTTATCGATATGGAGCTTACAGATGTTAATCAAACTGGGCACTTTGGAAGTAGCCCACTGCATGTTGCTTGCGTAAGAGGTGACCTTGAAGAAGTTTTGCCACTTCTAACCGCAGGGGCTGATATGAATTTAAGGGGAGAACTTGGCTATACACCACTTCACGACGCAGCAGCACAGGGACATATAGAAGTTGTGAAGGTGTTGTTGCAAAGAGGCGCTATTCCGAAAATAAAGAATGATGAAGGGGAAACGCCTAGAGATAGAGCGGAGAGTAAGGGCTTTTTCGATATCGTTGCTCTCTTCGATACCGTGCCTAATGATGACCATTGCTCAACCTGACCTCTCACCCGCTGCCGAATGGCACGATCTAGTAGTCCACCGCGCTTGCGCCCAATCGAGAACTTGCCAGAAGGTTGTCCCATGCCTGGGTTGTCCTCCACACTCACACTACTAGTTCCAGCCTCAGCCTACGACGAACGGGCAGAGGGCTTCAGGTATGATCCCGCCTCGCAAGTGACGAACATCCTGCACCAGCTCACGGCCAGTGCCACACAGATCAACAAGGCGGACTATCTCTATAACGGGGTGGGGAACCGGACGAGTCTCACGGATCGGCGCGGGATCCAGAATTTCGGGTACGACACCCTGGATCGGCTGACGAGCGCGTCTCATCCCTTGCTCGGCACGGCGCAAGCCTTCGCCTATGACCCGGTGGGCAATCGCACGACGGCAGGCAATGTGACCAATGCCGGGAATCAACTCACCGCCGATGCCACGCACAGTTACCAGTATGACGACAATGGCAATCTGACGCGCAAGACCCTGCTCGCCACCGGCACCTATACGCAGTACAGCTACGATGCCGAAAACCGATTGGTAAAGGTCGAAGACTTCGTGGCCGGCAATCCGACGCCCGCGTTCACCTCCACGTATCGGTATGATGGTCTTGGAAGAAGAATTGAGAAGGTCGCGAATGGGCAGACGAAACGGTACGTCTACGATGGCGAGGATATTTTGCTGGAGTACGACGGCAGCAATGTCTTGCAAGCTCGCTACACGCACGGCCCCGGCATTGATGAACCCATCGCGGTCACGAAGGGCGGCAACACCTACTTCTACCATCAAGATGGGCTCGGCAGCGTGACGGATCTCACGGATTCAGCTGGAGTCACGGCGAAGAGCTACAGCTACGACGCCTATGGCACCATCCTCGAATCACCAGGCACGATCGAGCAGCCGGCCGACAGTAATAGGGTCAGATCTTGTCTTGTGCATGGAGAGTGCGGTAGTCTGTCAGGCATGGCTCGCCCCCTTCGTCTCGAATATGCTGGTGCGCTCTACCACGTCACCGCGCGAGGCAACGCCCGGCAAGATATCTTTCTGGATGACGACGACCGGCAGCGGTTCTTGGGCGTGCTCGATCGCGTTGTCTCCCGCTTTCATTTGTTGCTCCACGCCTACTGCCTGATGGACAATCACTTTCACCTGGTGGTGGAAACGCCCGAGGCCAATCTGTCCAAGGCCATGCGCCAACTCAACGGCGTCTATGCCCAGGTCTTCAACCGACGGCACCAGCGGGTCGGTCACGTCTTACAAGGCCGGTTTAAGGCGATTGTGGTGGAGCGAGAGGGCTACCTGTTGGAACTCTGCCGCTACGTGGTGCTCAACCCGGTGCGCGCTGGCCTCATCCGCCAGCCCAACACCTATCCCTGGTCCAGCTATCGTGCGACCGCAGGACTGGCGTCTGCACCGGCGTGTCTCACCGTAGACTGGCTCTTATCCCAGTTTGGCCGCCAGCGGTCAGCCGCCCAAACGAAGTATCGTGCGTTTGTAGCCGAGGGCATCGGACAAGAGTCCCCGTGGGAGCAGGTGCAAGGACAGGTGTTGCTCGGGAGCGACCGGTTTGTCGAACAACTCCGCCCGGGGCTTCAGGAGAAGCGACCGATGAAAGAGATTCCCCGGCAGCAACGGTTTGCCGACCGGCCGACCTTGCGCCAGTTATTTCCCGTCCGGTTCCGTGCCAACCGCACTCAACGCAATGAGACGATCCGCAGAGCCCACGTGGAGCATGGCTACAGCCTGTCAGACATCGGTCGCGTGCTAGACTTGCACTATTCGACCATCAGTCGCCTTGTGAGCGCGCAAGAACATCCGAATGCACAACACAAGATCTGACCCCAAATGTGGCATACGGAGTCCATGCTGGTCGATACTGTCCGACGTATTCTTGCAGACTAATTGGTGGACCCAGCGACTTAGCGTACAGTAACCCAGTGAGACGCCTGCACCATGTCACGGTATATGCTGCTGGTGAGAATGATGCACGATTCAAGATCTGACCCTAACTTGCTGTTCGAAAGGCGGATGATCATGAAAACGAAAGTGTTCTGCCTGTTGAGCATGGTCATGGTGCTTGCCTGCTCCCCACTCCGTGCCTTGGGAGAGATTTCGGAGTCACAGGCGATCGAACTCGCGAACAAAGAGGTCGAGAAATATTACATCAATCCTGCTCAGTGGCATATCCGTGCCGAAAAAGATCGGCGTGAGTGGCAAGCGACGCGCGAGGCCTGGGAACACTGGGTTGCCACCGTCGCACGAGGAGGTGTCGCTGTCTACAATGCAAGGATTGCGAAAATTGAGAACGCGATCAAGGGGCGGGAGGTGTGGTTTGTCACCTATAAGCGCATTATCCCTCCTGGGCAAGTTCCGCACCATAGCGAAGCCATTGTTTTTCTCGATGCCCAGACCGGACAAATCTTGGACGTCAAAAACCAAGAAGAGTAACCCCCACAACCTCACCAAAAGAAAAAGATAGGGTCTGTTCTTGGCTCTGCAGTGTTGGCAACTCCTCTGCTCTTGTAAAGTTCCACGCGACTGCTAGAATCGTGTCTCATGACCGCTGTCTGCTCGTCGTGTCCGCCGCGAAAAGTAGAATTCGAGTTACCCCTAACCTGCGACGAACTCACAGAGGGGTTCAGGTATGATCCCGCCTTGCAAGTCCAGCAGATTCTCCACCAGCTCGGGGCTACCAGGCCGACGATCAACCAAGCCGCCTACACCTACACTGGCGTGGGCAATCGCGAGAGCCTCACCGATCGCCGTGGCATCCAAAACTTTGGGTACGACAATCTCGATCGGCTGACTTCAGCCTCTCATCCTTTGCTTGGCACACCGCAATCATTCGCCTATGACGCCGTTGGAGCTTGACACAACGGGGGAACCGTACGCTTTCGAGTGGTGGGATGTAGAAACGTGGTGTAGAATATCGTTACGACTTTCTTTAGGAGGCTCGCATGGTACGGAGCAACCACGAACCGTCTTACCGAGCACGCGCGTTGAAATTACTCCCCTGGATTTGTGCCCACTGCGGGCGGGAGTTTGACGGCAAGAAACTGAGTCAGCTCACAATCCATCACAAAGACCACAACCATCACAATAATCCCCCCGACGGCAGCAACTGGGAGTTGCTCTGTCTCTACTGCCATGACAACGAACATCAACGCGATCAGGCCGGTCCTGGGCTAGACGACTCACCCTTGAGCCGTGAAGCCGATCGGCCGTTCACACCCTTCGCCCGACAGGCCAACCTACTCAAACGCAACAGGGCGGCCTGATCAAGCCCACCCAACCTCCTACGACAAATGCCGAAGCGCTAAAGAGAAACGGCCTCTCCTTCCGTAAGAAGAAGCGCCGCTACAGCAAACCACTCGACAAACAGCGCCACAAGATCGAAGTCATGTTCGGCCGCATCCAGGATTGGCGGCGCATTGCGATGCGGTACGACCGCTGCACCCACACGTTCTTTTCCGCCATCTGTCTCGCGGCCACCGTCATCTTCTCTCTCATCGAACGAGTCCTGAACTAGGTCTCCATCATCTCCAGCCTGACATCGCATTCATGTCCACAGGCCGTGCAGCGGATGTAGTCCGATTCGACGGCGAATTCGTCGGTGCGGATCCCCATACCTCCGCAATCCGGACATCGGACAAGCTGGACCCGCTCATCGTGAATCGTTTCGTAGTGAGCGCCGTGAAGACAATAGATCGGCTTTCCATCGAGCAGCCATGGCCGTCCTTGTTTATCGACGACCGGCAGGACGAGATAATGATGGTTCACGTAGGCTTCCAAGTCCTGCCGATTGGTGAACCTATTTTTGATCAACCGGCCTCCCAAGGCCTCGTAGAGCGCATGTCCTTTTACGATCGCCTTTGTCGGTCCCATAACTCCCTCCCCTCGCCAGCGATTGGGTTGTGCGCACACCCATCCTCCCCACTCCCACCGTCTCACCCGAACGTTCCCCCACACTCAAACCCACAAGGATCGAGCCAACACCATACCGTCATGCAGCTCGCCTGCGGATCGCTGACGGTTCTGGAATGCGATCACCCGATTCACCGGCATGTAACCGTGATGTCTGCCCCTCCTCCTTGTCATCCAAGGAAAGTAAACGGATACATCCTATCAACATGATCACCATGGCTGTGAGACCGATGACGATTCCCCAATATCCCCATGACATAGATCACCCTCTCGCGCCATACGACGCGAGTCCTCTGTGAAAGTGTTTGCACGGATCCCCGCCGTAGAAACTCCTCAGAGGTCTGTGCCTTACCGGCTTCTTTTGCGGTAGACAGACAGCATCAACCGGTCCTTGTGGGAATGTGAGACAGTATGAGGTGAGGGCCCGTCTGGTGAGGAACGCGCACCCGGCAAGTCCGAACCGTTGGAATTGTGCTCCACGGAGGACCATGATCACCACCTCCAGAATGAGGCGGCAGCGACGTGACAGTATTACCCTACTCCTGGATGGTACCGAGATCAAGGGGGTCCATCCTGTTTTGGTTTCGATCACCACGGTTCAAGGTTATCGACCCTCCACATGTGAGCCAACGGATCTCTCCTCTCAGAACAGTGCTTCGCAATTCCTCTATTTCAACAGTGGCGGTCCTGACGCAAGAATTGATACAGTGCAGCCATGGAGTCTGAAGAACAGATCACCGTTACCGAACTCCGGCTCAGCTACCGGTACATCAAGGATCATCCATGGGTGGTCACGGCCATCAACGGCTTTCTCTCCGCTTACTTCATGGAACAGCCGAGCTTTCGTGTGCAACGTCACTTTGACGAATTGGAATCCGGCATGCACGTCTGGATCTGTGATGTGCCGAGTACGATGAAAATGACGACGCTCTTACGACGGTTGCAAGCGGATATTCCGCCCTGCCGATATAGTCATGTCACACCGGAGCCGACCAGCCCCCCTCAATATGTCATCGATGCGCATAACGCGAGTTGACGACGTAGCGTTGCGATATTTTTCAAACCACGTGGCCGGAACATGACGGTGGAGTATAATGCACGATCATGAATCGTGTGCTGGTGCTCGGGGCCGGAAAAATCGGCTCTCTCATCGCTTGCCTTCTTAATCAATCCGGTCGGTACGAAGTCCATCTCGGCGACATGACCTTGGAGGCGCCGACCCATCTCGTCGACAGTCTCAAGTTGGAGCGGGTGACGCCGTGCCTGCTGGATGTACGACATCCGGATGCAGTCAGCACCTATCTTTCAACCCATCGGTTTGATGCGATTCTCTCGAGTCTCCCCTATTTTTGTAATCCCACGGTCGCCGGCCTGGCGTTGACTCACCATCTGCATTATTTCGACCTCACAGAAGACGTCGAGGTCACCAACCAGATCAAAGTCCTGAGCGCTGGAGCCACCCAGGCCTTTATGCCGCAATGCGGTCTGGCCCCGGGGTTCATCAGTATCGTGGCACACGAGCTCATGACGCATTTTGATACGTTGGACACGGTCAAGATGCGCGTCGGCGCGCTGCCGGTCCATCCCAGCAATGCCCTAAAGTATTCGCTGACCTGGTCGACGGATGGACTGATCAACGAATACGGCAATGTCTGTTACGGCATCGAAGAAGGTGAAAAAGTCCCGCTTCAGCCGCTCGAAGGGTATGAAACGATCGAACTGGACGGCCTGCTCTATGAAGCGTTCAATACCTCAGGCGGACTCGGTACATTGGCCGATAGTTATACCGGCAAAGTCCGCACGATGAATTACAAGACACTCCGCTACCCGGGCCACTGCGACAAGATCCATCTGTTGATGAAGGACCTCAAGCTCAATGAAGACCGAGACACCTTGAAACGTGTGCTTGAACGGGCCGTGCCTCAGACCCTGCAAGATGTCGTATTGATCTATGCGTCGGTCACCGGCACGAACAAGGATGGGTTTTTCGAAGAAAACTACGTGAAGAAAGTATACCCGCAATGCATCAAGGGCAAGCTCTGGTCGGCCATCCAAGTGACGACCGCGTCCAGCGTCTGTTGCGTCGTGGACCTTGTGTTGAACCGTCCTGAGCAGTACCATGGATTCATCACTCAGGAATCCGTCTTATTACGAGACTTCTTGGACAACGAATTGGGAGGTTGCTTTCGATGAGCACGAGTCATTCCGCATTGAGGGACCTTGGCATCCAGGCCGTGAACTCAGGTGGAAGTACCGGCAATGGGTGGTGGTCCGGTCGCAATGACGGGACCCTGCTCCCCTCCATCAATCCGACGACCGGGGAGCAGATCGCGGGTGTCTATCCTTGTTCATCAGATGATTATCAACGTATCGTGAAAGAATCAGTTGAGGCATTTCGAGCCTGGCGCATGGTGCCGGCCCCTAAGCGAGGCGAGGTCGTTCGGCTGATCGGCCAAGCCCTCAGAGAGAAGAAGGATCAGCTGGGGACCTTGGTGTCCTTGGAAGTCGGCAAGATCAAGGCCGAGGGCGACGGAGAAGTCCAAGAGATGATCGACATGGCCGATTTCGTCGTCGGCCAGTCACGGATGCTCTACGGTGCCACGATGCAATCCGAACGGCCGGCGCACCGCATGAGCGAGCAGTGGCATCCATTGGGTCCGGTGGGTGTGATCACGGCGTTCAATTTTCCCGTGGCGGTCTGGGCCTGGAATGCGTTCCTCGCTGCGATCGCAGGCGATACCGTGATCTGGAAGCCATCGCCGAAGGCCCCTCTCTGCGCGGTCGCCATCCAACAGATTTGTAATCGCGTCATGCAACAACAGGGGTATGCCGGTATTTTCTCCCTCTGCATCGCCGATCAACCGGCGTTGGTCGAACAGATGGTCCAGGATGAGCGCCTCCCGCTCATCTCCTTTACCGGTTCGGTGCCGGTCGGTCGGAAGGTCGCGTCATTGGTCGGACAACGACTCGGCCGAACCTTGCTCGAACTGAGCGGCAACAATGCCGTCATCGTCGATGAGACCGCCGATCTCAATATGGCGGTCCGCGCGATTGTGTTCGGCGCGGTCGGGACCGCCGGGCAGCGTTGTACGACCACCAGACGTCTCATCGTACACGAATCCTGTTACGAGGAATTAGTCGCGAGGCTTGTGAAGGCCTATGCGCAAGTTCAGATCGGCAATCCGCTGGAAAAAGAAGTCCTCATGGGACCGCTCATCGACCAGGTGGCGGTGGAGGGCTATCGAGCGGCCCTCGACGAGATCAAGCAAGAGGGCGGAGAAATTCTCCACGGAGGGCGTGTGCTGACCCGCCCCGGCTACTTCGTCGAACCGACGATCGTGCGGGCGCAGAACCACTGGCCCGTCGTGCAGCGCGAAACCTTTGCGCCTATTCTCTACGTGATGACATTCACGACGATCGACGAGGCGATTGCGATGCAGAATGATGTCCGGCAAGGGCTGTCGTCCGCCCTATTTTCCAATGATGTCCGCCGGAGCGAGCGGTTTCTCTCGGCTACGGGGAGCGATTGCGGAATTGCCAATATCAATATCGGCACGTCCGGAGCCGAGATTGGTGGCGCGTTCGGCGGAGAAAAAGAAACCGGCGGCGGCCGCGAGGCAGGATCGGACTCCTGGAAGGCCTATATGCGACGACAAACCAACACGGTCAATTGGGGGACGGAACTGCCGCTGGCCCAAGGCATTAAATTCGGTTCCTAGCAGGCTGTTGACAAAGTCATCCGGCGGCGTTCTCGCATCGCTCAGAGGTTCAACGTACCAAAGCGTATGCCTGACCTCCTCCCTCGCTGCGGTCTTGCCGGAAGGCTTTTTTGAGCATCCTCACATGAGTGACGTGTGAATGCTGCAGGGAATATTCCAGCTCCCAAGCTTTTCCACAATCTGCTATGCGAGGTGCGATCATGATGGATGAAGCCCAGACCCTGGACAATCTCATGGCACGAATGGTGGCCGACTATGTTGAGCATAACCAGGCTGCCGGCGTCCTGAAGGCCATGCTGGACGGAACCGGTGTCGGATTCATGCCGGTCGTCGACCATGTCACCATCAGAACCTTGGATATTGACCGAGGCGCTGAACCCTTTGTGACCTTAGGCTATGCACACGATGAAACCTTGCAGTATGCCGACTGGTACGCGAAGGTGTATCGCAAAAGTGGATACCCCAGTCTGTTCGTGGATCAGGCCTACCCCGATGAACGGGGCAAGACCAGTATCATTCCCGGCTGGGTGAACAAATTCGGGGACAAAGTCTTCCACCATGTCGCCGTGCGCGTTGAGGAGATCGAACAAGCGGTCGCTCGGTTGAAACAGAACGGTGTGGTCTTTGCCGGCAACATCGTCGGCGAGCGTGGCGGCCACCTCCGACAGATTTTTTCTTCCCCTGAGATGGTCGATGGCCAACCGTTTACCGTGTTGGAGCTGGCCGAGCGGCACCGAGGTTACCTTGGTTTTCTCCCGCCGCAGGCAGACAATTTGATGAAGTCATCGACCGGCAAATAGGGTGTGGCGCTGGTCGAGTGGTACTGAGTCGCCTACGACCGCGTGAACCACCGGCGGATCCCGCTATCCCATTTCCTGCAAGACATGATCGGGATTTCGATCGCGGGCGATCGTCTTCATGAGTTGGTCGCCGAAGAGGACGACGACTCGATCCCGCTGGTCCTTCACCATCATGGACGCCGACGGTGACTTGAAGGTGGACGGATCTCCCTCGAGCCAGGCGCTGCAGCTGAATGGCAGCGCATCCAGGATGGTTTCGACGCGATACTCGTGGCGGAGCCGGTATTGCAACACATCGAACTGCAGTCGACCAACAGCGGCGATCAAGATCTCCTGATCATGGAGGCTGCGCATGATCTGGACCGTCCCCTCCTGCGCCATCTGGGTGACTCCCTTGTCGAACGCTTTTCGTTTTCCGACATCCGTCGGTCGCAGACGCGCGAAGATCTCCGGTTGGAACTGCGGCAACGGCTTAAAATTGAACCCTCCTGTTAAGGAGACCGTATCTCCGATCGCGAAGACGCCGGGATTGATGATTCCAATAATATCCCCCGCATACGCCTCCTCGACGGTACTCCGCTCCTGTGCCACCAGGCTATGCGGCCGTGCCAAGCGAATGTCCCGACCCAGTCGATGATGCTTCACGACCATATCGCGCTCAAAGCGCCCCGAGCACACGCGAAGAAATGCCGTACTATCACGATGTTTGGGATTCATATTCGCCTGGAGCTTGAACACATAGGCACTGAACGGCATGTCAATCGGATCAACGGTGAGCTCGGACCCATCCTCTCGGTCCGCCAAGCGTGCGCCGGGGCTGGGCGCCAACTCCACAAAGGCGTCCAGGAAACTCTCGATACCGAAGTTCGTGAGTGCGGAAGCAAAAAAGACCGGGGTCACGTCGCCACTGAGAAACTGTTCCCGTGTGAACGGGTTCCCGGCAATCTCCAAGAGTTCCAGATCATGCTGCACTTGCGTCAACATCTCTTCCGTCACTCGGCTGTGTGAGCCAAGCTCGGTGAACGGCAACATATCAGTCTCTACTCTAGTCGCTCCACCATGCATGGTCTTACTGAACAGCTGCACTTGACTGTCTGCTCTGGTCACAATGCCCACGAAGTCGCTGCCCGATCCGATCGGCCAGTTGATGGCACTCGCGTGAATATCCAAGGCCTGTTCAACCTCGGTCATGAGATCCAAAGGAGGGCGTCCAGGCAGATCCATCTTGTTGATCAACGTCAGGACCGGAATCCGCCGCATGCGGCATACGGCAAAGAGTTTGCGGGTCTGCGTTTCCACACCTTTCGCCGCGTCGATCACCATGATCGCGCTATCCGCAGCGGTCAAGGTCCGATAGGTATCTTCGGAAAAGTCCTGGTGGCCCGGCGTATCGAGTAAATTGATGACCGCGCCCTTGTACGGAAACTGCATCGCCGACGCGGTGATCGAAATTCCCCGTTCCTGCTCCATGCCCATCCAATCCGAAGCTGTCGTCTTTCCACCCTTGCGTCCACGCACCATGCCGGCCGTGCGGATCAAGCCAGAATACAGCAGGAGTTTTTCGGTCAGCGTCGTCTTCCCGGCATCCGGATGGCTGATAATGGCAAAGGTCCGCCGTTGCCGGGTCGCAGCCGCCAGTTCACTCAACGTAGTCGTGTCAGATATCATGATTGGCCAGGCAGTCTATCATATTGTGTCTAACAGGGTGCTGAAAAAGTCCGCCAGCGGCGTTCTCGCATCGCTCAGAGGCTCAACGTACGGGGCAGAGTACGATTCGCCTCTTCGCTTGCTGCGGCCTTGCTGAACGGCCATTTTGAGCACCCTGCACGGCCAGTTAGAGTCCTCTCAAACTTCGATACCTGTGATGGCCGCAGGAGCCAAAATGAGTTTTTCCGCAACCTGCTAAAAGAGGAGTGTGATCATCCGGGGAAATCGCTGGGAAGCTCAAATCCAGCTCGCTCTACCGCGCGACGAACGGCACCCAGAACAGCCGGAGTATCGGAACAAGGCAGCACAGTCACTTCAGGAGCCGCACGAAGTCGAATCACCAACTGGTCGATCTCCTCGCCAAGGACTGTGTCACAGGTGTGGTAGAGACCCTCCGGACCTTCCTCGAGCAGATTATGCTTTTCAAGAACAGAGCGCAACGTCGCCAAGACTCCGAACGTGGGAGTCGGCATTAGTAAGGCCGCAATCGCCCCATGATCGAGCCTGAGTTTTGCCGCGATGGGAAGCGGCTCTCCCCCACGCTGTCGCTGAGCCGCAGGGAGTAAGATCTTCTCCTCAATTCCAATATGACGCAACAGCCCGGCCCGAAAGCCATCGTAGGATTTCCGTTCCACGCGGCCGCCTCTATCAATCGCCGATTCCAGCAACCGCTCAAGTCTCCGGTGATCGTCCACCAGAATGCGGGTGATCGATCCGTTCCTCTCACCGTCAGCAGGCCCCATCGAGACAGTCTCCTCGACAACCGCTCCAAGAACACGTGATGCCCACGTGGTTCCACCTCCATCAGTGATCACTTCATACAGCATCGGTACCGGCCGCGACGGAGCATACCGGTTTGGGAGGTCACAATTCCATAGCTTCTTCAAGCTGTAGGGGGTCGGCTGGTGTCGGACGGTCAGAATACGGCCGGCTCCATGGCGATCGGACATCCAGTCTGTTCCAGCTGTGTGTTCAGTGCCGGACCGCTTGAGCGTAGACGGCGAGAACCGAGATAAAGAAAATGACGCACGCGGTGGAGAATGAGGCTAGGAGGGAGAATGGACCGGCCGGCTGAAATCGCGCCCGCCGAGTACGAGGGAATCGCATCAGGCAAAACGTCATAAACGAGGCCGCTGCTCCTGTGAGTGCCAGAAGAATGTAGGCTGTGTCCATGCAGACACCCAACTCCTCTGCTACGTCAGAACAAACAGCAGGCCGGCGCCTCCAATCAGAAGGAACAACGCCCAGCGAAGCAATCCCGCTCGCGCATCGGACTGTTCTTGTTGAATTCGACGTTGCAAGGCGGGGTGACTTTGCAGATAGGCGGCAACAGAGGCTTTGGCCTCTTTCACGTCGACCTGCTGTTCGTGACGAACCAACGTGATCGCATCAAGCACTTGCCCTCGCCGCAAAGCCGCCAGAACCGCTTCGGAGAGGGGGTGGTCAAAGAGCGACTGTTGCGCGGTCTCAGCAATCGGTGGGTGAAGTGAGGAGGGTGACATAGGCTGAGAGTCAGCCTACCACCATCATGCGAGCGGCAGAAGCAAATCAACAGAACCGGCAGCAGAATTCATCACGCCACAGCGAGCTCTGAACCTACCGGTATCCGTTCTCCTCGTCGCGGATACGGTGTTGCGATGATCCCGCTGGACCGAAGAAGCCGCTTACAACTGCTTCGGCCACAGGGAGCTGAGTTCCGGATATTGAGCCCGGTAGTCGGCGTGGCTCGCACGAATCACTTTGAGCGCTTCCTCCCGGCCATACACGCTGGTAATTTCCACCTTATTATGTTGAGTCGTCCCAGGCGCGCTCTTGTAGGTCAGAAAATAATGTTGCAGGCGATCCATGAGTGCCGACGGACATTGTGAAATATCCGTGAAGCCCCCGTACACCGCGTCGTCCCGCATGACGGCGATAATCTTGTCATCGGCTTCCCCGCCGTCGGCCATGCTCAACCCACCGATCGGGAGCGCCGTGAGTAAGATATCGCTATGCGGAATGTTTTTTTCCGACAAGACACAGATATCCAGCGGGTCACCGTCCCCGACCATGCCCTTCCGACGGGCTCGCTTCGCAAAGATCCCCGCCACCTGTTCCCCGGAATAGGTCTGCGGAATCAGGCCGTAGTAGACCGGACAACAATTGGAGAACCGCTGCGGCCGATCAACCTTGAGAAACCCGCTGCGTTTGTCGACTTCATACTTAACCGTATCAGTGGGAACAATTTCGATATAGGCCATGACGACGTCCGGAGCTTCCTGCCCGATCGATACGCCGTGCCACGGATGCGCCTTGAACATCAGCCCGAGCAACCGCTGAAACGGGTCGCTGCCGCCATGCGCTTCATTACTTCTCTCTGTCGTCTTCCCGCTGGTCTTCACTCTCTGCCCTTTCATGGATCCTCCCCCTCCCTAGTACGAACCGCTCTTCGCTGTCAGCCCACTTTGCACTTCAGACTCAGTATGTCTCAGGCATTCCGAGAGGGCAAGCAGATGCCGAGAAAAACTCTTTCACGCTTCGCCAAGCTTATGGTGTTCTCGGACTGGCCTCGCAAGACTCCCCATCCAGAGAAGAATGTGCCGACGATTGGCGGCACGAGTGCGAGACTTAAGTTATTCTTCAAAAGGACCGAATAAATACGGACGATTACCTGAATCGCACATTACAACGCCGGACTGGCCACACACACTATGGCACACCCGAACGCTTCTGAAACACAACCCAACGGACCAATCCCGACGAGACCCGACGACCTCACAATCGGCATGTACGTAGATCTGAATTGTTCCTGGTTCAGACATCCGTTTGCGAGCAAGACCTTCACCATTACATCCGATAAGGAATTGACCATCATTCGTGGCCTTGGACTGGACACTGTGCTGGTTCATCCCGCGCTATCTGATTCTCAAGGCACCCCACAAAACTCCCAAAATGATGGCGATGGAAGAACAACCGCAGCGCCCACCCTCCCTGATACGACAGGACCGGACACCGTGCGCTGCGATACTCCTGCTCCTCCCCCAACAATCGTCCAATATAAAGAGAGCCTTCAGCAAGCCAACATGCTGTATCGGCAGACCGTGGCTGAAAGCTCACAAGCGCTCAACGATATCAAGAACGGATCTGAATCCGGTCTGGTTGCGGCAAAACAGATGATCCATGGGCTGACAGAAATCCTGGTCAGTGACAACGCCTCGAGCGCCATGGGAAGTTTGTTGGGCGCCCAGGAGCTCGACGATCTCAGTGTTCTGCATGCCATGAACGTTGCCGTACTCTCCATGCTCGTCGGACGCCAATTTGACCTTGGCCATGAAGCCATGCATGCACTCGGAACTGCCGGGTTCCTGCACGACATCGGTGAGCAGGCGCTCCCCCCTGATCTCCGACACCGGAGCTGGGCCAGTATGAACACCGAGGATCAAAAAGCGTTTCAACAACACGTGGATTTCGGGCTCAACATGCTGGCCCAATTCCCAGGACTTCCCGATGACGTACTCAGCATCATTCGAAACCACCATGAACGGGTCGATGGATCCGGCTATCCTGCCCGGATACGGGGCGATCAACTGTCTCTGCTCTCTAGAATTCATGCGGTGGTAGATGAATATGAAAGCCTGGTGAATACACCGGATCCTCTCACGACCATGACTCCCACAGAAACTTTGTCCAAACTGTACACTAACGCCAAAACAAAATTCTCGGAAGAGGTCGTCGTTGGACTTATTCAAACACTGAGCGTGTATCCCCCTGGAACGGTCGTCGCCCTCAACGATCATTCAGTTGGACTGGTCGTCAGCATCAATCTTCACTCCCGTATGCGTCCCCTCATTGTGCTTTACGACCCTACCGTCAACCAAGCGAATCCTCACATTGCCGACCTCAGCAAGGACCCTACCCTCTCCATCGTACGAAGCATCCCGAGAAGTGAGCTCTCGCAGGAAACCTCCGACTATCTCAATCTGACAAAGTGGACAGGATTTTTCATCAGTTCCTCTTTAAAAACATTGGAAGAGGATCGGGCAGCCTAGCAACTCCTGCGCATCGCCAATTTCGAAGACTCCGCCCGGGAGAATTTGGTTCACCGGCACTGAGAATACCTTCAGACCATCATCAGATCCCTCACCGCTTCCACCCTTCGCACAGCATCTAAATCCCGCTACTCACTTCCCACGAGCTCTTACGATCACCGCCGCCACATCATTCAACCTGATCGTCGCATCGAACAACTCCATCCCGACCAACTCCGTCAACTGCACGGCATGAGCGCCAACCTTGGCGACCTTGCCTTCCACGTCTTGCCCCGAACCCAACTTGACCTTTACACGTTTTCCAACGTGCTGCTCAAGCAAGGACTTCATGGCATTCGGGCTATCGATGTCCACCATCGCTTCATCGACCGCGACAGCTGGCGCTGGTCCAGCAACGCCAAGCCCAACGAGTAACGCACACGCACAGATTGCCCTGCTTATGCTTTCCTGCATCCTGTCCCCCTTGCTGGATATTGTCACGATCGTACGGGCCATCACGAGGCCGGAGCTTACCGCGAGTACGTAAGAAAGTCATCTACCGTCTCATTCGTCGCCAAACGGTCGGAGGCCACCACAAGAAGGCCGGCTGCGCACGGCGGAACACGAGCCCCCACAATCGCATGATTACAGGTATTCATAGCCAGCGCGCACTCGGCGCACGACCATCGCGCCGTCACGAACAAGTCCATTGCCACCCCCTTGCACAACTTTGAAGAAAAATGGATGTCTCTTCTTTTTTTCGCTAGACTGAGTCCGCATTCATCACCACATCTGAGCCGCTTCATGACTGTGAGGAAAGGCGCTTACCAAACCGAATCGGTGAGCCCGTAGATCCCGTGACGACTCTCCCCGCAAAAATCCCTGACGTCCCGCCCAAGCCCCGCGCGTCTCTGGTGGTACGGGCCGGCGGCGTCTATTTTCTTGTCGCGCTCGGGGTCGGATTCGTACTCGAGGTCGTTCGGCTTGAAGTGATCGCCCTGCATATCAGCGAACTGATTGCTCGATTACTCGAAGTCCCCAACACCCTGTTGGCCATGATCATCGGCGCGAAATGGACGATCGACCGCTTCCATCTGCCGCCTCTCCCACGCATACGGCTCGGCATCGGGTTCGTGGCCTTCGTCTTGATGATTCTCACGGAGTCAGCGGTCGTCCTTCCGCTTCATGGCCTCACAATCGATGAGTACATGGCCCTTCAACATGCCGTTGCGGGGATGTTGCCGGTCGGAGTGCTCGCCGTATTGACCGGCATGCCATTGCTGGTCAGCTATCGATGGGAACGCTGATGTGAGTGAGTGAGTGCCTGCCTGGCCTGACCGGCTCTACCCGATTGAGCTGACGACATCGACGATCATCTTCTCCCTCCCGAATCTATTTCTCCATCCACCTATCGCCACTCACAAGACTCCCGGAAACCTCAGCCTGAAGTCTTGACAGCCATGCCCCCTCTTGTGAGATACGAGTGAAACGACTGAGTCCTGCGTCTCCCCAGAGAGTCATCGTCAAACCAGAAGCCTGTGACGTGTTCGCCCCATATGACAGGAGTGATTGATGAGCCCTATCAAATATCTCGCGTGGTTAAGTCCGTTGATATGCATAACCATCATCACAACCGGGACAGCATCAGAGCCTTCCGACCCAGAGTCGGCCGTCCGGCGTCTCGTCCGAGCCAATGCCGAGAAAGACTTGCCGACACTCTCTCGCATGATGGCTCATGACGCCGATATCATCAGCTACGGGGTTGCCGGTCGGAAATATGTCGGATGGCCCGAGCTTGAGCAAGGCATGAAAGAGGAGTTTGGGAACGCTCAGAAACTGGAGATTCCCATCAAAGAACTGACGGTGTGGACGAAGCGAGACCTCGCTTGGTACGCGATGGAACTTGACTATATTCGGTATGTGACCGACGGCACCGGACTCAAGAAGACAGTGCTTCCGATGAGAGAAACCGGCGTGCTGGAACGACGCGATGGCCGATGGCAGCTGTTATCATGGCATGAATCCTTTCGATCCGCTCAATTGAGCGCTCCACTCTCCTCACCTTCAACCGGGTCTTCGCCACAAGCACGTGAGAGCACTCACACCCCACCTGCCACCGATCTGAGTGGAGAGTGGGAAATCCTTGAGGTTGAAGATGACAAGCGATATAGAGCGACGTTCGACCGAAGTGGAAATGGACCGTACACCCAGCATGGCGGTCGCTTCACGACCAACCAGGTGATGAACCGCCTATGGCAAGGCACCTGGCAACAGCCGGGCAATGATCGAGAGGGTGGATTTGAAGTCCTGCTTTCAGAGGACGGCACTGAGGCCAAAGGCATCTGGTGGTACAGCAGAGTCGGTGCACAAAAGAATATCCCTCCGCGAGAACACGGCGGGACCTATCACTGGAAGAAGGTTGCGCCGTAGCTGATTCAAAGGCGATGCGCGATCCGTAGACTTGGGTATCGAGATGCGCTATGCAATGAAGTCTGGAGAAGAAAAGAGTGAGTTAGGCCGGTGTGGGAATGGTGAGGCCGCACTGGGGGGCCATTCCCTGCCATTGATACTCTGTAGCTGACATTTCTTCTCCTCCGAAGAGTTCTGACAGGGTACGCCCGCCTGAGTTTTCATATTCGTCATCGTTGCCTTCTTTCAGAGGGTCCTTGATGGAACTGCGCCTACCAGGCCGCAATCATTGGCATCGTCCATGGTGCTATGGCCTGGGGAACTTCTCGTGAGGAATCCCGTCTCAGGATCTACGCCAGAAGTCTTACGGTTCACGGTTCCTCTCATTCACAAACCATTGACTACTCATTTCTTAGAAACCTTCGAGTACTACATTTTGAGGTCATGAGCGCGGCCAGCTCACCAGCGAGTTCCGCCTCTCCATGCTTTCTCTCCAGCTCCTTGTTATGGACTGGGACACCTCACATCGGTAGAATGTTCACACATTCAAATACCCGGCACCTCACGATATCCTGGCTCTTCCGGAGGGCACTTCATGGACACGCATCGCTGGATACTTACGCACATGATCACGGTCCTTGGAATCACTGGCAGCCTCGTTCACCTTCTCCTCACCCTGACACCCGATGCACATGCCGAATCTTTCAACATCAAACCCGGTGCATGGGAGATGTCCGTGACAACTGTCACATCCGGAATGAAGCTTTCACCTGAACTGTCGGCAAAGATGGCACCGGCACAACGGGCTCACATGGAACAGATGATGAAGGCTCGAGAAGGCAAACCTCACACGATGACCACGCGATCCTGTATTACCCAGGAAGATCTGAGCCAGGATCGGATTATCAAGGAGATGGAAGACGAAGACGAGGACACGGCGGTGCAGTGCAAGGTCAAGGTACTGTCCAAATCCTCGACCAAGCTTGTCCTCGACCAACTATGCCCAGGCCCTCCCCCCTCCGCCACGCACTTCATGGTTGAGGCGAAGACACCTGAAAGCATCGTGGCACTCGGAGATCGAGGAGAGACCGGATCCGGCAAGTCCCATATCGACATCAAAGGAAAGTGGGTCAGCGCGAGCTGTGATGGACTGGATGAGTAGCGCTTAATCTTCATCCAATACTTTCACTCTTCAAGTAAAACATGCGGTAGGGTTGGAGCAGTCTCGGTCGACTCTTATTGTTTCAATCGCGGGGCTCTTGAGGGACACCACGAGTCGGGGTACACTGATTGTCCTATGATGTTCCTAAACCCAGATACGGCACAATCATCGAAAGGAGATTCTTTCATGAAAATCATAAGTCTGTTGGCCGCCTTCTCCGTGACGGCCCTCTTCGGCGTCTCTCTTACTCTTACTTTTTCTTCGTCGGCTATCGCTCAGAGCGTCTCTCCATCGGCCAAACAGAATGTTGAATCAGCGCAGAAGCCGGTCAAAACCATTGGCATGGAAGAGTATCGAAAGATTGTTGATAATCCTGGCGCAGCCTTGATTGTGGATGTGCGTGAACCGCAAGAGTATGCAGCCGGACACGTCCCTGGAGCGATCAACATTCCACGTGGAGTGATCGATTCCAAAATCTGGAACTATCTGCAGAAAACCGACATGGAACACCCAATTGTGCTCCAGTGTCAAAGTGGGAGACGTGCGACACTTGCCGCTCAAACTCTTGGAGAACTTGGATTCACACAGACCTCTGCGGTGATTATGAACCTTGACGAATGGAAAACATCGGGCAACCCGTTTGTGAAGTAGCCGTCTAGCCAGTCAGATCCCAACGAGGGAGAATCCCATGACCGTCGATAGCTCTCTCCGTGTGATTGCTCGAGCTCACGCCAAGCTCCACCACGTGGCACAGGTACGAGAGATCCTGACCGCCTTAGTCGATGTGACTCGCCGAGAACCCGGCTGTCTCAGCTACGAGCTCTTGCAAAACCATGCCGATAAGACGGAATTCGTGTTTATCGAACAATGGGCAAGCGCTGCAGCAGAACAAGCGCATTTCATGACGCCCCACCTATCGGCGGCGCTGCAACAATTGAGCGGTCTGCTGGCCTCAGAACCTCAGATCTGTCGATACGGCGTTGTCCGATAGTACCCACGCAAAACCGTAGCGGCACGGAGAACCAGGACGATGGCATCCATGACAGCGGACACTGAGCGTACGCTCTCATTTCAGAATCAACGAGCAGTCGTATCTCCTTGGGGCGCGTCCTTACGCAGATACCTTTTCATTGATGCAGATGGACGGGAGATCGATATTGCCTGGGGCTATTCCGGCGGTAGCGGAAAGCGAGGGGGGCAAGGCGATGTCCTGATCCCCTTTCCTGGCCGCATCGGCAATGGACGGTACTCTTTCGACGGCCGAACATTTCAGCTGGAATGTAACGATAAGGAAGGCCCGAACGCCATTCACGGTTTTGTTCGCAACCTACCTTGGCACATACAGGAATCTCATCCGAACCGCGTCGCATTTGGGGTACGTCTCGACGCCACAACATATGCCGAGCGGGGCTACCCCTTTTCCCTTCGGATCCTAGTGACGTATGAACTGAACAAACAGGGCCTTGGGTGCAGGTTTTCCGTGACGAACGTTGGTCACAAACCTGCACCGGTGGGCGTGGGATTTCATCCCTACTTCACCGTCGGCACCGGCATCATCGACGAAGCGGAGGCACAGATCCCCGGCACCGGATTCTTGGAATTCAACCAACGGCTCGTCCCAACTGGGACGATCTATCCCGTACAGGATACGCCGTGGGACTATCGCCGGTTTCGCCCGATTGCACAGCAACGCTTCAACCATTGCTACGTCAACTTGGAGCGTGACACCGAAGGAGTCGCCATGGCCGCTCTTCGTCATGTCCCAAGCAACCGAACGATCACCATGACGATGGACGCGGCTTTTTCCTCAGTGGTCGTCTATACGGGAGATGCCATTGCGGACGCCCCGCGTGTTGCGCTGGCCATCGAACCGATGACCTGTGCAAGCGACGCATTCAACCATCCGGAGTGGGGGCTCAAGCGCCTAGCTGCTGATGAAACTTTCTCCGGATGCTGGGGTGTGGATGATTCAAGTCGCCGAGGCTAGCACCGGATATCTTCACGTGCGGAGAGAAGTCAGCACGTCCGGCGGATGAAGCGTCGCAACGGAGTATGACTTAGGCCGCTTTTCGAAAGGTGGGAGACTTTCTACCGACGAGATCGCGCCAGAGAAGACTGAGTTTGAACTCCACTTCATCGAAGGAATCCCCTTGTGCCGACTGATCAGGGTACCCCTGCAGATACCCACGCCACTTGTCTTGATCCAGTGAGATCACAAATCGGGGTGTATCGATGCGGGGTTGTTCGGCTGCAGATCGCTCGACGCGAGGAAGTTCGCGCGGACTTTTCGCGAACTCTTGGCTCTGCTGCCGCACTTTTATCTGCAGCTCATCGAAGGAGGCCGCATGCACTTCGCGCTGCGGATTGCCTTCTGGATGTGCAAGCCATTTCTCCTGATCTTGCCGAAACACCCAATTTGGCCGTTCCATTCCGGTAAGCATAGCGAAGCCGTCGCAATCCGACCAGTACTTTTTCAATTCTTGCACATGAATAGGAACGACCCGAATCCTCCCAGCACAACGGCCTGCTCCTATGGGCAGGTCTCGGCCAATCAGCTGTCCTTTCGAGTCGCCATGGCGGGAACGGGAGAACGGCTGGTGCTCTGCCTGCATGGTTTCCCAGAGTGCGCGCGTTCATGGAGATACCAGCTTCAGCCGCTGGCAGAAGCCGGCTATCGAGTTTGGGCCCCTGATCTCCGTGGCTATGGTGGAACGACCCGTCCCGTTGGTCTTGAGGCCTACGCAATCGAGTCATTGCTGGAAGACGTCAGCGGACTGCTGACGGCCGCAGGGACCTCGGAGGCCATCCTGGTTGGACACGACTGGGGAGGCATCATCGCCTGGTACTATGCCCTGCGGCACCCGAACCGCATCAAAGCTCTTGTGATCTTGAACGCCCCACACCCGGCCTGCTTCGAGCGGGAACTCAGGCACTGGCGACAAATGCGCCGCTCCTGGTACATGGGGATATTTCAGATTCCTCGACTTCCTGAAGCCGTGTTGTCCATGGGACAGGGGTACGTCATCGGAAAAATCTTCGAGCGTATGGCGGTTCATCGCCAGCACATGCCAGACGACATCGTTACGCGCTACCGGCAACAGGCCTGCACGCCAGGCGCCCTCACTGCCATGCTGAACTACTATCGCGCGGCAATTCGCGGGAAAGGGGCGCTGCGTCAGCGCAAGGGAGGCTATCCCACCATCAACATTCCCACACTTGTCATCTGGGGACTCCAGGACCAGGCACTTGTGCGTCACAATCTTGATGGGTTAGGACATTTCGTAAGCAACCTGACTGTAGTCCCAATAGCCAGTGCAGGCCATTTCGTACATGAAGACGAGCCGAACCGTGTGACAGAGGAGGTAGTGGCCTGGCTGCAGAATCTATGATCTGATTCATTGCGTCCCCGACTCTTCCTCCTCGACGCTTGGTTCCCTCAACGACTTCTGCTTGAGAGCCGCGAGTACCACATCCCCATTCGTTTCTCCCACAACGCTCCTATCACCAAGCGTATTCGCATTCTCTAACCTGCGAGAAATGATCAAGTTATTGACGAGTCAGCCGAACAAGATACGATGCCATGACAAGGCTTTCGGGATGTCTTCCCAAGAATACGGGGCACCTATGAAACGAATGGGGATTGCCACAGCTCCGCCTACTGAGCAGCCTTCCAATAAGTCCACCACGACCTTGGTGGTGATCGGTGGCCTGCTGTTGGTCGGCCTGATCTACAGCATCGTAGCCCGTGACCCGGCCGTCTCTTGCCCGAATGAGTTGATCGGTGCCTGGATCACCTCGGCGAACGGATACGAGAACAGCATGCTGGTATTTACCACAAACGGTGTGTCGTTCAGCGTCGGATTCGAACATCTGGATGCGCAAGCCATGCGGCGCATCGACATGAGTACAGAAGGACCTCGCACGTTGTACACAATCGTCTACGGCGATTCTCGAAGCGACGAACAGACCTTGTCCTTCTACTATCACACCAAAGACCACACCATCACCTTCAAGAACCAGGCACATCTCGTCTGGACGCGACAAGCGGTGGAGTCATGATTGGTCTCTTTCAACGGAGACAGTTGTTCGTGCATCCCGTCCAATACTGGTGTATTGGGACCACGCTGGTCTACGTGGCTTGTCTGTTGATCACGCTGTATGCCGTGATCTTTCTGCCGATGGTACAGCCGCTTTACGACCCATCCGTATCCTGGGAACAGCATGCGCAGGTGGCGTCCCAGTTTCTTGAGCTCCATTCTCGGATCTGGCCCTGGCTGATCATCACCTTCCTTGCGTTGCTCCTCCACTCCCTGTATTTCATGCACCGCATTGCCGGGCCACTGTACCGCTTCTCTACCCTCTTTCGGTCGATCGGAAGCGGCGATCTGCATCAACGGGCACGGTTACGCAAACACGACTACCTCCATCGGGAGGCACAGGCATTCAACACAATGCTGGATAGTCTTGAAAATCGGATCCAGACCATCAACCTCCACTCAGCGCTGGTCACCGAAGCCTATGAAGCGGTGGCGATCCACGTGCAGGCACAGGCACCCGGGCAAATCACATCCGCGCTGCAGACACTCGACGAAGAAATTCGCCGATTCAAGGGCTGCCTGGCAGACTTCGCGTTGAAGATCGAGAACATGCCTGAGCAACAACAGTTCGAATTTGGTGAGTCCGCTCAAAAAGACTTACCAGCGATCAGGAAGGCTGCCTAATCATGGGGCAACCACTTCGCGCGACCAACACATCGAAACAGGACCTGGAGCCACCGGCGGATCAAAGCCCTGTAGGAGAATCTCCACGCCAGCCTCCCACGCTCACCGTCGTACCAGCGGATCGGATCGATCCAGAATCTCAGACTGATCGTCCTCACTCGAGGCGTTGGATCAACATGGTGCACCCGCTGCAGGTCCGCATGCTGAGTCAGGTCATCATCTATTCATTGATCATCTTCCTGTTGTTGGCCATTCCCGTGTTCAAACCGCTCATGCAAGCACTCGATAATCCCGCGCTGTCATGGCAAGAGCGAGCCGTCGTCGCCAACGATCTCCTCAACCTCCACTCCAGATTCTGGCCATGGGCGCTTGGTGCCGGCCTCGTGGTCGTGCTCCATTGCATACACTCCATGCGGCTGATGCATCGGGTGGCCGGCCCTCTCTCTCGACTTACACATGTGTTCCCTCAGATCGGCAACGGCAACCTGTGCGTTCGCACCACCTTGCGTCAGGGGGACTATTTGACCCCGGAGGTCGACCTGGTCAATCACATGACGGCTCAGCTGCACTCGAAGATCACGGCGATCAAACACATGCAGGTCCTCCTGGCGCTCGATGCCACCCGGATTAGGGAACTGGCTCTGGCGAAAGAGGATCCTGCCTTGGCCACCCTCGCAAAGCAGATGGAACAGAATTTATCGGGACTGAAGTCCTCTTTGGATACATTTAAAACTCATAGCGGTTAGACGATCACCATGAAGCACGAGAGCACATTCATTCTGGGGATACCCTCATTTCGTACAACCCGACGGTCCCGATCGTGTCTCCGGCATGCTGGCGGATTTAGTCTCATTGAACTCATGCTCGCCGTCTCAATCATGGGCGTTTTGGCCGCTCTGGCCGTCCCGAATTACATGGATTTTATCGAGAAGGCACGCGTGGCACGAGCCATCTCGGAACTGCACGGTCTCGCCAAAGACATCAAAGGATTTGCCTTGGCGGTCGGAGCTTATCCGAATAGCCTCGCAGATGTCGGTCTTAGCACGAGGCTGGATCCCTGGGGGACTCCCTATCAGTACTACCGCATCAATTGCGGGACGACTGATGACATCACCAGCCTGGCCAAACTGAAATTGCGGCAGAAGAATAATTCACGAACGGTTCCCGCCGGCTACTCATTTTCAGCAGACAGTCAATGGCTTGTCTCGTTGGCCATCCATAATGGACAGTCTCAAGGTTACCTGCATCTTACTGCTGCCGGCGGCAACGGGGGTGGAGGCGGGAATAACAGCGGAAGTGGTGGGGGGACAAGTGCGGGCAATAGCGGGAGTACCGGAGGAGGTGGCAGTACCGGGGGTGGACCGCCCTGCGGAGGCGTGGGAGGAGCCAGGAAAGACCGGTTCCTTGTTCCGATTAACTCGGACTTCGACATGTACAGTATGGGAAAGAATCTCGATTCAGTTGCCTCGTTGAACCCACCGAAGAGCCAAGATGACGTGATTCGCGCAAGCGACGGCGGATTTTATGGCCTGGCTAGGAACTTTTAGCGTATTGGATCCATGTAGACGATGCTGCCTCATTCCCTCTTTCACAGTCGCATCGGACGCCGTATTCTCGGGCTGTTCGTCCTCTGCGCGCTGGTTCCAACCTCCCTCCTTGGATGGATGTCCTACCGCCAGGTCACCCAGGAACTGATCGTCCAATCAGCCGCCCGGCTCAAGCAAGAGAGCAAGTCCCAGGGAATGGTGCTCTATAATCATCTTCTCACCCTCACCGCAGACCTGAGCCGAATTTCGAGGGAGCTGCCGCAAGACGGCACGGTGACCGAAGAAGTTGCGATCACCACATCAGTCAAGGAACTGGCTCATCGCTTTCGTGACGTACGGCTCACTCCCGCTACAGGTCCTCATCGACGGGAACTCACACAGTCTCAGACTGCCCATCTCCAGGAGGGCAAATCATTGCTCGAGGTCTCTCCCGCTCCCGATCAGCTGCCGCAACTGACGCTGACTCGTCTCGTCAATCCCGCGCACTGGGAAGCCGGGTTGCTCTCCGCACACCTTGACGGTACAGAGCTATGGAGCACACAGGTCAAGGAGACGTTGCCGGGCGATACGGATCTCGTCGTCGAAGATGGCGACCGTCATGAGCTCTACTCGACCTTTGGGAAGCCAGTCGTACTCCCGGACTTTCGTCGACATGACAGCGCCGCTCCCATGGGCAACGGGATGATATGGCAATTAGACACCCACGAGTATATCGCCGGGGCCTGGTCGATGCCGCTCCGTCATACGTTTCTGGTCGAACCATGGACGATTGTCCTCAGCCAAACGCGAGCCTCGGCCTTGGCACCAGTCGAACGATTCCGCCACACATTCTTCCTGGTGATCGCGTGCGCATTGAGCGCTGTCGTCCTGCTCAGCCTTGCTCATATCCGACGAAGCCTCAGACCGGTGACATTGCTGAAAGAGGGGACCGCGCGTCTGGCCACCGGAGATTTCTCGACCCAGGTGACCGTTCAGAGCGGCGATGAATTCGAGGAGTTAGCTGATTCGTTCAACAGCATGACGGACAAGCTGAATCAACAGTTTCACATGCTGGAGACGCTCTCGGCGATCAGCCAGGCCATTCTCTCGAGCCATGAGCCGGCCACTATGGTAAAAATCGTACAATCCCGCATCACGGAAAGCATCGCCTGTGACGCCGTGGGAATGACGCTGCTCAATCCCGAAGAGGCCGGCCCCACTGAATTGTCCGTCCGCTACATTCAGCGCCAATCAGACGAGACGACGATCTATCCATGTCAGCTTTCCGAGGAACATCTGGCTGCCATGACGGCGCATCCTCACCACATGGCGGCACCAGCGACTGCGCTCCCCTCTTATCTGTCTTTGATGATGCGACCAGGCCTCTCGCTCTTCATCATATTTCCGATCATCGTGAACGAGCGTGTCAGTGGAGCATTGGTACTCGCCTATCGCCAACGGAAGTCTCCGCCTGCTCATGATGTGACCTATGCTCGCCGGCTGGCCGACCAGGTGGCCATTGCGTTGGCGAACAGCCTGGCGATTCAGGCACGTCTGCAGGCCCAGTCGGAATTGGTTGGGGCGGTGGATGCCAAGCAGCAGGCGGAAGAACAGGCCACGCTCCTTCAAGCGACGAATCAATCATTGGCCACAAAGGAGGAACGGCTACGCCACCAACAGAGTGCGACGCTGGCCCTGGTCCAAGACCGCACGGTGTTCGAGGGATCACTCCCCGTCACGGCGAAGCAGTTGACGACTATCGCGGCACAGGCGCTGCTCGTCGATCGAGTCAGCGCCTGGATTTATGACGAACAGACCCAGTCGCTCTACTGTCTTGATCAGTATGATCAGGTCGCCATGCAACATACGTTCGGGCAAAAGCTGCTCCGTGGACAATACCCACACTATCTATCAGCCCTTGACCGGGGACAGCTTATAGCAGCGGCACAGGCGGTCCAGGACCCGACCTTTCAGGAGCTGGGTCCCGCACTCCTCTCGCCGAGCCGGATCGGAGCAAGGCTTGATGCTCCGTTTCACACACAAGGCAAGCTGGCCGGCGTCGTCTCAATTGAGCAGATTAGCTCCCCCCGGGACTGGGCATCCGATGAACAGCAGTTCGCCCAAGCCTTGGCAAACTTCATGACGTTGGTGCTTGAGGCCGCACGACGTCGTGAATCCGAAGAAGCCTTGGCCATCGCGAAACTCGCGGCCGAAGATGCGACAAAGGCCAAGGCTGAATTTCTGGCGAACATGAGCCACGAGATCCGAACCCCCATGAACGGCGTCATCGGGATGACTGAGATCCTGGCTCGCACACCGCTCTCAGAGACCCAGCGCCACTACGTCGAGACGATCTACAACTCCGGCGACACCCTCTTGACCCTGATCAACGATATCCTTGATTTTTCCAAGATCGAGGCTGGCAAACTGGAGATCCAATCAACATCGATCGACTTGCGCGAAATCGTCGAACGCACGGCGGAACAGTTGGCGGAACGGGCCCAACGAAAAAGACTCAACCTTCTGGTTGACTATCCCCCCTCCGTTCCAAGCACAGTGAACGGAGACCCCATCCGCATCCGTCAAATCATCACGAACTTGCTTGGCAATGCCATCAAATTCACCCTGGAAGGTGAAGTCATCCTACGCGTGACCCTCGAGTCTCCGGCATCCGGACTGAACGAACCGGCCCGAATCAAACTCGCCGTCATCGATACAGGCTCCGGTATCAGTCCGGAAGGACAGGCAAAACTCTTTCAATCCTTTTCGCAGGTGGATGGGGCCTCGACGCGCGTTCACGGCGGGACGGGCCTTGGTCTGAGCATCTGCAAACAGCTTAGTGCATTGATGGGGGGAACCATTGGTGTCAGCAGCATGATCGGTCAAGGCAGCACCTTCTGGGTCATACTTCCGTTCCTGCTTCAGTCGGTTGCGCCCACGTCCACCGACACCGATGCTGCATTTGGAGATCTGTGCCTATGCACAGCCGTCGATGCCTCTTCGACTCGCCATGTCCTGGCACAGTACTTTTCCTCCTGGGGTATTTCCCCACACATGGCCGACAGCGAGGGTGAGTTCCTCGAGCACATCATGACGGGGCTCGCAGCCGAACATGGGCCGGTCATCGCAGTGATCGATGAACGCTTCGACCAAATGCCCGATACGCAAATCGTCCAGACCTTGCTCTCCGACCCGACACTACAATCCGTCAAGATCATCCGACTTGTCTCGCTCATCAGGCGAGCAGATGTTGAGCAGGATACCCCATCGGTTCACATGCACTATGTGACCAAACCAATCCGGTTCCACGCACTGTATCACGCCTTAGGCAACGCGCTCGCCGACGAGGCGATCACTACGCAACACACGCATCCGGAGCCGGCAGCACCGACCTTATCAGGTCATATCCTCCTGGGAGAAGACAACGCGGTAAACCAAGAAATCGCCCTGCTCATGCTCCAAAGCATGGGATGTACCGTAACCGTGGCTCAGAACGGCCGAGAGGTCCTCGAGCATGCCCAACGATCCCACTACGATGTGATCTTGATGGATTGCCAAATGCCGGAAATGGATGGATTCGAAGCCACCACGCGAATCCGTGAATGGGAGCGGCATGAATCACGAGCCCCGATGCCGATTATCGCCCTCACGGCCCATGCGACGCCAGGCGATCGTAAACAGTGCCTGGCCAAGGGGATGAACGATTACATCGCAAAGCCCTTCTCGATGGAACAACTACAGACCGTCTTGACCACGTGGCTCTCCTCCAGTCCTACGACCGACATCCAACAGCTGCCGGCTTCAAGCCAATCCAGCCTCAGACCTTCCATACCCAGCGCATCGGCCTCCGCCCCAGATTCAGACGCCACATTCATCGTTGATCGAAACGCCTGGAAATCGATTACAGGCCTCCAACGACCGGGGAACCCGGATGTGTTGGCCCAAATCTTGTCACTGTATTTGGCTGATTCCCATGAGGTGGTAGCAACGATCCGTCAAGGCATGGCCAACGAGAATGCACAGGTGGTGAGCCAGGCAGCCCATAGCCTTCGATCGAGAAGTGCGATGCTCGGGGCCGTCTCACTCTCCAAACTTTGCCGTCAGCTCGAAGACCTCAGTCGCCAGGGACAGCTCACGGAAGCCGAACCATTGGTAGACCCACTGAGCGAGGCGTTCGCCCACGCCAGCCAGATCTTTCAGGCCGAGCTTGAGAGGAGACCCACATGACCAGCTCGATCCAACCGTCTCTCCCGCTGGCGCTGATCGTCGACGATGATGCCACCTTTCGCATGCTCTCACGTATGAGCCTTGAACAGGGCGATCTCCGTGTCGAGGATGCCAGCAGCGGGGAAGCCGCCGTCGCATTCGTCTCGTCCACAATGCCCGATATCATCATCCTAGACTTGCAAATGCCCGGCATGAATGGATTTGCCGTGTGTGAACACATCCGTCGGCTGCCGCACGGAACGTTCGTGCCGATTCTCATCATGACCGGCCTCGACGATGTCGACTCAATCGCACAGGCTTATGAAAGGGGCGCTACCGACTTTATCGTGAAACCCTGCCATGGGCTCATGCTCAGCCAGCGAGTTCGGTACATGTTGCGCGCCAGCCACACGATGGGTGCCCTTCGCACCAGCGAATCTCAATTGGCCCAAGCACAACGGATCGCTCGCCTTGGTGGTTGGGAATGGGATCCGGCCAACGATCGGATGGATCTTTCGGAAGCAGCCTGTCGGATTCTTGGAGCCCAGCCCGGCACCATCGACTCCACACACTCCACGTATCTGGCCTGTGTCCACGACGAAGACCGAGAATTGGTGAGCCAAGCTCTCCACAGGACGATCGCCGACGGAACAGGAGTGGATATGGACCACCGGCTCATACCTCGCGACGGCGTAAACCGCGTAGTCCATCTTCTGGGTGAAGTCATGACGGACAGCAGCGCGCAGGCTCGCCGCCTCATTGGAACGGTACAGGATGTCACCGATGCGCGGGCTGCTGAAATGAAGATCTATTTCATGGCGAACTACGATAGTTTGACACATCTTCCCAACCGAACCCTCTTTCTCCATCGCGTCGGTCAAGTCCTGACATCCGGCACAGGTAGCCGTGGTGCGGTCTTCGTCATAAGTTTGGATCGGTATCACCGCATCTGTGATCTGCATGGTGCTCAAAGCGGAGATGACTTCATCCGAGAGGTAGCCACACGGCTGCAACAAGTTCTCGCAGCGAACATCACGGTCGCCCACCCCCCGGGTGCCGATCCGTCGATACTGGCACGCCTCAATGATGGTCAGTTTACGCTGTTCTTAGCCAATCTCGCCGTGCCGGAGGATGCGGCTCGGGTCGCCCAGAATTGTCTCGAGGCACTGCGCATTCCGTTTCAGATTAAATCGGCCAGCGTGGTGCTCTCGGCCAATATCGGAATTGCGATACCTGGTTCCGACGGCACCGAGGCAGAACAGATCCTACGCAACGCCGGCACGGCCGCTCAGTCGGCCGCACGGAACGGTTCCAACGGCTATCAGTTCTACTCTCATACGATGAATGTCTCGATCGCCGCTCGAGTCAATCTTGAACAAGACTTACGCACCGCCGTGTCTGAAAACCAGTTTATTCTGCACTACCAACCGCAGGTGGACATTCTTTCCGAAAAAGTCATTGGGTTTGAAGCGCTGATCCGATGGCAACATCCGACCCGCGGGCTGATCTCCCCTGCCGAGTTCATCCCGGTCGCGGAAGAGGAGGAGCTGATGATCCAAATGGGCGAATGGGTCATCAAAAGCGTCGCGCAACAACAGCGGATCTGGCACAAAAACGGATTGGCTCCGACGACTGTGGCGATCAATCTATCCGGACTTCATTTTCGACAGCCCAACCTCGCCAGCCGGGTGAAGTCGCTGGTCTACACGGAGGGTGGTAACCCGCAGGATATCGAGTTGGAACTGACCGAAAGCGTGCTCATGAGGGACGCCGCCTCAACAACCACCCTTTTGCAGGAACTCAAGGCGTCCGGCTTTCGACTCGCCATCGATGATTTTGGAACGGGCTACTCCTCCCTTGCCTATCTGGAACAGTTCCCGATCGACACGCTCAAGATCGACCAGGCCTTCATCAAGGATCTCAAGCTTGGCAAGGAGGATTCACCGATCACGCGGGCGATTGTGGGCATGGGGCGTGCGCTCAAGCTGCACATCGTCGCCGAAGGGGTGGAAACCCACGATCAACTGGCCTATCTTCGACTACAAGGCTGTGATGCCTATCAAGGGTATCTCTTTAGTAAACCCGTGCCCGCGCAACAGCTCCAGTACCTGCTACGGGACCGTTTTTCGGATGAGGGATCCCGGACCAGGGATCGATCGCGAACTCGGTTAGCGAGCTGAGTGAAGACCTTCCCACTGCACCGCGTCGCTCAGGACGCTGGTCCAAGCGTGGCAATGGCGGAAGGCGTATTCTCCGCACGAAAGGGATTCCCCAGAAGCTGCGTGACGGGCACCAACGCACCTGTTCCAGAGACGATCGTGTAGGCCGAGATCGTGCCTCCTGAGACACTGGTGGCACGATTCGCCACATACAAGAACAGTCCGTCCGGAGAAACCGCAAGCGCCACAGGATTCGACCCTGTGAGCGTGGGAATAGGATTTTGGCTTGCCCCTACGGCCGGCACGAGAGTCAGTAAACCACTGCTCCCTATCGCAAACACCGATACACTTCCTCCTCCATTGGCCACATAAAGATGAGCCCCATCGGCTCCCACCGCAAGACCGTTTGGAGTCGTTCCACCTGTCGAAACTGGATTGGAACCGGTCGGTGGAATCAGTGTGAGCAGCCCGGATGGTTCAACTCGAAACATCGTCACGTTGTTGGACGTCCCGTTGGTCACATAGAGAAACTGTCCGTTCGGGGAGAGCCCGATCGCCGTGAGCCCTGTCCCACCTGATGAAATAGGATTCGTACCCGGTCCAGCCGGCGGTACGAGCGTGAGTATCCCGGACGCATCGACCTGAAATACCGTGACCATGCTGGAGGTACTGGTGGCAACATATAGAAACCGCCCATTCGGAGTCATCGCCAATGCAATCGGCGAGGACACCCCTGCACCGACCGGCTTGAAAGGCCCCTCCGCTTGTGGAACAAGCGTCAGCACTCCGGCCGTGCCTATCTTAAAGACGCTTACATTATCTGATCCACTGTTCGCCACATACAGGAATTGAGAATCTCTTGAGATCGCAAGGGCACGCGGGGCTGTGCCCACAACAACCGGATTGGGATTTCCAGAGTTCGAGTCTCCAAGCAACAACGTACCATTGGTGCCAACCCGGAAGGCTGTCACTTTGTTCGTCTGGCTGTTGGCTATGTAGGCGAACAACCCGTTGGGGGTTGCGGCGATCGCCGACGGAGTCGGAACATCGGGGAATGGAGAACCGGCAATGGCCGCGAGCCCCCCGGTCGCCTGGTTCACGGTGTATCCGGACACACTATTGGATCCACTATTGGTGACGTAGACGATCGCACCTGTCGTACGTTCTCCTCCGATCGCACCGAGTCCACCAAGCCCACCTTCCCCTCCATCACCACAAGCAGACAGAAGCACCAAACACGGAAGGAGACAGACGACGTGCGATCGTCTCAGCCGTGGTGTGTTCCGCTGGCTTTCCTGAAACATACTGTTGTTTATACCACTCCCTCTTAATCCCTCACAACACTGCAATCGAAGCACGTATTCGGATGGATCATGCGCGATGACTTTTTCATTGGACTCGGATGACAGCTCACTGGCACACTGCCTGCCAATCAACAGGAAGGATTCTCTGCCTTGCATCACTCACTCACTATTCTTGGGTCAGGCTACAGCTCCAAGTTTTTCCTACCACTCGCCACGCAACAGTACGCACAGGTCTTTGCGACCAGTCGCGATCCTGATCGAAACCTCGCAGACTTGCGTGCGGAACAACGAATCAGGTTCGACCTTGCACGGCCTGAGACCTGGCAGCTGATTCCTCCCGCAACCGATCTCCTCTGGTGTTTTCCCGCCGTCCCGATCGAGTTCGTTCAACAATTCGCTGATACCGCATCGTTGCGAACCCGTCGGCTGGTGGTACTTGGCAGCACCTCCGCCTACGTCGATTCCCTCTCGACCACCTACCCACCCCCTTGGGTTAACGAAACAGCCACAATTGATCTTGAGCAACCTCGCGTACAAGGTGAAGAACTTCTTAGAACCTCCTATAACGCAACTATTTTAAGAGTCTCAGGGATCTATGGACCTCGCCGCAGTCCCATGAAGTGGATCAGAACCGGCAGGGTCACCCGTTCACGAAAATTCGTCAACCTGATTCATGTCGAAGATCTTGCAACGACCTGCCTCGCAGCCATCAGGCAGGGTGAGGAAGGTACGATTTACAATGTCAGCGATGGAACTCCCAGGACCTGGGATGAAATCTGCCGGACCGTTGAACGACGATGGGCGGTTCGATCTTCGGTCTCTCCTGAGCCACAGCCGATGGGAAAACGGATCGCGAACCAGAGACTGTGCGAGCTACTGAAAGCAGATGGGGTGAGTCTCCGCTACCCCGACCTCTACCAAGCGCTTGAACGGATCGAGGAAGTTTCTCTCAGCGAAGCAGAGCCATCACGGTAAGACAGACCAGCAAGTTGTTTACGGCATGGGCCACCATGCCGGGGATGAGGCTCCCCGTTCGATCATAGATCCAAGCCCAGAGGAACCCACTCCAGAGGACGCTGATAAATCCCAACAAACTGTAGCCATGAGCCAGTGCAAAGATGGTCGCGCTGAGTAATGCGGCGGGAAGAAACGTGAATCGCCGGCGGAACATCGCAAAGAGAAGCCCCCGAAACACAATCTCTTCAAAAATCGGCGCGAGAATCACATACTCAAGCAAACTGGTGGCGAGCATGGGCGGAGTCGCCCACACCAAGTCCTGATCGAACCATTCAGTCCAATGATTTTCAAGCTTCAGATACTCTGCGGCTTGTCCCAGGCCCCATTCACCCCAAAGTGCAGCTGCAACCACGGCAAAGATGATGCAAACCAGTCGCCCACGGTCGCCACGATCGAGCCGAAGGCCAAATCCCTGCCAGAAATCGAGACCAGCCGGCTTGAGCAAACGCACATAGGCGATCAGCAGCAGCGGAAGATTCGCGAGAGGAATAGCCAGTGCACGCAATGATCCCTGGTTCAGTGCGGGTGTAGACAGGAACGCGATGGTCATCAGCGCGCCCAAGGCGCCTCCCCGGAGAATCACTGCAGCAGCCGTCCCTCCAGACCACGGCGGAGGCACCCCCGGTGAATGGAGCTGGAGTACATTCAGCCGCCGGTCTTGCAATCGAATGATTCCCAACAGGATCACCGACCCAATGGCAAGACAGGTCAACTCACTGATCATCAATGGACGAACCCATCGCTGAACCTGCTCTTGCTTCATCTGACTCTGTGTCTCGACGGTCGTCAGGAGCGCATGATCACCCGCCCGTCGTGCCAGCCTCGCAGCCAGATGGTCGTAGAACCATCCGCTCGGCAACGTCTCTGCCAGTATGGTCTGTAGATTTGTCTCCTGGGCCAGTGAAAGTGGGACCGTATCGTACGCTGCGACAATCAGCGATCGAAAAGACTCGGCGGATGTTCCACGATCATGCCATCCCTGGGCTTCGGCAAGCGCCTCGGATTCACGACTGGATTCACCAAGGAGAATCGCCAACCGAAGCTTTGCCGATGGATCATCAGTCGTCGCGATCAGTTCCTGATACCACCTGACGGCCTGACGAGAGGCTTGCTCCTGATTGTCCATCGTCCATTCCGCCAACCATTGCATCCATTTCGGGGCACGGTGCAGGCCATCTTGGGCTTCCATCATCCGACTGACCATGAGGTCAAGCGCGCGCCCTGGATCCTCGAATCGTTGAAGTTTCGGAACGGTCAGGGACAGCCAGAGGATCCCTGCAAGGGAGGCCAACAGGACTCCAGCACAGATCGCGCTTACGAAACGCGACCATCGACTGTTATATGGGAGCGGAGAGGCCGCTGAGACCGCTGACTGACCGGCTTCTGGAATCCCTCGTAGCTGTCCAATTGAGAGTGTCTGTTCATTCATGGTGGCCGACTATAGCACGCCCCCTCAACCGCCCGAATCCCCTCTAATTGGCTAAGAGCCGCGTGTGGGAGAATTTCTCGCATAGCTATGTCTTCTCGGGTTGGCTATACTAACCACGCGACAATTCAGGAGGCTTTGACCATGCAGGGCTTTCTTGCCCCACAAAGACTGTTGTTAGGGCCTGGTCCCAGTGCAGTACACCCTCGGGTGTTGCGTGCGATGTCGACTCCGCTGATCGGACATCTCGACCCGATGTTCTTAGGCATCATGAATGACATTCAGACACTCCTCCGTCGAGTGTTTGCAACGAGCAACCCCTTCACCATCGCCGTCTCGGGAACCGGATCGGCTGGGATGGAAGCTGCGATCGTCAATATCGTTGAACCAGGGGACCGTGTCATTGTGGGGATCAATGGGGTCTTCGGCACCCGACTGGCCACCATCATTGAGCGTTGCGGGGGAAATGCCATTCGCATGGAAGTGCCGTGGGGTCAGGTGATTGAACCGGACTCGCTTGCGGCGGTACTCCAACAATCCGGCCCAGTGAAGGCGGTGGTGCTCGTCCATGCTGAAACCTCGACGGGGGCCTGTCAGCCGATCGAACCGATGGGGACATTGTGCCGTCAGTCCAATACACTGCTGATCGTCGACGCCGTCACCTCCCTTGGGGGAATGCCGGTCGAAGTCGATCGATGGGGGATCGACGTCTGCTACAGTGCCACACAGAAATGTCTCAGTTGTCCGCCGGGTCTGGCTCCGTTGACACTGAGTCCTCGCGCCCTCTCGGCGCTAAAGGCTCGGCGTTCCCCCTGTCAGAGTTGGTATTTTGATCTATCCCTCATCGCCGATTACTGGGCAGAGCAGAGTCGCGCCTATCACCATACGGCACCAATTTCGATGATCTATGCACTCCGGGAAGCGCTACGCCTTATTGAGGAGGAGGGACTTCCAGCGAGATTTGCCCGCCACGAGTTGAACGGCCGTGCACTGATTGCAGGATTAGTGGCGCTCGGCCTGAGCCCGTTGCCGCCTCCAGATCGGCGACTTTCAACCTTAGTGTGCGTGACCCTTCCTGCTCACATTGATGAGGCAGCGGTGCGGGCCGAGTTACTCCGGCGTTTCGGTATTGAGATCGGTGGTGGGCTGGGACCGTTAAAGGGGAAAGTGTGGAGGATCGGACTCATGGGAGAATCATCGTCGGAGGCGAATGTACTCACCCTCTTAAATGCCCTTGAAGAAATCGGTATTCGAAGTGGCTGGGTATCGACACCTGGTGCCGGGCTCCAGGCTGCGACTCATACCTATAGCGTGGGACGGTAGATCGTGACCATCGCCATTCAACAGGTACGACTCATCGATGGAACAGGTGCGGTACGAGACCGCATGACGCTCCTCGTACGGGGCACCAAGATTGTCGCTGTCGGTCCGAGCAACGATGTGAGCATCCCGAAAGGCGCGACCCGCATCAACGGCCGTGGCCTGACCGTGATCCCAGGACTCATCGATTGCCATGTGCATCTCTGTTTAGGCGGAGAAGCGGATGTGGTCAGTGCTCTGGAGTCTGAACAACCCTCCTACACCCTTCTCAAATCGGCCAGACATGCACAGGCAACGATTGAGTCAGGATTTACGACCGTGCGTGATGTAGGATCCCGTGACCATTCTATCTTCTCCCTGAAACAGGCCATTGAATCAGGTCTGATGCCTGGACCGCGTATCGTCGGGGCAGGGCTTGCTATCTGTATGATCGGTGGCCATGCCCGGTTCATCGGCCAGGAGGTCGAGGGAGTTGACCAGGTGAGAAAGGTTGTGGCTGAACAGGTCGCCGCCGGTGCAGGGGTCATTAAGGTCATTGCTTCAGGAGGCGTACTCACCCCCGGCACTTCACCAGACGATGTACAAATGACCGCAGAAGAACTCGCAGCCGCGGTGGATGCCGCGCGTCAGGCTGGGAAACCCGTGGCCGCCCATGCCCACGGAGCATCAGGAATGAAGCATGCGATCCAGGCCGGTGCACGCTCGATTGAGCATGCCACATTATTGGATGAGGAGTCCGGCGCGCTGATGAAGCGCCATGGCGTTTATATGGTTCCGACCCTTTCCGCCTTAGCCACAACGGCAGCTTGCCGACCTAGCTGCGGTATTCCGGAAAGCGCGTTGGCAAAAGCCAAGGCGATGACGAAACGCCACAAATCGTCCTTCAAACAGGCCTATGACAACGACATTTTCATCGCAATGGGCACTGATGCGGGAACACCGTTCAATTACCATGGAGAGAATGCACAAGAGCTGGAGCGCATGGTCGCGCTGGGCATGTCCCCGATGGACGCCATCATCGCCTCGACCGCCACGGCAGCGCGCTTAATCGGAATCCAAGACTCCGTCGGGACTCTGACGCGTGGAATGGAAGCTGATCTTGTGATCGTGAAAGGAAATCCACTTCGACGGATCGAGATCCTTCGAGACCGGGGCAAGATTGTGGGTGTCATGAAGGCCGGCAGGTTCGTTGCGGGACAGCTCGCGCAAACGTGAAGCGATTATCCCCTTACCGTCTCTCGTAGAATAATTCCAGTGCCGACGCATATCCGTGGATCCGACCCTTGCGAAAACTTTCCTCCAGTCGAGAGCGAAGCGAGCGCATCCCTCGGTCATCGCTGCGCTTGGCAACGCCTTGAGACACCAGCATTTCGGCGGCCACGTCGATGAGCCGTTGGCTCCGCAGATGCATCTCTTTCGTCACAATCTCGTTCATGATTTCAGAGGCCCGCGATTGCACGATCGGCTCCAGAAATGAATCGTAGCCCTGCGCAGCCACCGTACGTTGTCGGACAATCGCAAGCTCCGCCTTCACTCGTGAAACATCTTTCATGAGGATCGAGAAGAACTCCTTTCGACCTTCATCAAACAGTTTAAGTTCTAGGTCCTGAAGAATAATGCCCGGATCAACAGCTTCGGCACGGGGCTCATTCCCCCAGGATAATCGATCATAGGTTCGACGTTTCTCCACATCGCCGACGACCTCGTAGGCAACGTTGATTTCTCTGATGCGCTCTTCAGCATCGGCCTTCTCAGGGTTCCTGTCGGGATGGTGCTCAAACACCAGCTTCCGATAGGCCTTCTTGATGTCCTCGTCAGAAGCTTCTCGGGAGACGCCCAAGATACGATAGTAGTCAATTCTCGCCATGGCGGGACTATAGCACGGGGGTTTTGAGCCCTTCACCTTCACAAAGAACGAAACGGTTTGTCCGGTTATTGGGTCTATTTGGCCTATCTCGTTACGTGCACTCAGGCAAATGGGGCCAGCGACCTCTCGATTGTTCTCATTGGTGGGCCATTGGCAGCACTTGTTTGGGAGTCAGGGCTGATCGATTTATTAGAACACCAGCGATGTCGCCATGATCTATCAGATTGAAGTCATTGTGTTTTTTCTACGAAAGTCCACCGCCCATCCGGGTCGCCCCTTGACTTGCGGGTGTCCAGGATTATCTCCCCTACCATGGATACAACGCGCACCCCACGAATCCTGACCCATGATGAGCGAAAGGCTGCAGACGCGGCTTTTGCCGGCCGCCCATTGAATCCCACTTGGTCTGAAGCGGCCAAGCGAGTCTACGAAGGCCTCATCCACGCGCTTCCGTCTGTTCCGGATGAGCCTATTGTCGGACGGGATGAAAACAGCCCAAGCAATCAAGTTCAAGCGGAGTCTCCAGTGACGGTTCCGACGGTAGAGGAGCCGAGGCCTGAACAGCCGGTAACACCTGAGAATCAACTGCAACCAGTCACCGATGTGTCAGCCAAGCAGCTGACCGCCAACCGTCAACAGGCCATCCAAGCCGGATTGTTGATTGATGTGTCGACGGACGCGCAAAAACTCGGCCTGACGTTCCCGGTCACAGTAACAAAGCCGCTCTGGGAGATTGGGATTGCCCCGAGTGAATCGATCTCGGATGAAGAAAAAGCTCAACGGTTGCGCGATGTCTTGATGGCCTTTCGCCTCCGTATCGCGAGCCAGACAACACTGTCGCCCTTGATCGACTTCCCCGCGATGCTCGCGCTTCCCCCAGGCGAAGTGCCGCAGCCAGTGCCACTGTTCGCCTTAATCCAACCGGACGAACAGAACCGCGCGGTAGCGACTTTATTACTGCCGAACGAAGTCTCGGCCACGATCATTCCGATGAACTGAGCAATTTGGGTAATCCCTCTACGCGAACTCATTCTCGTCCTGCCGTGCTTAGGTCAAGGCATTCGCCAGCAAGCCGGCACTGAATTCCCGACTGTCCAGTCCCAAAATTAGCCCCCGTTCAGGTGAACCTCCAGCCCATGCTCTTGCCGACTCTCGCAGATAACTGTACTCATTCAATGCTCACGAGTTGACATCAGCTCGACACCCGAGTACCCTTTCAATAAGTACACCAACAGGAGAGAAGCCATGCCCCGAGTCGCGATAGACGATAACAAGCGAATGAATCTCCGGGTGCTGCCTGAGCAGAAGGCCACGCTCGTGCGGGCGGCGGCATTGAGAAATACAGACCTGACGGATTTCGTGCTGCAACCGGCCTTACGCGAAGCCAAACGGGTGATCGAAGAGGCCGAACGCACCAGACTGTCGAAGCGGGACAGCCTCATGGTGCTGAAGCTGCTCGAAAAACCACCTACTCCAAACGCCAAGCTCAGGAAGGCCATCGCCTCATTACCGAAAGCCAAATGACCATCCCGGCCTGGCACGAGGAGCCAATCGCGAAACACCACGACCGCAAGGCATTTGACTGCGGCGATGCGGCCATGAATGAGTTCCTGCATCGTTACGCCCGCCAAAGTCACGACGCCGGCGGGGCGAAAACCTTCCTCGCGATCAATAATGCCGACAACACAATGGTCCTTGGCTTCTATAGCCTCGCACCCGGCGCGCTCGCGTATGCAGATACGCCGGAGATGCTACGGCACGGCCTTGCGCGCCACGATGTACCAGGCTTTCGGCTTGCACGTCTCGCAACACAGTTCCAGCTGCAGGGGAAGGGCTTGGGCGGTCAGCTACTTGCGGCAGCGGGCCGTCGCTGCCTGCGCGCAGCGGCCAACGTCGGAGGCGTGATCCTCATCATCGATGCAAAGAACGACCATGCCGCGAACTGGTGTGCCGCTTACGGCGCAGTACTGTTAGCCAATACACCGCTCACGCTCGTCATGTCCCTCGTGACGATTGCAACCGGATTGAAGGCCACAGGTCGGCGATAACGCAGGTACGCAGAATGATGTGGTTAGGCGCAGCATACTGAAACATCGTCACCTGCCCCGTTCGATCGGTGAACATAGCCAGATTCTCCACCGCGTCATACTCGTAGCATTCGCTCCGTCCCAACGAGTCCGTCCTCGTTCATACCAACAAGAGAACACATCAGATCACAATGAGATTCTGAAACCAAATTCGACGGCGATCTGGCGCCGCATTACTACAGTTAGGTATCTGACTCCTCACCTTCTGGCATCGTGAGCATCACGAAAAGTTTTACCCTAGAGAAAATAGGATCGCAGTACTATGCAGCAGCTGGGCCAATTGCTTTTTCGTTCAAGCGAGAGCGAATTGCATAAAAGAGGGCGAGGATTGCAATCCCCTGGACAACGAGGCTCAAAGCGAACGGTGCTAATTCTACTTGGTCGTTCGCCATTGACCCAAAAGGTGTCAAATAGACCCACTGTTGTTGAGACTTCGGTAGAGTCAAAACAATGAAATAGTACAATCCGATATAGAGACCACCGGCAACCAACGGCTGCTTAAACCGGTAAAATTGGCACCACTGAAGAAATAAACTATCTCGCATGGCAAAAAGAGCAACGATAATGAGACTCATGGCTACCCGTTTCATCCCCTCCATGCCAGACCCGGCATCACCGAGCAGCGAAAGATTTGCAAGGCCGTACAACGAAATTGCCACCAAAGCCACTACGGCTACCCACGGCCACGATATGCCATCCTCTGCAAATATCGCCCATGGCCGCCCTCGTGTACTTCGCCACCATTCCCGCAATCGTTCAGGCGGAGTCAATGCCATCACACCAATGACATATAACAGAACGGCGTTGAGCAAAAAGACCAGCGTCATGATAACACCTGGAGACTGCGCAGGGGCATCGAGAAATGCATACAATATCACATTGCAAAATGTGGCGAATCCAATTAGCTGCATACGAGATAGCAATTGGATGTTTTCCGGCTCCTTTTTGATATTCCGGAACAGCATAATGAAGATCCATGTTCCGAACGTCGTATACAGGATACCAGCTGCAACTGCGACTGGAATGGGAAAACCGAACAGCACTGCATCACGGGCATACACATCTCTCCCATTCCCCAACAATTCAGCCACGACATAAATAGGACTGCCCCCTGCTAGTCCCGGTAGTGGGCTCGAACCTAATCCAGGGAGCAATGAAAGTATAGACAAAGGGACAAACGCCAACGCGAATCCCGTCTGAAGTTTGTCTGCGAGCATCGAAGACAACAGGGCAACCAACGACAGGAACAGTGCCAAGAAGAACAGGAACACATAGACACTCACAACCTTTATCGGTTCGTACCCCGCCGCCATCCCACTAAGCATCCCAACAGGAATTGTTACTCCAACCGCCACATACCCCCGTAGAGGAGCCCCATACAGCATTCCCCATATCAACTCTGATGCCGTCAACCGCGTGGTTCTCCAAAAATCGAAGGTCTGAAAGATTCGCTCACGCACCAGCGCTTGGCCACAAGAGTAGATACACCAGAGGCCGAATCCGAAGAATTGACAGATGATCAACAGATGAAAGAAAAGAAGGTAAAGCCCCACGCCCACTTGTTCCCTGGCAGCCAGGTCATAGGTCACCGCGCACAACACCAACGGAATGACAACGGCAGCAATAGCGCGTGACGGTCTGAGTAGACCTCGCCTATGACGAACCCATTCGGGATTGGCCCAAATCATCGCTACATCACCCCATGCTGAGACACTTTCATATAGACGTCTTGCACTGTTCTCTGATGCTCCGAGACCGACACCACCTTTACCCCTTGCTCAACCAATGTGCGCAGCACAGCCGATACCTCGTCATCGGTTCCATGACATTGCACCCGGACCTCTTGTTTGCCCGTTTCGCTAACCCCGTTGTACCCTAATCGGCTCAATACCGCGAGGACATGATCGAGTTCGGCGTCGATCCACCGAATCTGAATCAGCCGCTCCGTATCCAAACCCTTTACCATGGCAGAGACCAGGCCGCTTTTCACAAGTTTCCCCTGCTCCATGATTCCGATAGATGTACATAGTCCATCGAGTTCGGCCAGAATGTGGGATGAAATCAAGATCGTCGATCCTTGACGCTGCAAAGCTTGTAGTATGTCGCGTAGAGTCATCCGTGCCTTTGGGTCAAGCCCTGAGGCTGGCTCATCGAGAAACAGCACCTTGGGGCGGTGGAGCATGGCCCGGGCTAATCCGAGCCGTTGCTTCATCCCACGGGAGAGGCCATGGATCAACTCCTGTTCCTTCGCTTCTAGACCAGCTATGTCGATGACCTCCCGAATGCGTAACGCAATCTCACCCTTGCGCATCCGATAGGCATTTGCAAAATAGTCAAGATATTCCCAAACTCGCAGATCGTCATATAGTGCATAGATGTCCGAAAGATATCCAATGTGTTGTTGGGAAATTTCTGGCATCTGTTGCACATCAACATTGGCGACCTTGATATGCCCGCTAGTTGGAGCCACGAGTCCACACGCCATCTTGATGGTAGTGGTCTTCCCTGCTCCATTCGGCCCGATGAGCCCAAAAATTTCCCCCTGTGGGATTTTGAGCGTCAGTCCCCCAACTGCGGTAAACCTTCCAAACTCTTTTCGTACTGACTCAAATTGGATCATAGACTTCTCTACTGCTCACCTAGGTGTCTTCGCTTATCACGATCTAGCTCAGTAGGGGCTCACAGTCATACACTTCAGAGACTCGATGGGGTGACACGAAAGAACGGTTAAGTGTGCGGCTCTACACAGTTACCCCACTCATACACCCATCGCAAAAGGCTCGAGCCCTCGATCATGGCTTCTGCACAGCCACCATGAGGAGGTTGCTGACTGAATTTCGAATCAATTCCATCAGTGGATTAGGATAGACCCCGAGCATGAGAATGACTGAGGCAACGAAGCCCAGAGAGAACGCTGTCGTCCACCCTGCCGTCTGTGTAGATAGCTCAACCTGTCCTGGAGGCGCAGCGACTTGTTCAGGGACTTCACCAAAGAGGGTCACGATCAGTCGCAGGTAGTAGTAGAGGCTGACGACACTGTTGGCGATCAGCGCCAGTACAAGCCACCAGAGACCGGCATCGACACCGGCCGCGATCGCATAAAACTTTCCGATGAATCCCGCCGTCACGGGGATCCCAGCCAGCGACAGCAGGCTCAGTGCCAACATCGCCGCGAGCCAGGGTCTGGTCCAAAACAAGCCTTGATAGTCCTCAAAACGGTTTTTGTCCCCTGCCTCGCTCGAATACACCGTCACCACGCCAAAGGCCCCCAGCGACATGGCACAGTAGACGATGACATAAAACGTGACGGCTTCGGCAGCAGGAGGACCTCCGGCCAGCAGCGCGACCAGCACATAGCCGAAGTGAGCGATGGAGGAATAGGCCAGGAGCCGTTTCACATTCTCTTGCAAGAGTGCAAGGATATTCCCTGTGACCATGGACACCACGGCCAGAAGGCTGAACAGATGGGCCACGGCCGGGAGTTCCAACACACCCACCTCAGTAGCAAATCGTAGGAGCAGAGCTACCAACGCGGCCTTGGAGACGGTTGCAATATAGGTCGTGATGGGAGTCGGCGCTCCCTGGTAGACATCGGGAACCCACATATGAAACGGTGCGAGCCCGAGCTTCAAGGCAATCCCAATCAGAACCAAGACCAGTCCTCCGAGCCACAGGTCAGAAACGGAATGCGCCTGTTTCAGGATAGCTCCCACCCCCTGAAACGTCATAGCGCCGCTCTCGAAATACAACAGCGCAAGTCCGAACAGGAGCAGCGCTGACGCGGTGATGGACAACAGCAGGTATTTCACTGCGGCTTCGAGCGGATGGCGTCTCGTGCGTAAGTACCCGATCAAACTACAGAGGGACAGACCGAGGAGTTCGAACCCAAGGAAGAACGAGACGAAGTGCGCCGCCGTGGTGAGAACCAATCCCCCGAAGGTGGCCAGCAGAAGGAGCAGGTAGTACTCCTCTACACCTTCCTCCTCACGAAACTGGACAATCAAATATCGATACGACAAGGCGATGATGACCATCGTGGTGGTCAAAATGAGTCCCATGTACAACAACGCATGTCGATCCACGACCAGCAAGGTCGTCACGGCTCGTGGGGCCACCGTGGCCGCCCAGGGTAATGTTGCCAGCGTGAGCAGACATGACAGAAATGCGAATGTCGCGATGCGGGCATGGTGTCGCTGAAAGGCAATGGCAAGCATCGTCACCAGGGCAAATGCCCCAAGGGTAAGGATGGGTGACAGGGCAATAAAATCTTGGAGAATCATGGGGTGCTCCCCTGCGAGGTCGTGAGATGGGATGACAACAAGGATTCTGACGGCTGACGAGGTGTCGTGGGTAACGCTACTGCAGCTTGCACCAGTTGGTTCATGACCGGTTGCGTCATGCTCAACACTGCCTTCGGATAAAGCCCCAGCCAGATCTGTAAGATTGCGATACACAGAACGGTTCCAAAGGCGACGTTGGACAGGTCCGGAACTGAACGGGTGTCTTGCTGCCGTCCAAAGAAGGTGCGTTGCATCATCCCCAATGAGTACATGGCTGCCATGACCATCCCTAGCGAGGCCAGAATGATCATGATCGGTTGCCTCGCATAGGAGCCGAACAGGACGAGAAACTCACCGACGAAATTGGCCATGCCCGGCAACCCCAATGAGGCGCAGGCAAAGAAGAGCGCCATCGTGGCCAGACGTGGCGTCTCGCTCCACAGTCCTCCCATCTGGCCCATCTCCCTCGTCTGGTACCGCTCCTCAAGTGCGCCGGCCAAGAGGAAGAGGCCGCCGGTGCTCAGCCCATGCGCCACCATCTGCATCACGACTCCTTGCAGGGCCAACTCCGTCCCGGCGAAGGTCCCGAGCAGGATGAACCCCATATGGCTGATGCTGCTGTAGGCCACCAGTCGCTTGATATCCGTTTGGGCACAGGCCAACAACGCAGCATAGAGAATCCCGACCACACCAAGCCCCATCACAATGGGCGTGAAGTCGTATATCGCCTCGGGAAACAAGGGAATCGTGAACCGTAGCAGACCATAGGCGCCGGTTTTCGCTAAGATCCCGGCGAGAATGATCGTGGCCCCGGTCGGAGCCTGCGTGTAGGTGTCCGGCAGCCAGGTATGAAAGGGAGGAGCCGGTAGCTTTACGAGAAACCCGATGAGAAAGGCCAGCATCAGCCATCGGGCCATGTCGGGGCTCAGGGTCAGTTCCATCAGATCGGCATAGTCGAAACTCGGTTGTCCTGTTGCCTGTTGATGCAACAGCGCGAGGGCCACGATCGCAACCAGCAACACCAAGCTCCCCGCTTGTGTGAAGAGGAAAAACTTGAATGAGGCGTGCCGACGTTCTGTATGGCCCCAGATGACGATTAGGAGATACATGGGAACAAGCATGAGTTCCCAAAAAAAGAAAAACAGAAACAGGTCGATCGCCAAGAACACTCCAATCACACCGCCCAGCGCAAGCAGTACATTGCAGTGAAACAATCCGATGCGGGTCTGGATTTCTGTCCAGGAGGCCATCGTTGCAACGACGCCGATGAAGGCCGTCAGGATAATCAGAATGAGGCTGAGCCCATCAAGACCCAGATGCAGACTGATGCCCCATCGGGGAATCCAGCTGATGTCACTTTCTACGAGCCAGGCCCCATGGCCTGAGGTCTGAGTTGCGTGATCACCGGTCCCGAGTAACAATGCAAGGAGACCATCAATCGACAAAGCCCCCAGTGTGATCCACCGAGGGGCCGAGCGCGACTGTCGCTGTGCCATCCATGCGATGGGCGCGGCGAGAATAGGGATGAGTATGAGCAGCCAGAGACTCATAGCGCGAAGAGACCAAGTAACATCAACGTTCCAACAGCAATCGTAGCGGCATACCAGCGGACATGCCCCGTCTGTGTGTGGCTCATCCAGCCATGGCAGGACTCGGCACACACCGCGAGCCACTCGTATCCACGATCAAGCATGTCATGAGGATGTCGGGTTAGGGTGACCCAGGGTCGCACGAACAGACGATCATACAATCGATCAAATCCCCAACCTCCTTGCACCAAAGTCATGGAAGGATGATCCCTGGATTGCTCGGCCCATCGTGTGGCCAGCAGAGAACCGGGCAGGAACAGCAACGCAGCCAGCCCGATCCCGAGGAGGGCCGCGACGGTGACGGCCAGTTGCTCGTGCCCCTCACTCCCCTCATCTATGTCTGGCAGCAGTTCCGTCGTAGGGAGAGCATGCGACAAGTAATCACTGAAGACCGTCACATTCCCGAGAGTGTGAGGCATCTCGAGAAAACCGACGGTCAGCGCCAGAAACGCCAGCACCACCAACGGCATGCGCATGGCCAAACCTGGTTCACCAGTCGGTTGTGTACGAATCTCTCCAAAAAAGACTCGAAAGATCAGCCGAAAACTATAGAGGCCGGTCAGCATGGCCCCGAATACTGCACCGAACCAGATCCATCGATGGCTGATGGGTGAGGACCAGACAGACCAGAGAATCCAATCTTTGCTGTAAAATCCAGATGTGATGAGGGGAACACCAGACATAGCCGCAGCCCCGATGAGGAACGTCCAGAAAGTCCAGGGCAGATGCCGCCGGAGACCACCCATCTTGAAAATGTCCTGTTCGTGGTGAAGGCTGTGGATCACAGACCCAGCCGCCAGGAAGAGCAAGGCTTTAAAGCATGAATGGGTTAAGAAATGAAACAGCGCGGCAGACCAGGCTCCGACGCCGAGCGCGAGAAACATATAGCCGATCTGGCTCATCGTCGAATAGGCAAGCACCCGCTTAATATCGGTCTGCACCAGTGCACTGGAGGCAGCCAGCAGCAACGTCACCAGCCCAAGCACCGCGATTACCTCTTGCACCATCGGCGCGAGAGCGAATAGATGATGCATCCGGGCGATGAGATAGACTCCCGCCGTCACCATGGTGGCGGCATGGATGAGCGCACTGACCGGCGTGGGACCGGCCATGGCGTCGGGCAGCCACACCTGAAGCGGCAATTGCGCCGACTTTCCAACCGCCCCGATCAAAAAGAGCACCGCGACGATCATGGCCAGGTTTGAGCCCACCGGCCAGGCCTCCACGGCAAGGTCCTGGACCTGTTGAATCGACAAGCTGGTAAATTGCGTGAACAGGATGAAGAGCCCAATGGCAAATGCCGTGTCTCCGATGCGAGTGACGATAAAAGCCTTCTGCGCGGCGGTGCCGTATTCCGGTTCCCGATACCAAAATCCGATCAACAGATAGCTGCAGAGCCCCACCCCTTCCCAACCCAGGTAAAGCAGAAGGAGATTGTCGGCTAACACCAGCGTCAGCATGGCAGACACGAACAGATTCATATAGGCAAAAAACCTGGCGTATCCATCATCGTGCGCCATGTATTCGGCTGAATAGAGATGGATCAAGAACCCGACCCCGGTGATCACGGCCACCATCAAGAGGGAGAGCGCATCCAGGTACCAGGAAATCCCGACCATCATGCCGGACGTGTCGATCCAATTCCAGAGCGTTTGACGATAGGACTCTTGATCAGGAAAGGTGTCGAAGAAATCTGCGGCGACAAGCGCCGTGGTCATGGCAGCCGTCCCCACCGAGCCGCATCCGACGGATGCGATTTGCCGACGAGACAATCGCCCCCCGAAGAAGGCCAACAACAGAAAGCCGGTGAGCGGAAGAACGGGAATGAGCCACAGTAAGTTAATCATAGTTGTATGGTGAGGAGTGAGGCGTCAGGTGGACGGAGATGACGAAGATCCAGGATGCTCGCCTAACCACTAGCCCCTCACTTTTTCCTTATCCCCTCAGCTCGCAAAAGGCATCGGCGTCCAAGGTTCGAAACCGATGTGACAGCTGCAGCACAATCCCCAATGCCACAGACACTTCAGCTGCGGCCAGGGTCAGGATGAACAAGAACATGATCTCCCCATCGACCTGTCCCCAGCGGGCTCCTCCGGCAATGAATGCGAGCGCGGCGGCATTCAGCATGATTTCAAGCGACAGCAGCATATAGAGAATGTTCCGGCGACTTAATAAGCCGATCAATCCGAGACCAAACAGCATGATGGCCAACACCAATGCAGGGGTGCTCAGCATAAGCGCCCTTCTTTCGAGAGCCGACGCCCTAGGTGATAGGCACCGATCAGCCCAGGCAGCAACAGCATGGAAGCCAATTCCACCCCGATGATGTAAGGCCCATAGAGGGCGATCGAGATGCCTTTCTGCCTGGTTTCCGCAACAACGCTCGCCGTATGGTCTCCGGTCGCAATGAGGTATCCCACCTCACCCAAGAGCACCAGCGCCAGGATACTGGGGCCGACCCATGCGTGGGGCGTCATCCACGTCCGCTCCTGTTCAACGGCGAGCGGCCCGAGGAGCATCACGACAAAGATGAAGAGCACCATAATGGCCCCGCCGTAAATAATGATTTCGAGCGCGGCGGCAAATTGCGCGCCTAAGAGATAGAAAATCAGGGCCAGCGCGATCAGTGCCACGACAAGGTAGAGCAGCGCGTGGACGGGATGCACATGCGTGATGACGCGCAGGGTCGCCAAGAACGTCACCGCAGCGGCGATATAAAAGAGAACTTCCATAGCCTCACATCAACACGAGCACTCGTTGCTCAGTCCTCAGCAGGTAACACTGCTTCATGGCATCAGGCTCTTCACATCCACCGGTGGGAGCTCGTTCGCACCCTGTCCCTTATCCTTGTCGCAAGTCCTCACGCCGGCCACACGATAAAAATTATAGTCGTGATACTTGCCGGTCCCGCTGATAAGGAGATCCTCCTTCTCGTAGACCAAGTTCCGGCGCGCGTATTCGCTCTGTTCGAAATCAGGAATCAGTTGAATCGCATTGGTCGGACAGGCTTCTTCGCACATGCCACAATAGATGCAGCGCGAAAAGTTAATCCGGAAGAATTCAGGGTAACGGCGCTCATGAGCCTCTGGACGATCCGCAGCCTGAAGCGCGATGCAATCAACCGGGCAAACCGCAGAACAGAGGTAGCACGCGACACAGCGTTCCTCTCCATCAGGATCTCTGGTCAGGACGATTCGCCCACGCCAGCGTGGGGGCAAATAGGGGCGTTCTTCCGGATACTGAACCGTGACCGGCTTCGTAAAGGTCCGTTTGAAGACGACCCATAACCCTATGACCAGATTCCGGGCATAGATCCATGTGTTCATCATACGTACGGCCGTTCCATCAGCATCAGTTTCCTTCGCACAGCATCCGATCCCGACTCACTGCAACATGGTGAATTCCGGTGCTCCGGCTTTCCACAACACGATCCCACCGGTCAGCAAGAGATTGATCAACGCCAGCGGCATGACCACCTTCCAGCCGAACGTCAGCAGCTGGTCAAAGCGGAACCGTGGCCAGGTCGCCCGAATGAGAATGATCAGGACGATGAACCCGAACATCTTCAAGACAAACCACACAGCGGGCGGCAGCCAGGGTCCGTGCCACCCACCGAAGAAAAAAATGACGGTCATGGCCGAGAGCAGAAGAATACTGAGATATTCGCCCACAAAAAACATCCCGAACTTCATCCCGCTGTACTCCGAGTGGTAACCGGCTACGAGCTCGGCTTCCGCCTCGGGCATGTCGAACGGGGTGCGATGCGCTTCAGCCAGTCCGGCCATGAAGAAACAGAGAAACCCAAAAAATTGAGGAATCACAAACCATTGATGCCGTTGGGCCTCAACAATGTCGCTCAGGTTGAATGACCCAGCCAACAGCACCGTGCCCATCAGCGAGAGCCCCATAAAGACTTCGTAGCTCAACAACTGGGCGATCGCCCGAAGGCTGCCGAGAAATGCAAATTTGTTATTGGAAGCCCAGCCTCCGATGATGACGCTGTAGGCAGCAAGGCTCGACATGGCCAAGAAGAACAGGACCCCCACATTGAGATCAGCGACCACGAAATCAGGCGCAACCGGCACTACGGCAAACGACATGAGTGCGGTAATCACGACGATGGCCGGTGTGATCACAAACACCGCTTTATCGGCGAACGGCGGGATCCAGTCTTCTTTCGTGAAGATCTTGATCATATCCGCCAACGATTGCAGGCACCCGCCTGGTCCGAGACGGTTCGGGCCGTAGCGTTCTTGCCAGACACCAAGCAGTCGCCGTTCAAGCCAGATCAGCATTCCGGCCAAGGTCAGGCAACTTCCAAGAATGACGGCGATGGTGACTACGGTGTGGCTCCAATCGATCATGCAGCCCTTCGCTTTCCTTCGGTCTTGATCGCCTCAAACAGGTCGATCCACGCTGGTACTCTGACGCCGGATACCTCAGGCCCGAGAGACAGACCGACCGTACCCACTGGGGTGGACGATTCGAAGTGAACAGCAAGCGAGTACGTCTTCCCCTGCCACGCCAGATCAATCGTGCTGTGGTTATCGAGACTCAGCCGTGCTCCATCGGACGGATGCAAGGACAAGAAAGGTTTCGCAATCCGTTCCACAATCGCCGGAGATCGATTGCTGAGTTCGTCGCTTCCAAACACGGCAGAGAGGGGAAGCAACAACCACTGCCGAGAGGCCGGTTGAAACGCGGCTGGAATGGAGATGAACCAAGCCGATGCGTTCGTTGCCACTGGTTCGATCAGCCTCACTCCCGGCATTTCATCGCGTAACGGTCCACCAACTTCATCCTGATAGGTGTTCAGCGCCTGGATAGAATTCCAGCCCGGAGCCCAGAATTGGGAAATCAACGGAGAGGGCAGCGGTCCTCGGTATCCCTCCATCGTGAAGGCCAGCGGCGAGTCTTGGTCGACAGGGGGAGGCGGCTCATGCATGGTCAGATGAGAGAGCAGCGACGTACGCCCACTACATCGTTCAGACTGTCTGGGGAATTTTTGACCAACCAAACGAAAACTCGCCGATGGTGCGACCTCTCCCATGCGTGCCAGCTCCGGAGCCGTCGTCGCTGTTGCGGAGACCGCATCATCGAAGGTGCGCCAGGTCGCCACTCCCGATCCACTCTCACCATCCTGGGAGGTGGCGCGGGCCAGATCACTGAGCCATCGCCAACTCTCTTTGACGTCGCCGTTCTGGACAAAGACTTGGTAAAAGCGCTGGGCTCGTCCTTCTTGATTCACAAAGGTCCCGTTGGATTCCGGACCTGTGGCTGCCGGAAAGAGTACGTCGGCATGGGCCGTTGTGCGATGCTCAAGGGAATCGATGACCATCACTGTTTGTGCCTTGTCCAAGAAGGCATCGACGGTCGCCTGGTCCGCGCGGCGATACAAGTCATTCTCCAGCACGATCACCGTGTCGGCCTTCCCCTGACTGATTGCCTCGAAAGCGTCCCCCATGCTCCCACCACCAAGCAGTGCGAGACCCGCACTATTCGCCTCCGGGAGCACGAAGCTGAGCCGCGATTGTTTCCCTTGTCGGTGCAACGCCCAGGCAACATTGGCTGCCGCTTCAATCGTCGCCTGAGAGCCACTACCCGTTCCGGCAATGATCAACGGGCGTTGCGCCTGCATCAGCGCGTCAGCGATGCGCTGAGCGAGGTCTCGTACGTCACTGCCGAGATCTGACACGGTCGGTGCTTCAGGTCCGATACTACCAGCCACCGCGAATCCCAGTCTGGCGACATCATCCGGTGCGGCGAAATAGCGATCGGTCGCATACTCGTGCAACCACGTCTGCCGATGGCCAGCCATGAAGAGAGGGCCTCGCCGGTCCTGTACGGCATTGCGCACGGCCGCCTCATCCCAGTGTGGAATCCTCAATTCGTCCACTCGCTCCATCGGCTGTTGGCGGATGGACTGCAACAGAGCCAGGGCAAGGCGTGGCGCCTCGTTCAAGAGATCAGGCCCAAGCACAAGGACCACATCGGCTTGTTCTGCATCATGAATAGACGCGGACGGGACCGGTCCATCTCGCAAGACGTTCAGGATCGTGGAGAGCAGCTGTTGTTCCCGTTCATCGATCCCTTGATAAAATTGCTGCGGTCCGACGAGAGATTGAAGCGCCACATTGGCCTCGAGCGACGCACGAGGTGACCCAATGCCCACAATCCCACGAGACTTTCGTAATCGCTCCGCGGCGAACTCCAGAGTCTTTGACACGTCCTCCGGCATTCCAGGCTGGATACGGTCCGATCCCGACCGTACAAGAGGACGCTTGATGCGATGGTCGCTATTGACATACTCGTAACCAAATCGTCCCCGGTCGCACAAAAAGTAGCCGTTGACCTGACTGTTAAAACGATTGGTGATTCGACGCAGAGTACCGGACCTCTCACCAGCGGTCGTATTACAACCAAGACTGCAATGCGGACAAATTGATTGAGCCGCTTGTAAATCCCATTTCCTCGCATAGTGATGGAAGAAGGTTTTGTCGGTGAACACGCCGGTCGGACACACCTCCACCAGATTACCGCTGAATTCATTCTCCAAAGTGCCGTCCTGCTCCCGGCCGAAGTACAAGGCGTCATGCGCCCCGAAGACATTGAGATCCCGTCCACCCGCGTAGTCGCGATAGAATCGTACGCAGCGGTAGCATTGAATACACCGGTTCATCTCATGACGAATGAAGGGGCCGAGTGCCTGGTTACGATGTGTCCGTTTGGGAAAGCGAGAGCGCCGGTACACATGTCCGGTCATGACCGTCATGTCTTGCAAATGGCACTCCCCTCCTTCGTCACACACCGGACAGTCGTGCGGATGGTTCACCATCAACCATTCAATGACGGAGGCGCGAAAGGCCTTGGCCTCAGGATCGTCTATAGAGATACGCGTGCCGTTGGTGGCCGGTGTCATGCAGGACATCACGAGTCGGCCACTCTGATCCTTTTCGTCTTTGAATTGTTTGACGGCACATTGCCGACAGGCCCCGACCGATCCCATCGCCGGGTGCCAACAGAAGTACGGCACGTTCAACCCATGGCCGAGACAGGCCACCAGTAGATTCTGCCGTTCATCGACGCTATACGACTTGTTATCAACGATGATGGTCGCCATAGGCCTAGACGAAAGTCTTCTGCTGCGCCGACTTCTTGCTCCAGGGACATCCACCAATAGAGATATGTCGCTCGAAGTCGTCACGAAAATATTTCAAGGCCGACTGCAGCGGGGCCATTGCTCCTGGTGCAAGGCCGCAGAAGGTGTGCCCTGGCGCCAGCCATTTCGTGTGCATCTCAAGCAGCGACAAGTCATCGCTGGTCGCGCGTCCCTCTTCGAGCGCCGTCAAGAGTTTTGCCACCCACGGCAATCCTTCACGACAAGGAGTGCACCAGCCACAGGACTCACGAGCAAAGAACTTTTCGAGGTTCAGCACGAATCCAACGGGACAGGTCTGATCATCCAGGATGATCATGGTTCCTGTGCCAAGACGGCCTACGTCCGGCGGGAATGAAGAAAAATCCAGGGGGAGATCTAGATGCTCCTCGATCATAAAAGCAGTGGAAATTCCGCCTGGCAGCAGGGCTCGAAACCGAACGCCCTCGGCCATCCCCCCAGCATGCTGCTCCAACAATTCACGCGCACTGGTACCAAACGGCAGTTCCCACCAGCCTGGATTCCGGACGCGTCCACTGATGCCGTACATCTTGGTGCCACCATCTTGAGTGCGGCTCAACCGGTGGTACCAATCGGCACCGTGATTGATGATGTGGGGAATGTTGTAGAGGGTCTCGACATTCTGGACGATGGTCGGCTGCCCCCATAAACCAACCGTCTGTGGGAAGGGAGGTTTCGCTCGTGGAACGGCACGCTTGCCTTCCAATGCGTTGATCAGTGCCGTTTCTTCTCCGCAAATGTACCGCCCTGCGCTGGAATGGAGATGAAGGTCGAAGCGAAATGTCGTCCCAGGGAGAGACTTGCCCAGATACCCTGCTGCATAGGCCTCCGCAATGGCCTGATTCAGTCGCTGAGCGGACAGGTGATATTCACCACGCAAAAAGATGTAGCCGACCTCCGCATCCAAGGCATACCCGGCCATGATCATGCCCTCGACCAACCCGTGAGGATCTCCTTCCATCAGAATGCGATCTTTGAAGGTCCCCGGCTCCATTTCATCGCCATTGGCGACGATATACTTAGGTTTCTGAGCATCAGGCCCCATCGGGACGAAGCTCCATTTAGCCCCTGTCGGGAACCCACCTCCACCCCTGCCACGCAATCCCGCTTCGCTCACCAGCCGTTGTACATCCTTCGGAGCTACCCCAGCAGCCAGCTTCTGGAGGCTGCGATACCCCCCGGTCGCGACGTATTCGCGCAGAAACCTTGGACTCCCATCAGAATGAAGATGCCGTGTGAGCGGACGTTCACTATTCATTAGCTTTTATTACTTGCATTTAATGAACTAATATATTTAGCTTAGATACTATAGCTTCATAACTAACACTATTTGTATTTATCCATAATTATTTCAACTTTATCAGGCGTCACGTGCCCGTACACATCCTGATCAATCATCAGGGCCGGCGCCCGTTCACAATGCCCCAAGCACGCGATCGGCAGCACAGTCAGCCGCCCGTCACTCGTCGTCTGCCCAAGGTCGATGCCATAATGCTGCTTGAGCTGCTCGCGAATGCGATCGCACCCCATGATCCAACAACTGATGCTGTCGCAGAGAAAGGCAACATGGCGACCGACGGGTTTACGAAAGATGAGGTTGTAGAAGGTGGCAACGCTATCCACATCCTCCGCGCTCATCTCGAGCAATTGCGCAACATCGAGCAACGACTCATCGGAAATCCATCCGCGTCGGCGCTGGAGGATTAGCAGCGCATCAATGGTGCCCGATCGTTTATCCGGGTAATGGTGCAGTGCGTCTGCAAGTTCACGATGTTCAGCATCCGTCAACATGTCACGCCCCCGTATCTCTTGAGTCAGACGTTTCGAGTTTCCAGCCTAAAGCTTCATGTAAATCCACCATGTCAACCTCGAAACCTGAAGCCCGAATCATGGCTGTTCACCGATCGACATCAGATAGCACATAGTCCACGCTTCCAAGAACAGCTAAGAGATCCGACAACAGTTCGCCACGCGCCATAAGCGGCACCATCTGAATATGGGCGAACGAGGGGGTGCGGATTCTTGTCCGGTATGAGAACTGCGACCCATCACTTGTCAGGTAATAACTGGTCTGGCCTTTGGACGATTCTGTCGAGACTTCCGCTTCACCGGGCGGCAAAATCGGTCCCCAACTCACCCCGACAAAATGATTGATGAGTGTTTCAATGTCCTGCATCGTATGGTGTTTCAACGGCGGAGTGGCGAGAGGATCGAGTGACGTATAGGGGCCAGACGGCATGGAGTCGAGACACTGACGAATGATCGCCAGCGACTGTCGCAACTCCAACATATGCACGACCGCTCGGTCATAACAATCACCATTCGACGCGGTTGGAACCTCAAAGTCGAACTGCTCATAACCGGAATAGGGACGGACTTTACGCAAATCCCAGGGCAAACCACAGGCCCGCAACATCGGACCAGTGGCGCCCCATGCAATCGCATCCTCCAGCGATAAGACGCCGATACCGACGGTCCGCTGTTTCAGGATAGGATTGTCCATGACCAGACGTTCATAGTCGTCGAGTCGGCTAGGAAACCACTCTACAAACTGGCGAACCTGCGCGTCCCACCCAAGGGGAAGGTCTCGTGCAACCCCACCGATCCGAAGCCAATTCGGATGCATTCGGCCGCCACAGACGCCTTCGACAATCGAGAGGATGCGCTCTCGATCGTTGAACATGTAGAAAACAGGTGACAACGCGCCCACATCCCCGGCAAACGTCCCATACCAGACGAGATGACTGGCAATCCGATAGAATTCGGACATCATGACACGGATGACTTGAGCCCGCGGCGGAACTGTAACGCCGGCCAATCGTTCGACCGCGAGACAGTACGGCATTTCGTTGAGCACGCCTTGGAGATAATCCACACGATCAGTGTAGGGAATGAAGGAATGCCACGTTTGCCGCTCAGCGATTTTTTCCTGTGACCGATGATGGAAACCGATATCCGGAACGATGTTCACGATTTCTTCGCCCGCAAGCTGCGCCACCAATCGGAGCACGCCATGTGTGCCCGTATGGGCCGGGCCAAGGTTGATGAACATATAATCGAAGTCAGAGTCGCGATCGTGGTAGGTGCGCGCCAAGCCCCAATCCTCAGGCTTGAATTGCAGCGCGTCCTGCGTCATGACCAGCTTTTCCGGCGGCAATTGGAAGAGCCCGACTTCCGTTGCACGCGAAGGATGATCCTTGCGAAGCGGATGTCCCTCCCACCATGAGGGCATCAGGAGCCGGCGGAGAAATGGATGTCCCTCGAACCGAATCCCGAACATGTCGAAGATTTCTCGCTCATACCAATTGGCGTTGGGCCACAGATCGATGCTCGAAGGTAGAGAGAGCGACTCGTCATCAAGTGCAACCTTAATGCGGAGTGACTGGTTCCGATCAAAGGAAAAGAGATGATAAAACACGCTAAAGGAACCAATCGGCAATCCATCATGATGCTGGCGCAATCGTTCATCCATTGCGCTCAAGTCGAAGAGCATAGGAAACGGACGAGGGATTTCAGACCTGACATACCGGAGGGTTTCACGGATCTTTGCCCTATCAATCCAGATCGTCGGAATATCGTCCTTGGTAGGCTGGACGGCACTCAGCCATCCGCTTGAGCCAAAGCGGCTTTCGATCTCAGCCACCACGCCAGTCCGTTCACCGGCTCCCATAAGTGGAATGGTCGACGCACGTGGAATCATGGCTTCGGCTTCGAGAGCCCGTTTGGTTGTCCGGCAAAATGGGAGGAGAGAATATCCGTCCGAGGAAGCACGTCTACGCCTGGATACTCTCGCTGACTCATTCGTTCCGCTCGTTTTTCATCTCGCATCGAAGGCATGATGGGTTTCTGAACGTCTTGCGGACCGAACCACCACCCCAACGGTCGACGCTCAGATCCAACCATGTTCTGGAGGAGCAGTAGGCATTCCATAAACGCGTGCGGCGGCGGGGGACATCCCGGCATATACACGTCCACCGGGATGAATTTATCGACCCCTTGCACAACCGAATAGGCGTCGAACATTCCGCCGGAGTTCGAGCAGGACCCCATCGAAATCACCCAACGCGGCTCCAGCATCTGCTCGTAGAGCTGCTTGATCACAGGGGCGACCTTCAAAAACACCGTTCCCGAGACGACCAACACATCAGCCTGCCGCGGTGAACCGCGCGCGACTTCCGCACCAAATCGTGCCACGTCGTACACACTCGTGAAACTCGTCGCCATTTCGACAAAACAACAGGACAAGCCAAAATTCAACGGCCAGAGGGAACTTTTCCGTCCCCAGGCCAAGAGATCTTGGAGCTTCGCAAAGAGGACCGACTGTCCGACGACAGCGGTGAGAGGACCGTCGCCGCCCTCGGTCACCCGCACACCTTCCAGTCGTCCGTTACGCCACTCGGTCATTGGAGAGCTCCGTTGCCTGGTTCAACTGCGGTTTCTGCCGGTGCCTGGCTCGCGGACGCTGAGCGTGAGCATGCCAATCGAGCGCCCCAGTGAGCCAGAGGTAGGCGAGCGATGCCAGAAGAATGGAGACAAAGATCGCCACCTCGATAAAGCCCAGCCAGCCGGTTTCCGGGACTGCAACGGCCCAGGCATAGAGGTACGCCGCCTCCACATCAAAGATGACGAAAAACATGGCGATCAAATAATACTGGACCGGCGGACGAACCTGAGCGTTGCCGGTTGGCCGAATCCCGCATTCATACGGCACGCCGGTCGCGCTTTCAGATCGACGTTCAGGTTTCCTCCAGTGCCGTTCCCCCAGCAGTGGGGGAACTCCCAACATGACGGCAATCACCACGGCAACACAGAGCCCGTATACGCAAATCTGCCAAATAGCATCATCTACCATGGCGACATTTATGTATGTAATTGTGACACACGTGCTTTTTCTCACCTTGGATATCATGTCGGGTGAGGTTTGGCTTTAAAAAATGAAAATATTGCAATGCTGTCTGAGGGGGGAATGACTTGGACCAGCTGGGCGAAAGACGAGGCTGGATGCTACGTCTGAGAATCCGTCATCGATACCAGGTTGGTACCGTTGCCGGTCCTGAACCAGCTCTTCCAGATTTGTGACGGCTTACCTGGGGCTTTCTTGACGTACGTTCCAATAGGTCAAACCGTTCGCTTTGGTGCATGCACTATTCGCTGAACGAACTGTCGTTCTTCGGTATCAGTCCGCACGTCTCCATTCAGGCGTGCGTCAAGTAGTTGGGCAAGGATCTGTTTGAACTGCGGACCGGGTTTTAATCCCATGGCTGTAAGATCGGTCCCCGTCAGGTCGAGTTTCACGTGCTGATAGGTCATGAGAAATGCCGAGACGTGGCGCTTGACGGCGTCCCCTTTGCTTTTCGCCATGAGGATCAACAAGGTCTCGTCGGATAGCCCCGATAACAGATGATACACCTCTGCCGGTTTGAGCGGTCGGTTCGATGCCAATCGGCGAATTGCGTGATGACAGCCGACACGCGCCATTTTCAGCCTGGTGGCTTCCTGCTCGGAAAATGGAAAACGCTTGAGCGTGTCTTTCACACCACTTTCCGGCAGCATTTCCAGAAAACCCATCACGTAGACTAACCAGACGTCCATCTTCCGGTCCAAGTACAGCAGCCGGTACCAATCGACCGCTTCATCGATCGCATTCAAGAGCTTCTCCAACCGGTCAGACCACGTCAGCTTGGGATGAATGAATCGCAGCAATCCAATCTCCGCCAACCGTTTGATGGCCAGCCGTGGCCCCCGCTCGGAGAGGAGCAACTTCAGCTCTTCCAGGAGACGATGACCCGACAGTCGATGAAAGAGGTTCATCTTGACCGCGCCTGCAATTAACGCGGTGGTGTCCTTGCCCAGACGAAAACCGAATCGAGCTTCAAATCGGATCGCTCGGAACACGCGAGTCGGGTCTTCGACGAAACTGAGTCCATGCAGGACGCGGATCACTTTATCATTCAAGTCTCGCTGCCCGCCGTAGAAGTCCAGCACGTCGCCAAACCCCTTCCCGTTGAGTCGAACGGCCAACGCATTGATCGTGAAGTCACGCCGATAGAGATCTTTCTTGATTGAACTATGTTCCACCGTCGGCAAGGCCGTGGGATACTCGTAGTACTCCGTTCGCGCAGTGGCCACATCAAGTTTGAAGCCATCCGGCAACAGCACGATCGCCGTCCCGAATCGCTCATGCACCTTCACGCGAGCTTGTAATACGTCTCCGAGCTTCCGAGCGAACGCAATCCCATCACCTTCGACGACAAGATCTAAATCGAGATTGTGGATACCGAGCAGCAAATCCCTGACACAGCCGCCGACGACGAATAATGATACCTCGTTGCGATCGGCTAACTGTCCGGCTTCCTCAAGCAAAGTCACGAGGCGAGACGGCAAACGGCTCTGCAAGAGTCCTCTCACGTTACGGCGTGGCCCTCCGATCTCGGACTCAGCCTCGTGCGGACCAAGCGTCTTCAATCGGGCCCCCTTCAGCACATCGTCATGTAAGGTTCGCAACAAATCCGTCCGGGTAATGACGCCAACGACTTTCGCCTCTTTGAGGATCGGAACACACCGCTGATTACGCTCGATCATGGCCGTTTCGATCTCATGAAATGACGTCTCCGGCTGTGCCGTATGGGCGTCGGTTTGCATAATGTCACGCACCGCCATCTTGCCGAGCCTATGAAACAACGCTTTCTGAATCGACTCTCGACTGACGATCCCCCTGTAATGGTCTTTCTCGTCGAGAATCGGAAAGACATTCAGACCGTAGGTGGTCATCCGCTGTCCTGCTTCAGCGACGGTCGTATCGACTTCGATCGCCTTCACCGGATGGGTCATGACATCCTGGGCCAGCAACGTCGGACGATAGTGTGTCGTCAGCAGCTGAACGATCTTCTCTTTGACTTCTGAGAGTGTCTGCCCTTTGACCGTGGCCGCTGCGGCGACGGCATGACCTCCCCCTCTGAATTCCCGCGCGATCCAACCGACGTCAATCTCTGGCCGGCGACTCCTTCCGATCACTTCCACACGATCGTCCATCATGACCGCCACGAGAACGGCATCGACCCCTTGTAATTCGGCGAGACGATGCACCACACCGGCCGCCTCGCCTCGACAGCGATCGATCGTGCTCGTGGACACCAGAACCTTCCGACCTTCCAGGTAGAGCACCTCACCCTGTTCTAAGAAATCATTCAGCAGCGCAACCGCATCCGGATCAAGTGGCGTGTAGAGAGTGGCCGACACCGTATTCAAATCCGCACCGGCTTCGACAAGGAACGCGCAGGCTTCGAATTCTCGGCTGGTCGTAGAGGCGAATGTAAATGAGCCGGTCTCTTCATAGAGACCGAGAGCCATCACCGTCGCCTCAAACGGAGTCACCGGGATGTGCCGCCGCTGAAGCTGCTCGATGAGCAACGTCGTCGTGGCTCCCACTGAGTCCACTACGGACTCTTTTGACCGTCCGTCACAGACCGAATCTGATTCGATATGGTGATCGAAAACCACGACCTCCACTGCTGGGTTCTCGAGGCAGGATGTGAGCGTTCCGATCCGGCTCGGTTCCTGGGTATCGACCAGGATGAGTCGCGTGATCTGGGTAAGGTCGAGTTCTTTTAGTTTGCTGAGGTCAAGGTCGTGAACGGAGAGAAAATTACGAACCGCTTCCTGTGCTCCGGCCGGCAAGACCAGCTTGGCTCCGGGATAGAGCTTCCGTGCGGCCACCATCGACGCGAGACCATCAAAGTCAGCGTTGCTGTGCGTGGCAATGACATCCATGCAGGCATTGTAGCAGGGACCAGATGTGACACCAAACGGTGAAGCCGGGCTCAGATCGACCGGATTCGAGAGGAAATGACAAGGGCGTTGCGAGTAACATCGTCGGCACCCATCAATTCAACGGCATCGTTTCCCAATCAACGATGTCGTGTATCCCGGCGATCATGCCGTTCTCGCACCAGAGGCCTGGAGGTGTGCTTCTTGGCCGCACCGATCGGTGCGGCCTTTTTCTTGGTCACTGTTTTTGCACGACTCTCCGTACGATCGAGAGAAGCTGGTTCACGCTCAGGCCGAGCCTCTTCCCGACGATCGAGTTGTCCTCTATCAAAGCTGCGCTCGATCCATTGCCCATGATTCATGTTGCCTTGATCGATCGCCTGGGTGTCAGATTGACCATAGACCAGACTGCTCATAAGGATGAACGTCCCACTGAGTGCGATGAGCATACCTTTCATTTGTCCCCCTTCGAGCGACCATACCAACTCATAGCGCTTTGGACACCCATGATAGCGCAGAGCCTCCACGGCCTGGTGTATCAAGCCAGGCGAGAAACGTCTACACTTTCAGGGTTTCCTGCGAAGAGGATAACACGTAACACTCAATGATCTCGCCCACTGCCGGAACGATCAGAGCGCTCAAGTCGATCCGGCCGCTCAATGCGATCGCCTTTCTCTACGCGATCGAGGCGTTCGACTTTATCGGGACGATCGATGCGATCCGATCGATCACCTCCGCCGGACCGGTCCTGCCGTTCAGATCGATCACGCGAAGACTCTTCTCGACTGTCTCGCCCTCCGCGATCTCCTCGATCACCACCTGACCCGCTCCCAGATCCACTGCGATCGTCATCGTTGAACAGACGATCACTGCGTTCCCCACGTCGGACTTGCTCACGAATCGCCTTGAGGCTTGCACGCCCCTCTTCAAAATCCGACCCACGTCGTTTCACTTCTCGGCTGAGATCCAGAAGCTCAGATGCGCGATACCCCTGCTTCATCCCCTCCCCAACCAGCGCCGCTCCGTCTTTCGAAGGGACTCGTCCCTCTTTCATCACGGCGAGGCCTTTGGCACCGGCAGCCAGTTCTTCCTGCGTCGCCTTATGGCGGCCATCTTGGGACAGTCGGCTCAACTCCCGCACTTCATCCACCGTGGTTCCGCGCGAGAGCGCTTCCGCCATGGTTTCAATGGCACGCTGACGATTCCCCTCCTCCATGCCTCGAGAACCTGCTTCTTGTAGGACTTCCTGGGCAGATTCAAGTCTCGACGTCATCTGCCTGAGCACCGGATCGATCCGCTTGGGTTCAACCCCCTTTGCCAGACCTTCCCTCACCTTGTTCAGTAACGACTCGATGGGAAGTCCTCGCTCACCAGCCTTGCTGACGTGATCGAGTAGAGGTGCGATCTCGTTCTCTGCACGACCTTGTGCCGAACCAAGTCGAGTGATCGTCTCCCGATCCTGAACCGTGAGCGGTTCGGCCCAGACTGAGGGAGCCGTCACCCCAACGATGACGATCAGCACCCCTATCGCGCTATGGATTCGCGTCCTCATCATTCTCTTACCGTACGATCACGACTCCGTTGGTTTGTCCGAATCCATCGGTAACAAAATCTTCAGCTTGTGGCGGCGTGATCCACTGTTTGCCGTCGATCACGTACATGAAGGGATACTCCCCGACCTTCAACGGCACAGTAACCGACCAGAGTGCGCCATTGAGGATCGTCATGGGCGTCGCCTCCTTGGCCCAACCATTGAAAGAGCCGACGAGAAAGACTTGTGTGGCGCCAGGCGCAAGTAAGGTAAATCGTACGGCACCCGCTAATGGCTTGGGCGCACTCGGCTTCATCACCGGCGGCTTGGTACAGGCCCAGAAGCCGGACAGCAGCATGATCACGATGAGGGTCGTCCGAGGTACGCGGCCAAGTCTTTTCAGTTGTCTGCCCATCTGCCGGAGAGTACATACAGCCCAGGCCCGTTGCAAGGGAGGGTCGAGGAAATTTAGATATCGACATCAAGCACCGCATTCTGTGAACCAAATCCGTCGGTGGCTTCCTCAGTCGCCAGCGGATCGGCAATCCATTGTTTTCCATCGATGACGAACATATATTGGTATCGCCCTGGCTTCAGCGGAATTGTGGCGGTCCACATCCCACCGTCCGACCGTTCTAGAGGGGTATTTGCTGGATTCCATCCATTGAAGTCGCCGGCGACAGAGACCGATCGTGCTCCGGGTTGAAGTAGGACGAGTCGTACAAACACCTGTGGTGCTGCTTGTGGTGTCCCAGCAGTGATCGTCTGGGCTGGCACCGTCGTGACCGGCACCTCCACAACTCGCTCCGGCATCACCCTCAACAGCCCCGCCACTGCCACCAAGACAACACAGGCCGCCGCCATCCCCCCGGCGAGATTCCATTCCAGCGTTCGTGGTGTAGTCACAACCGTCCACACCCGCTCCCACCAACTCAGCTCCGGTGGGGCAATTTTAGACTTCAACTCATCGAGGAACTTCAACGATAGGCTTAACTTTGGTAAGCGGGCTGCTTCAGCGACGACCATTTCCAGATTCAGCCAACGCCGACGTAACGCGGGGTCAAGATCAACAGCTTGCAAAAAAGCAACCCGTTCCTCTGGCGAGAGATCATCATCCAAGAAACGCTGAATCAGGAGTTCCTGTTCGTTCATCTGCTCACCGTCTCGCCATGTCCTAGCGCGCAGGGTTCAAAGCCGTCAGATCGCGACTGAGTTGAAGACGCCCTTTATACACCCGCATTTTCAACGTGTCACCACTCACCCCCAGAATCTCTTCCATCTCCTCGTAGCTGAGGCCTTCGACGTGCTTGAGCACGAAAGCTTCCCGGTAGAGAGGCGGCAATCGTTGGATCGCCTGTTCCAACTCTTGGCCTACCTGTTGTTGCGACAATAACTCTTCCGGGGTCCGTTCTTCAGCGACATAAAGATCCAACACCTCGTCGGCATCCACATCATATGGTCCTTGCCCTGGCCGCTTGGCCCGCAACCAATCCTTGCACTTGTTGGCGGCGATTCGATACAGCCAGGTCGAAAACTTTGAGTCCGCACGAAACATCGGCAGTGCCTTGAAGGCCGTAAGAAACGCTTCTTGGGCCAGATCCTCTGCCTCGGCCCGGTTTCCCACCATCCGATAGGCAAGATTGACGATCGCGGACGCATGTCGATCAATCAGTTGTCCGAAAGCCTCATGATCCTGCTTGAGACTACGGGCGACGAGTTGTGCATCATCGGGAATTGCCTGCTGGTCCGGTGGCATGCTCCGACTCCGGTTAGTCTGGTCCGATGCCACAGGACCGTCTGCTTTGGCCTACATATTTCATTAGACGCGGCGCTCCGAATGGCGTAAACAGCCTCATACGGCGGCAAGATCGGCTAGAACCGATAGCTGGTACCGAGCGAGACAACATAGTCTGGAGCGCCATTTGAGAGACCGACGGCAACCCCACCATTCAGCCGCCAAGCCGGCGATAGTCGATAGTTCGACGAGAAAAATACATCTCTGGCGTTGGGTAGACCGACTCGAAGTGCCCGATACTCCTCAAAGTAGACACTAGCCAGCCAATCTTGTGTCAGGTAATACCCCGTCCCTACATCCCACCAATACTGGTTGCGAAGACCGAGTGTACCGGAGCCATCCGCTCGATTCGGATCGCCGATAAAATTGTACCCCCCGTCGAAAAACACCAGCCAGCTGGTCCCAATAAGCTTGGAGACCTCCACTCCATAGCCGTGATCAAACTCGCCGGTTCCCAACCCCTGACTCGCATTGGCTGTAGGAAGTTTCAACCGGGCTGTCACCGCAATCAGCGGCACATAGTCCTGCTCTTCGACGAGATAGTACCGCCCACGCAGAATCACATCACCAATTCCCGTGGTCGTCACCTTCTGTCCCGCAATTCGCGTGGTCGTACCGCAGGGCACATCATTACTGTTACCGGAACCGCTGTTATCTCTCCGGCAATTGTCATCTGACCCACCGCCACCACCCGATCCGCTGTTGCTTCCACTGTTATCATCAACACGAAATGCGGTATTGCCCACGACGGTCGTGCGTCCGTCGGTGATCGCAGTCACAGAAGGAATGACCAGTGAAACATCTCCTTTTGAAAATAATCGTCTGATTGAGAAGGGCGCATAGATAAACTCGCTTGTCGTATTCGTTCCGAAATTCCCGTGGCTGTAGCTTGGCGTAAAACTGATTTGCCAGTTTCGCTCAGTCGCCTGCTGTGGCCGCTTATCAGATGGATCAGCCGCCGATACATGCTCGTCCCACGAGCCCATGATCACTCCCATGGTCGCTGCCATCACGATCATCGTCACCCTATGCATCCTGCTCACCGTCCCTTTCTTCACGAAACATCTATACGTGATTCATTCTCCGGTGCTTCGCAAGACCCCCAAACTCAATTGGCTTTTAGATGGGCCGGCACCACCACCATGCCTGTGCGGTCGACGCACTTATAGCACACTACGGAGAGAAATCTAGTACCTCTCCTAGCGTTCCGGTCTATGGGGAAGGCTCGGCACGCTCAATCCGCTCCATCTGTCCAGGTCGATGCGAATGTTTGATTCTCATCGTGCCGACATTCTCTTTTCATTCATCGCCATAGTGACCAGCGACAGGATCTGCTCGATCCGACCCACAGAGGTCACCGCCAGCTTTTACCCGATGAGTTTCTGGGCGAGTGGAACTATCGCTTGCCAATAGCAGCATTGACGAAAATAGATACGCACATATTTCAAGGGGAGTAGGTGCTTGCTCCTCCCCATCCAACTTGATCTGATGAGTTAGACGGAGAATGGGGAGAATGGTAAACGGCGCTCTCGAAAGTGTGAGCTCTGCCTTTGGAGGCAAGGCCCCCCCAAACACCCCCACAACCAATCAGTTCAAGGATGGGCTTGGCATGCAGACTGGGAGAGTCTATAGTACCGACCTACCATGGCTCACGCCACGCCCGTCCGCGCGCTGTCTGCTGCCACCCGTCAACTGCTACGGCCATTGGTCAGAATCCTTCTTCGAAATAATGTGTCTCATCGAACGTTTGCCGACTTGGCAAAGCAAGTCTATGTGGAGGTCGCCAACGCTGAGTTCGCAATCCCCGGAAAAAAGCAAACAGTATCCAGGATTGCGATCCTCAGCGGATTGACGCGAAAGGAAGTGCAACAGCTCTTGACGCTCCCATCCACTTCTAAATCCATCGTAAATGAAGAATACCATCGAGCTTCACGAGTGATCAGTGGTTGGCTGCGCGATCCAAAGTACGGAGATGGGAAGGGACACCCTCGTCCACTTTCCATGGAGGGAAAGGGAGGCTCATTCAGTCAGTTGGTCAAGCGCTATAGTGGAGATATTCCTGTGCGAGCATTGTTGGACGAACTCATGCGTGTCGGTGCCGTGAAACAATTGCGGGATGGGCGAATTGGTCTGGTCAGTCGTGGCTATATCCCGCGAAACGGGACCGTACCAAAATTGCGAGTGCTGGGTGCAGATACCGCCGACCTCATTACGACCATTGATCATAATATCTATGGGAAGCCCTCGAAACCACGGTTCCAACGCAAACTCATGTATGACAACGTCCCGCTCGAGGCCGTCGCGGAGTTTCGGACTCTCGCCGCCGCAGAAAGCCAGGAGCTCCTCGAGAAGCTTGATCGTTGGCTGGCCCATCGAGATCGCGATGTCAATCCAGTATCGAAGGGAACCGGCCGTGTCCGGGTCGGGCTCGGAATCTATCACTTCGAAGAGCAGGAACCAGCTGACTGAGTGCAACCGGAATCATTCCTCGTGATGGCCGAAATGCGAAAGAAGATCGATCAGAATCTGCTTATCGCACTGACGCTGTTCGTCGTGCTGGCCTCGTGCAGCCCTGCTCCAGAGGTCGGTGGTGGTATCGGCGGAACTGGTCGCCTGACCTCCGTCGCCTCAGGCCCGATCACCGGCTTCGGCAGCGTATTTGTCTCTGGCACAGAGTATGAGACGACGGACGCCTCCATGCTGATCGACGGGCAACCTGGCAACCAGGGCGACCTCAAGGAAGGGATGCTGGTGCGCGTCACCGCCACGGTGACGAAACGGTCCGGCACCAACGACCCTCTACTACGGATGGCCGACACACTGGTGTATGAGGACACGCTGGAAGGATTCGTCCAATTCGTGACGCCGACGGGCTCCCATCTTGTGGTGCTCGGTCAGTCGGTCACGATTACACCAACCACGCTGATTGATGCCAGCATCCCCGGCGGCACGGTGCGGAATCTCGTGCCGGGTAGAGATCTCGTGGAGATCAGCGGGTTCGTCATGGGAGACGGCGTCATCAGGGCAACCTGGATCGGCTTAAAAACACTCGATGCGACCACCGCGACTCCGAATTATCAGGTGAAGGGACTCATCACCAATCACAAGGCCGATCAACGCACGTTCGAGGTTGGCACGCTGACCGTCGAGTACCGAGATGCGGTGGTACAGCAACTGCCTGATCCGTCTCACGGATGGGACGGTGTGATGGTGGATATCGTCGGCAAGCAGGTCTCACCTGAGCCTCAGAACCGTCTTCATCTCACGGCTACTCGCGTGCGGCTGGAAGAATTGGGGGCATCAGACAGTGAAGACGCCGTGGTAGAGGGATTTGTGACTCGGGTGCTTAGTTCCGGAAAGTTTTTGCTTGGCAACCTGCAAGTCGTGACAAATACCGAGACCGCCCTTCAAGGAGGCACCAGCACCGATATCTTCGTGGGGAGGCACCTCGAGGTGCATGGCCGGTTGGTCGGTGGGATCATGACCGCGACTAAACTGGAACTGGAAGATGCGGATCTTCACGGCGTCGTGACACAGGTGCTCGCTCCAGATCACTTTGTACTCGAAAATGTGCACGTGCTGACGAACGCCGAGACGATCCTCGAAGGAGGCACTAGTGACGACATCGTCGTGGGCGTTCACCTGGAGGTCTATGGCTTGGTGGTCGACGGCACCGTGACCGCCACGAAGCTGGAATTCGAACGCGTCACGACACTGCCGGGCACAAGCCCATAACGAATTCTATCAACCGCACTGTGCCCGGACTGGTTTACCGGAGTGTCCCCGTCGCCTCGACGAAGCACCATCTCCACGACCCACATCAGGCCATGGACCAATTCTGTCTTGGAGCCGATAATCAGCAATCAAGGCAGACTGACTCCGGACATGAACCCGCTCTCACCGTTCCTGTACTACCAGAATTGCTCTCCACCTCATCTTTTCCAACCATGGTAGACCGTACCGCATTTTTTCCAGGCGAGATCAATACCGATCTCATGACAAGAAATCGGTGATCTCCGCTCCGCGATCAATTCACGTATGAGAGTACCGTTTACCGGTACGAGACGGACAATCGAGGTTCTAGGAAAACGCTCCCCTTCTATCAACGTGGGGCATCTAGAGATGAGGTGCAGCCCCAGGATCCCATACGGCACACTCGGGTGTAGCTGTGTAGGCATTTCACCATACCACGAGAACTAGCCAGTTCCTCGCGCAACACCATCTGAGCACGCTTGTCACGGACATAGACTAAGCACCACTAATTGGGATATATTTCCCAAATACTGTGTACGCAGAAGCATTGCGCAAGCGCTTCTGCGGTTTACAGGACACGCCTGACATCGATGCAGTTATCTGCCTACGGCAATCCTCTGCTGCCGATGGGAAGCGAGACTGTCTATCACACGGTGTTCTCTCGTTAACCGCCCGTTATTCCTGGTGGTCCATACGTGGAGGATGGCGCATAGGGCATATGTGGACGGGATGGCATCGTACTTGCTCTCACTTATTATAAAAATAAAAACATAACCTATAAATTCTTAATTATTTCTCATCAAGTATTTATATGATTCTCGTGTTTTACCTATACAATGCTGCCCGCAATGTATGTCTATAAAGTTAGGTCTGCAGAAGGGAGGAGAGAACGTATGAACACCATTCATGCAGGCATAGCGCTGCTCTTCACACCGCTCGTGCTGTGGCCTGTGACCGGTAGTGCTACGGATCGGAAAACTCCAACGGCTCCGCACGAATTTTTGATGAAAACAAATCCTGTAGCCGCGACCGCCGACACGCTGCAAGAGGCCAAGAGCCTGTACGAGAACCGATGCATCAAGTGTCACGGCACCAGTGGGGATGGACAAGGGTCCGCCACGAAGGACTTAGACGTCAAACCCAGAAATTACACAGACAAATCCCTGATGGAAAAGATCCCGGACGGGCAACTCTTCTGGATCATCTGCTACGGCAGTGATCCGGACGCCACCGAAATGAAGGGATACAAGAAGAAGCTCTCGGACGAGCAGATGTGGAGTCTCGTGCACTACATTCGGTCCTTTGGGAAATAGCGTATCGCAATCTAGAGGGAGGAATTATGCGTCTTCGCGTGTTGATGTTAGCCGTCATCTTAGGCAGTCTGGCCTCGGGCCTCGTGGCGCTGCTCGCGCCGCAGGAGGCGGAGGCGATTCCGGCGTTCAGTCGACAAACCGGAGAATCCTGCTCGACATGCCACACGGCATTTCCCAAACTGAACCAAACAGGACAAAACTTTCGCACCAATGGCTTTCGCTTTCCCGAGGACAAGGAGTGGTTCGATATCCAGGATATGAAACATGTTCCGATTTCGGGCGAGGTCGAGGTTGAAGCGGAATTCACCAAGGAACGCGGGGTGGGTGCCGGGGGCCAAGAGACCCTGTTGAAGATTGATGAAGTCGCCCTGCTCGCGGGCGCGCCGATCGGGAAAGAGGGCCGGGCGTCCGCGTATGGGGTGCTGGATTTTTCCCAAGGCAATGTCAATGTGGGACAGGCCTATGGCCAAGTCAATGATCTGCTCGGACAGCAGGGCCATGGTCTGCTCAATGTGAAAGTCGGTCAGTTCGATATCGCCCTCCCGTTTCTCTCTCACTCGCAACGGGTCATTAAACAGCGTTACTTTGCCCAAGAAGCCCTCGGCATCCTGGGCGCGCGTCGGAACGGCGGCAGTACAGAAGCGGAGGCACCGGAAGTCTACAACACCGGGGTGGAGCTCAACGGGCACCTGATCCAAAAAGAGCTGTTGGGGGGCATCACCCATCGCTATGCGATCGGGATCTTTCAACCGAAATCGCTCGGAGGCATCAATCACTTAGGATTTCCTGGGTTGTATGCGACCTATTCTATTCACTTTCTGGAACGCTTTACGCTGGGCGCCATCTATAAACGCGATGTGGTGACGTCCGCATTAGATCCCTTTACAGCCGATGGCAAAAAAGGCGTGGACAAGTGGGGCATCGCGGGTGAAGTGAAACTGGGCCCGTTCATCGCCACGGCCGGGTATTTTCGGTCCGATGGACTTCCGTCGACGGGTAATGGGGCCCTCACGACCGCCACCCACAACCGGGCCCTCCAGAATTATATGGCGGAGGTCTTGTTTATTCCCCACGATATCCCGTTCATCCCCAACAAGAAATTCGTGCTGGGAGGACGCTTCGATCATATCGATCAAGAGCTCGCACAATCTAGCAGTCGCACGACCCTGATGGGTCGGTACTATATTGCCCCCAGCGTGTACCTTCAGGGAGAATGGCGTGTCCATGACGGAGGCGGGGTGGCGGGCGCCTCATCGCAGGATTCCTACGCCGCCCGAGGCTTTCTCGTCGCGCTGTACTAAGGTGCGGTGTGACAGAATCCAGTTCGTGATGGGGGGAACATGGGTCGAATCACCCCACCATTTATGTATAAAGGTTCGGTGACCATCTTGTACGGTACCGGCACTGAATCGGGGGAGCAGGAATTTCGCGTATGAAGACTCGCATAAAGAGAAGAAGCGTCGGTGTTCCGTTGCTGGCAAGCGTGGTGTGCCTGTTCATCAGTGCGTGTTCGACGTCTCGCACAGTTGAAGACACCGTCTATGCGGATGGTCCTCGAGGCGCCGTGTTGCTCCAACATGTGGACGATTCATGGTTCAAGACCGCCCACCCCGTCTCGGTCAGTCCTCTTCTCCTTACCCACGTGTTGAGGGGCATCGAGATTCAAGCCTCACCCGATGACCCAACCACGGCAATGCGGGTCTTCTCTGAAGAAGAGACCGCCTTTCTGAGTCCACTGATCAGCACGGCGCTCTCTAAAGCAACAAAGAGTCAGCTCGTGGCCTTCAGAGTGATGCATGGTACAGATCCCCGTGGTGACATGACCGGTGGACTACTGTTTACCCGAGGACGGCTCCTGCATCTGTGGCTGACTCACTACAGGGTGCCCAGTGTCGGAATAGTCCCGGGCGCCACACTGGATCGTCACGCTCGTCATCCGAAAGGACTGGATCCGCGTCGGCTACGCTTTCTCCCCGAAACGGTTCAGCAGCCAAGCCTGCATCAACAACCAGACATAATTGACCCGCCTCCACTCGCCACGCTCCTGATTGATTACCAGATGCTTGCTGCACAATTAAATCTACCCTCTGAGTCTACGCACGCTCAATCTAGCCATGGTGCGGCTCAGTCCGAGCCTGCCATTCCCGCTTCTCAAGAAGCACCATCTGCGGCCGGCGAAGAAACGCAGGCACTGAAAGAACGGATGAAGGTACAGGCCATTGAACTCGATGCCCTGAAAGAAGAAATGCGGGCGCTGCGAAACAGACTCTCCGAGATGGAGGAACCAGCATCAACCCAGATGAAGCCGCGGACGACACCCCGGTGAAAGGATCCTCGAGGCGTGATCGAAAGGTCGGGTACTTCGGGATAACCTGTTCCGTCACGCGAGACGAGTGGCCGGACATCGATGGCGACGATTCTGCTTGTGGATGATGACCAGAATCTCCAAGACAGTCTTCGCTCGGTACTTGAAGCAGATAGTCATCGAGGCGTGGAGGCTGCGGATGGAGTAAAGGCAATTGCATGCTGGGGCTCGCTCACGTTCGACCTCATCATTACGGACTTTGTGATACCTCGCATGAACGGGCAGATGGTCATCCAGATCGCTGCGACCCAGCAGCCAATGCTCCCGATTATTCTTATGTCCTGCGGAATAGAGGAATCTATACTTTCATGAACTCGGCACCGTTTTCCGTCAATCTGGCATCTCCCAAAACAACTCATCAGGCTCAGCTTCGCGTCTATGTGAGAGACGCCTTCTTATCACGTGTCGTCTCCGATCGTCCGTCACAGCCGTGACCGCTGGGGCCGGAGGCACACAAACGGAAGCAGCGAGATTGCCGATACACAAGAAGGCGCCGGCTCAGGGCAACGAGAGGCCCAGATACCAAGAGTCGATTGAGCGTATGAACCTTTTCGGAAGAGGATGAAGAAGACGGCGGACTTGCATGCGGTGACGAAGGAAGTGCGGATGCTCCAGAGCCAATCGGTCGACCTCCAGTCATGCTCAACCGTCAAGGTTGGTAACCACACCGACATACTGCAGTCGTGCCACCAAGGAGACGGTCATGGCGCTCCACAGAGAGTCTGACCGTCTTCCAGGGAGACGCGACGTTGTGAGTCGTCGCCTCTCCCACATATATGACGGCTGAGACTCTTCAGATCATAATCTTTTCAGGAGGCCACACCGTGGAAGCGCTCAACGACCATCACCGGCTCAGCTGGCATGCGTACTCAGGAAAGAACCCGTGTACGTTAGAACCTACGGTCAATCAGACAAGAGACGCGTCATGGACCTCCGACCGTACATGATCCTCGTGGGGCTGCTCCTGTCCGGAATTGTTCACATGGGGGGTCCATATCCCGCAGACGCAATCCCTGCCATGAGCCGGAAGACCGGCGAGCCTTGCTCCACGTGCCATGACGTCATTCCAAAACTGAATCACGTTGGTCAGCAGTTTCGCGAGAACGGACTTAGATTCCCGCACCTCACAGAGCGACAAACCAGTCGAGAGAAGAGACGTATGCCACCACCCTCTTCCAGTGAACTCGGAATTGACGGGATGACCAAACAATCCGAGAGGTGTCTGGAGGGTTATCGTGAACACGATGCTCATTAAGCACTTAAGGACATATCGGAATCTGTGTACTTGTAATAGAACCGCAACCTCCCAGGAACAATATGGCAACCAAGCACATCCTTCTGATTGAGGCCGACGAACGGATCTCAACTTTCATCAAGCGTGGCCTCGAAACACAAGGTTACCAGGTAGACATCGCTGAAAACGGAAACAATGGGATGCTCAATGGCCTCAACCCATACGACCTCATCATCCTTGACCTTCTACTACCCGATATGAGCGGACACGATGTCTGTCAGGCTCTGCGACGTGAACGGATTCAGACACCTATCTTCATCCTGACGGCGAAAGATACATTGGAAGATAAGCTGAGCGGTTTCGCTCACGGAGCGGATGACTATCTGGCAAAGCCTTTTGCCTTCGAGGAATTACTCGCACGAATCAAAGCCCTACTCCGTCGGCGGCTCTTTTACGACAAAGAGCCGAACTCAGTATTGTGCGTCGCCGATCTGAGGCTCGACCAAAGCTCCCGTGAAGTACGCCGAGGGGACACGTTCATAGCCTTGACCAAGAAAGAGTTCGACCTCCTGGCATTTCTTATGGCTCATCCAAATAAAGCACTCAGTCGCACCGCCATCATAGAACATGTCTGGGGCTACAATTACGAGACCTCCACCAATACCGTTGATGTGTATGTTGGGTACCTGCGGAAAAAGATCGAGAGTAGCTCACAGCCTAAGTTGATTCAGAGCGTGCGCGATTTCGGGTACAAGATTTCTGATCAGCGCCCCTCCTAGTTTCTGCTCCTGAAAGGCGAGTTGGGTCTTCCCTGCTTCTCATTTCGGAAGAAGGTCTGACTGGTTCCCGCTCATCACATCGAATGAATCAGAACGTCCTTCGGTTGCTGAAAGGAGGACACCACGAAGGGCAGCTGGTCGCTCAATCTCTTCCATGTCCAGGACGGTGGAGCGGGTCGAGTTTGTCAGGCAACCGACTTCTTCAGAACGATCGATTCGGTCTGATCGATCTCCTGAAGATTCTTCTCGACAGTCGCGCCCTCCTCACCGCTTCCTAACCTCTGACTCGCGTTCGCCGTGGGAAAGTTCAATCGAGTGGTTATCACAATAAGCGATACATAGTCCTGTTCTTCAACAAGATACGAACCCCTGCAGCATGACATCACCAACAAGCTGCACACGAGGGGGTCACCGGTGATGGCGTCCACCGTGTCCGCGATGCCGATGGCCCCAGTGATCGTCATCAGGTAAAAAATGAAATCCGAATCCACCAAAGTGAAGGTCAAACCCGAGCCCGGGAACATAGGTATAGCTATATGGGTTATAAGAGTAAGGGACTGGAATCAGGTTTGTCGGAGACCGCTCAGCCAATCGTCGTTGCAGATCGACTGTTGCGGTGGATTGCCGATCGAGTTGGTCTTGAAGTTGACCGACCGTCCCTTGTTGTGTATGAAGTTTCCCTTCAAGCTCCGCGATTTTCTTTTGCTGCGCTTCGATGATCACGTTTACGCAACGCGTCTGCGCGTCACCTTCATAGTTGGAACAATCCCATGGTGCTTGCTGGGTTTCTGCTTCGACCGGAAGCGCAGTGAGCACACACACCAAACTTCCCGCCACAATTACGGCTCGGAGAGCAGAATATCGAACGGTTACCAGAGCCATGATGTTCTCCTTTTCTGATATCGACAGGCTATCACAAGAAGTTTTCTCTAAGCAGGTCGTTGGTGGACCATTTTCGATCTCTTGTTCGGTGGTGACCACGTTGGCGTATTGTAGTCAATTGATACAGATGCTCCTACTTAACCCTCTCACTCTGCTTTCTCTCCTCCTACAGCGGGTCCGATTCATCGAGGAACCGCTGGCGCTCTCGAATTGCGTGATGGTGCTGGTATCAACCGGCACACTCCAGGTCACGATCGTGCTGGTGGTGATCGACGGCACCGGCCTCTGCAGCTCGAAGCCGTTGAATGAATTATTGGGGTTTCGGCTTGGAAGCATCTTCGGCCAAAACATCCGCCTTCCAATCGACGTGCGCAGGGCACCACTGCCACACGCCCAATGTGACAATTCTTGTGAGGCCCGCTGGAATACAGGCCGAATGATTGACCGAAACCTCGCGATTGACCAGGCGGGTCGAGATCCCGCACCGATTCAATAGGGTTCACCGGGTATCTTGTTGAGATCGAAATGGGGCACGAAGAAAGCCACGACCGATACGGGCAGCACGGCGATCGACGAATTGTCCGCCCACTTCCCGCCTGAGCAATGTCCCTCCACTCCGGCGGTATGTTGGGCCTCATTTCGCACCAGCATCGAGGTGCAGCCTGATAGGAGCAGAACCGTGGAAAGAATACACGTACATGTCTTCGATGGCATGTGCTTCATCACATCCTCCCTTATCCTTGTCTGAGTGGTTAGACGAAGGAATGAACGGATGGTAAATGAAGCACCACGACCTGACAGCCCTCGACTCCGGCCATTTCATGCTTCACCGGATCCACTTCTCGGTATCCTCATCGCATCCTCGGCTTTCAAGAAGATGGCCTCTCATTGCGGTAGACTTGATGCGAACCCCAAAGCGCTGACTCGGCAAGCCAATACGTCAAGGTGCCTTGCGATAAGCTCATCGGAGTACTGTGGCCCAGGCATTGAAAGATTCAATCCCACAGACACTAGCAGTTACAGATTTAGGAGAAGACGCCGCAGGGAAGGAGAGACTCGTGCGTCCAGGAAGAGAACACTTCAAGAAACAAACCTAGACGCCCGCGACAAGAAACGCACGTGGTGTTCGCACTCACCTCGTCACTCTCAACATCTCGACCGTTCTGATCGCCCGCTCCGCTTGATGTAGATTGACGACCCTACAAACTGATCACATCGTTACCGCACGTTATTCTCCCAATCTTGAAGCGACCCCCATTAGAGCCTTGAGCAGAAATCAGCCCACTTTCGCACTAGACGAGACAACCCCGTCGCCGTTTCCATCCCAAACTGCACTGTCAGACAACGCCTAGTTTCTTCCAGAACGTTCCGGTCTATCTGGATGCTCTGTACGTTCTGACCGCTCAATCCGCTCCATTCGTTCCGGTCGATGCGGGCGGTCCATCTGCATCATGCGCGCATTCTCTCGTCCTTCACGGCCATGCTCGCCAGCCACGTGATCCGCTCGATCGAGTCCTCGCAGTTCACCACCAGCATTGGAACGATGATCCTCACGCCTCTCGAACCGTCGATCTTCTCGCCCATCCTCTCGTCGATCGAATTGTCGATCTTCCCGTCTGTCTTCCCGTCGATCCAACTGCCGATCCGCGCGCCGATCTTCTCGACGGTCAAGACGCCTGTCTTCTCTCCGGTCTGCCCGTCGATCATCTTGACGGACATCATCGCCCGCTTGCGCCACCACCATCGCATCTCGGTCACGTCTTCCTGTATGGTCTCCCTCTTCGCGTCCACCCTTCATGGACCCAGGACCACTGTTGAGTGCCTCCTGGCTACTGTTCAGAGAGCTCGGTCCTCGGTTGTCCGTATGCACGACCGATACTTCCAGCGAACTGCTCATTTTCCCCACTGCCGGTGAAGTCAGAATCGACAACCCTGCGATGGTGCCCAACATAATTTCTTTCCAACTGATTCGGTTCATCGTCAATCTCCTTTTCTGTCGCGACGAAGTTGATTTAATTTTAGCCCGCTGTGTCACAGACTCCTAACTCATCCTCCAACTCTGCCTCGTCCCAGAGGTACAGCCCAAGAACAGCAGCGATGCTGAGACGAGATAGATGCTCAGTTGTGAATGGAATGCTCGCATAGCCTCCTCCTTCTAACCTTGTCTGATGGGTTAGACGGAGGGGGGAGAGAAAGGTAAACGAGGGGACAGGGAGAAGGCCCCGGCACCGGCCTTGGTCCGGCGCAGGGGATGTCAGGACGCTCTACTGTGGCGCAAACAGATATACTGCGCCGCTGATCGATGCACCGTTACCAGTCGCTGCTTCATTGGGCGAACCGTTGGTGACACCGGTGAGCGCACTACCTTCTACATTTGCTCCTACGGCTATCTGTCCAGCACTCACAGACACGCGGTAGCCAAACTGATCACCCGCTTCAGAATTGGATGCCTTCAAATAGACCTGTGGAGTCCAGACGCCGGCACTCCTCGTGAACACATAGGCCGCCCCGCTGCTGCTGGCACTGTTATCGGCTTGGTTCAAATTCGCCCCTATTCCATTACTGTCTTCGTTAAACGCTCCGATGACCACCGTATCACTGTCCAGCGCAACACTCGCACCAAAGTTATCACCTGCCTCTGAATTGGAGGCCTTCAGATAGGCCTGCTGACTCCAGACGCCGGCACTCCTCGTGAACACATAGGCCGCCCCGCTGCCGCTGGTACTGTTGCTTGACTGATCGCCATTGACCCCAGTTGCGTTGCTGTCCTCCAGACTAGCCCCAACTACCAGGGTGTCGCTACTTAGAGCCACGCTGCCACCAAAGTCATCGCCGATTTGTGCATTGGATGCTTTCAGGTAGGCTTGTTGACTCCAGACTCCCGCACTCCTCGTGAGCACATAGACCGCCCCACTATTACCTGCCCCGTTACCGGTCGCCGCCTCATTGGGAGAATTGGTCGTCACACCTGTCAGAGCGCTGTCTTCACCAGAAGCTCCGACGACCAGCGTTTCACCGCTCAGAGCCACGCTCTTGCCAAATTGGTCACCGGCTTCGGTATTGGAGGCCTTCACGTAGGCCTGTTGGCTCCAGACACCGACACTCCTCGTGAATACATAGACCGCCCCACTACCGCTGGCACTGTTGTCAGCCTGATTGCCATTGACTCCGGTTGCGTTGCTGGATTCAAACGGAGACCCGACGACGAGCATATTCCCATTCAGTGCGACGCTCGTGCCAAAGTTGTCACCGGCTTCGGCATTCGATGCCTTCAGGTAGGCCTGCTGACTCCAGACTCCCCCACTCCTCGTGAATACATAGACCGCCCCACTACCGCTGGCACTGTTGTCAGCCTGATTGCCATTGACTCCGGTTGCGTTGCTGGATTCAAAAGGAGACCCGACGACCAACGTGTCCCCATCAAGAGCGACACTGGTGCCGAAGTTATCACCGGCCCCAATATTGGAGGCCTTCAGGTAGGCCTGCTGACTCCAGACTCCCGCACTCTTTGTGAACACATAGACTGCACCACTACCGCTGGCGGTATTGTCGGCTGGATTGCCAGTTACGGTACTGTCTTCAAAAGGAGCCCCGACAACCAATGTGTCCCCATCGAAAGCAATCGCAGTGCTAAACAAGTCACCAGGACCCGTATTTGACGCCTTGAGATAGGCCTGCTGCGTCAACAAGACACCTGAGGAGTCCCCTCCACTCCCTAGGCAACTAGAGAGTGCCACGGCACCGAGAAAGAGTGCGGAGAGGGTAGCAAACCTACCAATCATCGAGAGGAACGTCATAGGAGCCTCCATGTCCGCGGATCCATATTCGAGCTGGATGGGATCGTAGCAGAGGTCCTGACAGAGTCCAGCAAATAGCTGAATTACGTAATTGCTGCCCTACCAGTGAGCGTAACAACAGAACATAGCAGCTAACGCTTTTCAGGATGGGGTTGTTGGGATTGCCACGAAGCTGATCGAATCATATTGCCCCATTCCGCTTTGGTGCCTCGGATCCACCGGATCAGCCCAATCAGCCTCCAGTAGGAATTGAGTTGCCGGTACCCAAAGTTCTCCACGACCGACACCAGAACGAGCTTGAGAAGATCCGAGGGTCGCTGGTACAGATGAAAGGTCATTTCTTCCATCAGCAGGGCACTCAGGGACAGGGTGACCCCGAGCCCAATGGCAACCCCCACACAGAGAAGCCAGACCTGTACGGAGACCAAGCCCAATCCCAGTCCAATCAGCAACAACACATAGCCCAGGATCTCAAAAGCCGGTCCAAACCACTCAAACACCGCCATAAACGGAAAGGCCAGCCAGCCGACCGTGCCGCCTTTTGGATGGCAACAGAGTTCGAAGTGCCCTGCGAGGCTGTCGCAGAGTCCGCGTTGCCATCGGATACGCTGATTCCTGAGCGTGCGATAATCTTCCGGTACTTCAGTCCAACAGACAGGATCCGGCACATAGGTAATCCGATAGGGGAGATCATTGATCCGATGATAATGATGGAGCCGCACCACGAGTTCCATATCTTCGCCGATCGTGGCCGTCCGGTAGCCTCCCACTTTCAATACCGCCTCCTTTCGAAATAACCCAAAGGCCCCTGAGATGATCAACATCGCATTCATCGGAGACCATCCTTGCCGACCGGATAAGAACGCGCGGAGGTATTCGACGGTTTGGAGAAGCGCCAACAGGCTCGACGGTAGGCCCACCTGTTTCACGCGTCCTGCTTCAACGGAGCAGCCATTGGCGACACGGATCGTGCCCCCGCAGGCGACCGTACGGTGGTCGAGCAAGAACGGCTGCACCACGCGATAGAGACTATCCTGGGCCAAGACCGAATCCGCGTCGATACAGCAAAACAATGGATAGACCGACAGATTAATCCCAGCATTTAGTGAATCGGCTTTCCCACCGTTTTCTTTGTCGATCACACGAACATTGGCGTAGATCGAGGAGTGATAGGTCGCTCGAATCGGCTGCGTCGGTAGATCGCGGCCATATGCTTCAGGAAATGGTTTCAGTTCGAACGCTTGCCGCAGCACATGGATGGTATCGTCCTTCGAGCCGTCGTTGACAATGATGATTTCGAATTCGGGATAGCGGAGCTGTAACAAAGATTGAATAGAACTCGCGATTGTGGCGGCTTCGTTATATGCTGGAACAATGATGCTAATTTGCGGCTCATACCCGGTGAACGCTTGCGGGAAATGCTCCCCCATTCGCTCTTCAAAATACTGGCGTAGCGAGAAAATAGAAATGGCATTGAGCAATAAGTACCCACCCGTCAATGTCACCAAGTACAGTAGAAATAATGCCTGGGATACACCGTAAATCGATTCCAACGTCATCCGTGATTCGAGGCAGACTCGCAATGCATTTCGGCTCGCTCCCTGAATTCTTACCATCGAGTTGGCTGCACCGACGGGCCGCCGCCTGGGTGATCCTCATCTTAGGATGGCTCTGGCCTTCTATGGCCTTCACCCAAGACTGGATGATCCCCGGGGAACGTTCGCTGACCGATGTCGAGGAGATCGAATTGGTGTACGCCGGCTCTCAGCCTATTCCCAAAATTATAGTGCGAGGGGGACAGACGGCCAATTCATTTGTTCTTTCTTCCCATCGTCCCTCAGGAGACCGACTAGACTTGTTGCCTCAGGCCGGAGTTTCGCACCCTATTGAGGCTTGTCAAGCAACCTGGGGGAGTCTGGTCCCTCCGCTCCATGTGCGGATTGATCACCGGGGAAGTGCTCCTTGCGGAGTGATGTGGTCGCTGCAAGCGGCCGGCAAACATTTGGACGCGTTATCATTTCGCACGCTCCGCGTACGCGGGACAACCTCAAGCCCTGTACAAATCGAATTGGTCGATGCGCTGACAAAACCAGAACAGGCTCACGCCGTCACCGAACGGATTACTGGAAACTTCTCACTCGAGATACCACTGGCCTCCCTCGCGCAACAGGTCGACCTTCAACAGCTTGCTCAGGTTCGACTCGTAACCGACACTGATACTGACATGATCCTCGACGAACTCGCGTTCGTAGGACCATCGTCCGAACCTCATCCGACTCCAGCCATTGGGTTTTGGTATTGGGACTATCGCTCGGCGATACGAGATCCAGAGAGCATGGTAGCCGCTTGTCGACAGCAGCACTGCCGACGAATCTTGCTGCAACTGCCCGATCTGCGCGACGCGGACCAGATCTGGACGGCCTATGCCCAACTCTTCACTCTGGCAAAGGCGGCAGATATTGAACTCCTGGCGCTCGACGGAGCACCGGACATGATCGACCATGCCGCGCCCTTAATCGACAAGTTGAACCGGTTACTGGAGCTGATAGGAAACCATGGGCCTCCTGCTGTGCAGTTGGACATCGAACCATACCTATTAGAAGGCTTTCCCGATGACCACACGATTTTTGCTCGCTATCTAGACACCATCGATCGAGTAGCGACTGTCCTGCGAGGCCGAGCGAAACTCTCCGTCGTAATTCCCTTTTGGTTCTCCTCCACCATTCACGGGCAGCGGCCTCTCGCATTTTCGGTGATGGACCGGGTGGACGAAGTCGCCGTCATGAGTTATCGAACCGGTGTGGACGAACTGATGACGATCAGTGACGACATTCTCCGCTACGGGGCACTGGTACATGTTCCGGTCTGGCTTGCCCTGGAAACCACGAACCTGCTCCCCGAACGACATATCATCTTGAAACGAGAGCACCGGACGGCTTTGGCAGACGGCGTGCTCGATCCGATCCGACGAATATTGCGATTGGAGGCACCGACACAACAAGAACGACCAGAGCAAGACCGTATGTGGTTTCGCATCCATCATCAAATCACGGTTCGGCCCGAGCGCATTTCATTCTCAGGTCGTACAGAACACGACGTGCAGCGCACGATTACGGATCTGTTCACTCGGATTCATCAATCAAGCTTTTCAGGACTCGTGATTCATGATCTGCCCGGCTACCTGTCGCTCACACGATAATATGACGACCAACCCAGCCTTAAGACGATCAACTCCGAATCGTCCTCCTCTACCGATCATCTGGATCCTTGCTTCGATGCTCTGCGCGGTCGGATATCAACCGGTTCATGCTACTGATGGGTCATCATCACGCGCGTTGCTCGAGCAAGCCAAACAGCTTGAACAGGATCAGCAGTACCCTGCTGCTATTGAAATCTACCGCACCCTACTTCGACAAGACCCTGAGAATGACGACATTCGAGCCGCACTCGCCAGACTATTGTCGTGGCAGGGGTCTCATGCCGAGGCTGCACAGCTGTACCGGGAGATTATCCGGCGTCATCCAACCGATCTCGACGTCCGAACCGCGTTGGCACGGGTGCTCTCATGGCAGACGGACCGGAAGGAAGCCCAACAACTCTATGAAGCGATCTTACAGGAAGACCCTCGGCATGTTGACTCGCTTCAAGGATTGGGAGATCTCCTATTTTGGGAAGAACGTGTCGTAGATGCCCTCTCCTACTACGAAAGAGCATATGCCATTGGTCAGGATCCGGTGATCGCCGAGCGGATCGCTTCAATCAAACGTGCGCGCCCACCGTTAGACAATCCGCAGCCGACCCTGGCCCCTGCTTTTACTACAGAGGAGAGAGCGGAGCGCCTCGCACAGGCACAGGCCTGGGAACGGAGTGGCGCATACAGGCAAGCGATGAGTACGTACCAACAGATTCTGGTTGCTTCTCCGGCTGACGACGACACCCGTGGACACCTCGCGCGCGTTTTGGCACGAGACGGACAGTTAGATGAAGCGGCCTCGCTATACCGCGACATTCTCACTCGCCATTCCTCCGATCTCGATGTCCAAATCGGTCTGGCACGTGTGCTGTCGTGGCAAAAACAGTATGCCCCAGCAATCCAGCAGTATCAGGCCGTGCTGGAACAGGACAGTACGAATCGAGAGGCCTTGCAGGGGTTAGCCGATACCTTGTTCTGGAGTGGAGCTACTCGGGAAGCCACGCATCAGTATGCGCGCCTCTATCAGTTGACCGGTGATGAAACGGTTGCCGCACGTATGCGAGACATCTCCGCCACACTCGACGCGTCACCACGGGCCCCACTTGGTCTACGCGATTCAATCATTCGGTTACCATTCCGCGACTATCTCAAGGTCGGGTACGGTCAGTTTGCCTATTCGCGCGATATCCAAAATGAACGAGATGTCCTGTTCGAGGTCTCCAAATCCATCGGCGCACAAACCCTGATCGCCCGGGTCGAACCGATCAACCGATTCGGCTTTCATGACACTGTGTTGTCGGCGGAGGGATACAGCCCCTTGTGGCGTCGAGCCTGGGGGTACCTCGCTGCACAAGGGACGATCAATCCAGACTTTTCGCCCAAGTATTCGTTTGCGGGTGAAGTGACCCAGGGCCTCGGTCTTGTGCATCCCCTGCTCACGAGGCTCGAGGCCTCACTCGGCTATCGCTACCTGTCCTACAAAACGGATGATATTCACTTGCTCAGTCCGGGATTCACCGTCTTCCTCCCCTTTAACTTCTGGCTCACAGAAAAACTGTATTACGTCCCGGAGACCGGCGCCATCACGCTTTCGTCACGGCTGACCTGGCGCCCCACCAACCGCCTCCAAGTCTTCGTGTCGGGTTCGTTTGGAACCTCTGGCGAACGGATTGTCGCCACGCAAGATGTGACACGCGTGAGCAGTCGAACCATCCAAGGGGGAATTGTCTTGCCTGTGGTCGATCGGGTCTCTCTGGAAATCAGCGGATATGATGAAGACCGAGGAGCGCTGTACACCAGACGCGGAGCCAGTTTCAGCATCATCTACCACTGGTAACGGCAACCGATGTGAGAGAGCAGCGCGTGCTTGCCTTCATCGATACCGACCTTCCACTCGACCTCTGGTATATCAGTGCGGTCGTGCTGAGCTGCATTATTGTCTTGCTTCTTACCTCCATTCTTCTGTTCCGTCGACACCGCCTGGCGGCCCAACACCGACGACAGCGCGTCATCACCACCTGGAAACCGTTGCTGGAACAGTATGTTCAAGAGCCCCTGCACACACTCCCCGCCCTGACACGTCGTGATCATGTGGTCTTCCTCTATCTCTGGAACGAGCACTATGAATCCATGGGAGACGCGATGATCGCACAGCTGGTCCATGTCGCCCAGAGAGTTGGGAGTCACCATCTGGCAAAAGAGCTGCTGCATTCACACCAGCTGAGTCACCGGATGCTTGGAGTCGTCACATTGGGGCGATTACAGGACCAATCAGCCTGGACACCGATTAGCATCTTAGTGACTCATCACAATTCATTCTTGGCCTTTAACGCAGCGCAAGCCCTGCTTCGTATCGATCCGAAGGCTGCACTCTCGCTGCTCTTACCCGTTCTTGGCCGACGAGCGGACTGGTCTCCACTCAAAATTGTCTCCATGCTACAGACAGTAGGACGGGACCTGGCATCTGAAGTCCTTGCACAAGCGGCCATTCAGGGAGATCCCGATATCAGCCCACGACTGATCCGCTACCTGCCGGGGACGAAAAGTCAGCGCGGTCTGCCGATCCTTCGTCAATTCCTCCGAGATGAGGCCTGCTCCACCAACATGCTGTCTGCGAGTCTCTTCGTGTTCGGAGAGTTTCGTGATCCGGCAGATCTCCCGATAGTTCGGCAACACCTGACTCATGAGGCCTGGTATGTCCGAGTGCAGGCTGCAACGGCACTGGGAAAGTTGGGAACCGTCGAGGATGAGGACCGGTTGATCGACTTGTTCAATGATGAGCACTGGTGGGTCCGCTATCGGGCGGGAGAAGCCTTGGTGAGCTTAGAGTCGATGACGGAGGAGAAACTGATGAAATTACAAGAATCGCTCACCTCACCTGAAGCACATGAAATCCTCGCTCCCATCCTGGCAAAATTCAGGGCCCGTCGTGCTCCGATTGCGGTCAGGCCCTAGTGGGATGTGTGGTATCCCACACCAGGTTTGCGAAAGGTTGTTTGTTCACCCATCCCACTGCAGGGCACCTGAGCTTCAACCGGACAGTCTACCAAGAGACCGATTATGCCGGCCTCACAGCATCCCTCGCCGTACATCCAGCCTGGGTTCCACCCAGGCTGGATGTAATATGCGGTCTACTGCACAGGACCTGGATTTTTCTGCTTCGAAGTCAGCTGCTTTTTCCAGCTATTGCAGTCTTTGCCCTTGCAGTTCTGAACCCATTCCTGGACCCAGCCGTTATAGACGTTCGGAACAGCCAGGACGCCCTGTCCCCCCATGCCTGGATTACCAGTCACCGTGTCGTCCTGTACTGCCGAGGCCGCCCCAGCTAACAACACGCGTCCGACAATCGCGGCATCGCTCGGATCGCCATTCATATCGGGATCAGGATCCACGACGAGCATCACGTTGCTGAACTTATTGGCGATATAGGCATAGTACCCGCCTCCTAGCTTGGCACCGTAATTCACACCGTGGCAGCCGGGATCACAAGGTAGCGTTGCCACCACTGTATCTGTTGTAGGCAAACCAGGCCTGGTATCCACGACCGTAATCGTGGCAGTCAGGGTATTGGCCGTGACCATGTTGGTTCCCTCCGGATTCACCGGCGTCTGAATAGGCAAAGCACCCACGAACGAACAATCAAGATTTGGAGTGCTTGTTGGGTTAGTTGAGCTATGGCAACCTTCTACTGGATTGTACTTTTCAATCAAATTAATCTTCTTGATTTCTGAATTGCTGTTGCTGGCCATATTCATGACCGATATGGTGTTATCAAGAAAATTGCTCACGTAATACTTACTCGAATCCGGCATCATGCTCGTGGCAATTGGGACAGCACCCGTATTCGGTGTGGCCTCGATTGTGCCAGCCTTGAAATTATACACTGTCGATGTATTGACATTTTCGTTGGGAGTCACCATCTCATCCCCTGTCGAACTCATCCAATGACCATGAGGGTGGGTGGCGTTAATAATGTCGGAGTTATCTACGGGTATACTTGTCATCGGAATATCACGAATAAATTGATTCGGACCCGCGCCATTTCCACCCGCCAATGCATTAAATTCTCGTACGTTATTACCACCATTCTGTGCCACATGCACATAATCGTTATTGGCCCTCGTCATCACGTGTGAGGGAGCGGGGCCTGCATTCAGTTCACGTATGAGCGCGCCAGTCTTTCTGTCAAACACCGCCAATCGCTCGTCGAACCATTGCGTCTGATAGATTACTTTTTGCTCTCTATCCGTCCACATGTTGTGGGGATGGTTCATATTGATCTCTGGAAGTGCCACCTTCTTCGTGAGTTTCCAGTCCGCTCCGTTGATGGCCGTCGCCGTACCGGGCTTTGCCTTCCCCCCTGTCAATTCAAACTGAGTATTAACCCAGATTTCTCCCACCCCTGCCGTTTTCGGATTAAATAATTTATTTGCGGAATCTGTGAGATCGACGGTCCCAATCGAAAGCACCGCAGAGAGATCAGCCACAGGGATCTTGTTCCCATCCTTATCATACACAATCACTGGCACAGCGGGGAAAGCTGGTGTCCACGTGCTCTTAGTGTAATCTTTCCAATTCCCTGGATCCGTGATGGTAAAGAAGGTGCGCAACAGGCGAACCGCTAAATCACTGAATGTCGGAACCGTAATGTTATTGACCAGCCTAATCTTTTTGCCGAGGTCCAATCCTTCAGGCGTATTGGGATCATCCACGATGACACCTGCGAACATGTAGACGTGGATGTCACAGATGAAGACGTACAGGCCTGGCTCCGTCAACTTCACAGTGGCCACCCCTCCCGGTGCCGGGTGGAGGAAATCGATGGCCGCCTTGAACGGCATTCCATGTGGGTTTGTGTCATCGGATTTTAGAGGCCACAGCAAGCTCAGCGCCGTATGGATCGTGCTGGCTTCTCCGCTAAACGAGGGGAACCCCACCGTTTCTCCCGGGGCAATAACGGCGAGAGACCTCTGCTGAGCTCCCCCAATGGATGCTGGCACACACCCGAGTGATTTCGAGTTGGCCGTGTTTGAACAGGTAAAAAAGTTTCCAGGCCTGTCGCCAGCTTCGAATGAGACGACAGGATCATCGGGAGAAGGAGATTGGGCCTGGGCCATGCCAGCTACGCCCAACCCCACCAGCATACTGAGTGCAGCCAATAAGAGATGTCGTATTTTCATAGAGCCTTCCTTTAGGGTTTTGCCACGTGTGAACAGCAACTACTCACACATGGCCTTCGTTTCTATCAATTCTACTAGTGAACGTGAAGCTCCGACATCATACCGAACGTGGCATGAGGGAGGATGTGGCAATGGAACAGCCACCGCCCCAACCCTCCCCCTTTCGATTTTTTCGCAGTCGGTCGATCATCCAAGGAGACCCTAAACGTAAAGGTATAATTCGCAGGCACATCCATGATGTCCCGAAACTCATGATACGGGAAGGTGTAGGTCGGTCCGGTTGTACCCGCTTGCGGGTTCAGGCTCTCCGGCTGAAACGAAAACCCGTGCAAATGAAACGGATGGTGCGCCCCCGTCGTATTAGTCACCGTCAGCTCCATCACATTGGAGAGCGCTGCATGACGGGCTGACTCAAGGTAAAAAGGATTGCCGCCGCTGGCCAGACCATCTTTACCTAGACCTGTGAAGTCTCTCGGCATCGGAACCCCGTCAATCGACGCCTGAAACGCACCGTTGTTCGCCCAGAACGTCAGCTGGATATCTTTATTCGTCGACCCAGCTTCGCCGTTGGAAGGGGTAAGGAGATTATCCGGTGCTGTACTGAGAACCTTAACCATCGCGTTCGATCCCAAATTCTCAAGCAGGTGGCTACCATTGGCAATGATATATGGAGTAGCCACACTACCATTAATTACCAAGTGCATCACCGGCACGGTCGGAGTCCAGGAGTATGTGGCTGCCACCCGCTCGAAATCCTCCGTCCAGAGAGTCAGGACTGAGCCGTCCGCTACGGTACCGCTAATGCTCGGAATCTTCGCCACCACATCCGCACGACTTGCAGGCGGGACCAAAATCTCGCCCTGCCCATACTTAAAATCAAACTCGCCAATCATACCCCCCTCAAGCACCACCCGATCGAGTAATCCTCCCTCTCCACCGATTCGAAACAGGTTGACCTGCTCCCCACTGCTGGTCGTCAACCGGAGGCGCATGTAACGGACCGGCGAAGGATTCACAATTTGTAACCGCAATCCCTGGTCGGCCTTAACCTCAAGTGCATTTGTCAACACACTGGATGAAGAAGCAGCTGGGGCACTAGGACTCCCTCCCCTCGCATCCACCTTCACACCGTTGGTCAGGACCGTAAACCCTTCACTCATAGAACCAGTCAAACTCGGAGATTGAATGTTCGGAACATCTCCGGCAGTGAATGCCCCCCTTAAATTTCCATTTGCATCAAGTGGATACGTTTCGCAGAGAATGAGCGGAGACTGAGTCAAAATATGATTTTGGTAGTTGATCGCCCACGCTTGAATGCCACTGACATGCGGCAGCACCGTGTCATCAAATGTGGCCGGGTTGGTCCCCGCTCCAGGAGTGTTGCAGACCGTGATGTCGCTGAGCACCAGCGTCTTGGTTTGTTCTGCCGACGGGATCACACCATTATTCCGAAGTTGCGCCTCATACCCCTGATTATCTTCAACAATGATCGATCCGTAGAGTCCTTTTGCCACTTGATTGGTCGACGAGTGGTGGTGCGGATGGTACCAAAAGATCCCCGGCCGGCTGACGATGAAATCGTAGACAAACTTACCCCCTTTGGGGGCCACTGCAGGTTGAGTCACTTCCGTGCCGTCACTGGCATTGTTCAATTCGATGCCATGCCAGTGAATACCTGACACATTCGCCTCTGGATCCAAACCTGACTTCTCGAGGTTATTCACAAAATTCACGATGACCCGGTCTCCCACCTTGAGCCGAAACTCCGGACCGGGTATTCCAGGCGTCGTACAGTTACTAAGCAGCTTGTCTGAACAGCTCTTAAACGTCATCCCGTTCGCCATCACTGCCGGGCTGCCAGGCGAAGCGATATTGACAGTTGCCTCGTCTGCCACAATCCAGGTCTCGACGATGGTTGGATCACTATTCCCGTCTTTAACCTGTGGAACCTCATACGGCCCGACTCCCGTCGTGGCATGTACTGACTCGTTGCCAGCCATACACAACGTGAGCGCCACGGCAGCGACGATGCACGCTATCCAACCGCGGACGCTCATGACTGTCGCGCAATTACTTGATACACCTTTTATCATGATACATCTCCCTAATGTGATGACCATCGATCTACTTACACACTGAAATGAATTCTTCCCTTCACATGACTCGGCTTTTCTATCTGCATCCCGGCCTACCTTAAAAAGTCACCATGAACTTCTCCCCCATACGCTCGACCTTCTTTTGAGGCACCCACCTCCGCTTCACCACTCCAACTACCCTCCCACACCGCAATCGAATCAACGACAAGACGCCCTCACTCTCTGTCCACCGCCTTATCCAATTTCGAAAGCGGTCACGCATACCACGTACGACTTCGCACAATCAATATTTCCGCCTAATTAATAATATGCAATACTTACTTTTCTCTTACATGCATCATGCAAATTTCATTGTCCTCACAACCGTAGGGGGAATCATGCCCCATGGAGACCATCCTTAACCCTCAATTCACCATTGAGGAACACCACACCTCCTCGGCGCTTCTGAATCTGGCAAGCAAAATCTGTTCTCAATACCCTTGCGATGAAGTAGTGGGCAGAAGAGTGCCTCGTTTCCCTGCAAATATGTGATTTTCCCACTCTACGTCCTGGTGAGACCTGATCACTTCATCCGTTTAGCGCTAGAATCTTTGATTATGTATCTGAACGGATTCAGTATCTAAAGAGATTCACTGGAGCCCCTCTTCTATTCAGGAGAGAGTCCCTTCTCAAGGAAAACGGTTTGCTGAACTTAAGATCGATGGCGGATGAGAAGCTGAGGGGATTGTAACGGTAGAGGGCTGTCCAGCCTGAGCCATACTCAGGCTGGACAGATGCATGCCTACTGAATCGGATTTCGCTGCGTGGGTGTCAACTGATTCTTCCATGTGTCCGGAAGGTTCTGCACCCACCCATTATAGACGACCGGAATCGTCAGAATGCCCTGTCCCCCCATGCCACGATTGTTCGTGATGGTATCGTCGGTGGCGGTGGCGCCGGTCGCAGTGAGCAGAATACGGCCGGCAATCTTCGCATCGTCCAGATTGCCGTTATTATCAGGATCTGGATCAACGATAATGAGACTGTTTGAGAACTTGCTCGAGACGTAGGCGTAGTACCCGCCGCCTTGCTTGGCCCCGTACTGCACGCCATGGCAGCCGGGGTCGCAGCCGAACATTTTAACAACTGTATCCGTTCTCGGATCGATGAGCAGGATCGTCCCTGTGAGCGTGTTCGCCGTCACCATACTCGTTCCATTGGGCGCGACTGGGGTTTGAATCGGCAACGCTCCGACCGGGCCGGTGATTACGCCGCTGATCGCGTTGTAGTTTACCAACAGATCGATCGTCCCAATCGGCAATTGTGCCGCAGTATCAATGATCGTGATCGTGCTATCGAGAAGACTCGCCACATAGGCCTTCTTTGAATCCGGCGTCATGCCCGTCGCAATTGGGAGATTACCAGTCTGCCGGATCGCGTCGATACGGTTATTCGCAAAGTTGTACTGGGTGCTGTTCGCCGTAAAGGCATTCGGCGTCAGCATCAACTTGCCGTCATGGCTCATCCAGTGGGCGTGAGGCGTGCCTGCTCCAATATTGATGCGCCGCTGAACGCCGTTGGCCAATGGAGCCAGCTCCACCACCGAATCGTTGTTCGCTGAACCGTTCAACGCCACGTGGAGCTGATCAGTGTCGACCCGCGTCATCACATGGGAGGGGGATTCCCCGACCGAGATGTTATTTAAGAATTGGCCGGTCGTGCGGTTAAAGACCGTGAGCTTACTATCAAACCATTGCGTCTGATAAATCAGATTCTGATTTCGATCCGTCCACATGTTGTGGGGATTGTTCATGTTGATCTGAGGCAATGCCACCTTCCTGGTCGGCACCCAGGTTTGGCCGCTCACCGCAGTGGCTGTTCCCGGCTTGCTCTTTCCTCTGGTCTTTTCGAACTGTGTATCCACCCAGATTTCTCCAACCGCCTGCGTGGCTGGGTTGAACAAGGCATCTTTGGTCTTGTCATTCTCTATCCCCGGTACCATTGTACTCAGGTAGGTATCTAGATTGACGACCGCCCCACCGGTAGCCCGAACATTCACGTTCGGATACGTGATACGCCAAGGGCCTGGAGCCGTATAGTCCAGCCAGTTTCCAGGATTGGTCGCAATAAAGAACGTGCGCAACAGTCTGGCCGCAAGATTGCTCGTCGTCGGCACCCCTACACCGGACGGGAAGGTGACCAATGAAATTTGTTCGCCCAGATCCAATCCCTGCGTGGCTAGATCATCCACGATCACCGCGCCGAACATGTATGGATGAATCTTACAGGTGAAGACATAGAGTCCCGGTGTATGGAGCACCACTTCGTCTGACCCCTTCCGCGGCGCCGTGTCGAACGGCATGTTGATGGCACCGGTTGGAAAAATCAGACTGGTTCTGGTGTGAACGGTATTCGACTTGCCGGTAAATCGTACTTCGGTTCCCGGTGTGGCAACCGCCATCGACTGAAAGCCTGCTACGGGTCCAGCTGCATTGCGAAACCACGCACCCGGCTCGTCAGTCAGTTCAAATTCGATCCGTGGATCGCCCGCCTGAGCCTGATTCACCACTGAAGCGACCGTGGGAACGAAAGCGATGGCCAAACATGACCATACAAATACCATGGCCCTCTTGCTCATTCTCTGCCTCCTTAGATTGAGTGGGGTAGTTCATTACAAGACGGCAGCACTGTACCAGTTCAGTCTGTGGGCAAACGTCACATCGTATAAGAATTGACTAAGATTTGACCGTATCACTTGTCTATAGATCCCAGGCTATTACCCATGCAAACCGTTTTTAGCGCGGATAGAGCTTGGTACTAATTACACACAATCTGATGACATTTCAGAATGAATATGGCCTGGTGATTGCCTCGCGCTGATTGCAACTCATATGTATCCAATTTGATGCTGTATCTAAATGGATTCCTTTTCGTAATCAACGACCATCAGCTATCCACCAAGCTCTCACATGTTCAACCATGCTGAGACCTGAATAAGTCCGTCAAGGAAAGGGATGATAGGGTTAACGCACGTCTTGAAAGAATAGGCGAGGGCGAACCGGCAGGCGAAACTCGACGTGGAGAATAATATGCAGCCCGCGAACAAAAATTTTCCAAATCCGCATCCTGATGAACATCCTGGTTTCGGTGCCAACCAGTGGAGAGAGTAACAGCGGTTCGGTCATCTTGATAACCCGCTCACAAAAGGCCACATCTTCCAGTATTGGGCAATCTGGGAATCCCCCGAGTTGCTTGAAGACTGTGATCGTTGAATTCGCATCAATATGCGAAAGCTTCATCACGCAACATTTTTACTTTCTCTCGACATGTACCGTTGTTGTTGCACAATACCCCTGTTCACACATGCTATTGACGAGGAGGCACCCGATGCGGACATCTCACACGAGAATTCCTTTCATTCTCCTGGCGAGTCTGATCATACTTTCGATGACTTCCCCATCCGTCACCTTCGCCGGCTCACAAGACAAGGGGAACCCGGTTGCTCCGCCCTCGGGAGTGGCCTCTACAGACTCTCTTGACTCCATGAAAAGTGCCTATCCCCTCTCACGTCCCAGTCAATCGACTCCTCAACCTGGTCCAGCATGGAAAACCATTGGGGGCACGATCACGCGCATCAAGGGCGAGGTCTATACGGTCGAAGATTACGAGGGAAACCAGATTCACCTGTATGTCAGCCGGGGAACCAAACACCTACGCGGTCAGAAGAAAGTCGGCGACCGGGTACGGGCCGAAATCACCAGAGACGGCTTCGCGAACTCCATTCAATAGGTTGGACTGCCTGGCTGTTTCTAATTATTTGACTGAGCTTGTCACTGGAGCATCAGACGCCTTCAGAAACACAATATCCCCGTAATAGGCCACCGCTCGCTCTTTAGTGTTGTCGGTATCCGTCATGATGGCCACGTCGTTGCTCATCGGAGGCTCCTCAATCCAGGCGCCAAGTCTTTGTGACCCGCTCTCGACCACCACCATTATGACGAAATCCATGTAAGCATTATCGATGATCACGCCGATTGGAATATCTCAAAACAGGGCCTGGCCCGCCTTATACTTGAGTGTCTTTCCAACACTCACCTTATCAGGATCGTATTCAAACGTGGTGTAGCGTCTGGCCGGATAATCCTCTCTGTCTTTTCTGGTGGCATCGCTCTTCTGAAGCAAGTTCTCGACCTTCCACCGCCATCGTACGATTGGAAATTCCTTCAGATCGATTCTAACAGCTTTGGTCAGACCCGAAGCCGAGGCCTCGCTGATGGCCTTGACCATCGTGACACCGCTCTCAGTGATGACTTCGTACTTGGTCTGGGTCGGGATCTTCTTGAAGGTGAGCGGCTTCCAACCCTCCGGCAGAACGGCTCCCATCGTCGAGACCGAAAACCTGCCGACCACTTCCGCCAGCGCCAGCTGAGCCCAGACTAGACAGGAGGCGTCGGCCATGGAGAGCGTTAACAGAATCAGTGCGACTCGGATAGTCTTCCGCATCAGCATGCGGTGCCATCATCGCCGCAACCAGGCAAACAGCTTGGTCAGAAGATTCTTCGTCCCCTGTGTAAAGTGCGCTTTCCTCCAAAGATTGACGACTTTCTTGTTCACTTCAGCCTGCGTGGGATAGGGATGGATCGTACCGGCGATCGTTTTTGCCCCGAATCCTGCCTTCATGACAACCGCAAATTCACTGATCAAGTCCCCCGCGTGACGTGCCACGATGGTCGCCCCAAGAATCTTGTCGGTCCCTTTTCGAATGTGCACCCGAGCAAACCCTTCCTCTTCCCCGTCCAGGATCGCCCGATCTACTTCGCTGAGGTTGTAGGTATAGGTTTCAACTTCGACCCGCTTCTCCTTGGCATCTTTTTCGTACATCCCGACATGAGCAATTTCCGGTTCGGTGAACGTACACCAGGGCATGTTCAAGGACTCGACATTGGCATAGCCTAAACCAAGAGGATGCGGGAACAAGGCGTTCTGAATGACGATCTGCGCCATGGCATCAGCCACATGGGTAAACTTGTAGCGCGAGCAGACATCACCCGCAGCAAAAATTTTTGGATTCGTCGTTTGCAAGCGCCGATTCACCACAATTCCATTCCGATCGTACTCGACTCCTGCTGCTTCCAATCCAATCCGTTCCACATTCGGGGTTCGCCCGACCCCGAGCAGAATCTCGTCGACAATGACCGCGTGCTGCTGGGCATGCGACTCAACGGTCAGCCGTTTTCCTCCTTCGACCTTTTCTACCTGCAAACCCTTCCCGCAACAAAGAAGCTGAATTCCATCACGACGCATCTGCTGTTCGACAATCTCTGCGGCATCTCGGTCCTCGTTGGGCAGAATCCCGTGCGCCGTTTCAATCAAAGTGACGTGGCTTCCAAACCGTGCGAAGGCCTGCGCCAGCTCGCATCCGATCGGCCCCGCCCCAATGACTCCTAGGCGCTGCGGGAGCTGGGTGAGAGAAAAGACACTGTCATTCGTCAGATAGTCGACTCCCTGTAAGCCGGGCGTGGTAGGGATCGCCGCTCTGGCCCCTGTACAGACAGCGGCTCTTGCAAACGTGAGAACCCGATCCCCGGCTGAACCTTCCACTTGGATCGTATCAAAACCAAGAAAACGTCCGCTCCCGATGTACACATCGACCCCAAGGTTTGTGTAGCGCTGAGCAGAATCGTTCAGGCTGATGCGGGCCCGCAGTTTGCGCATGCGCGACATAACGGCCTCAAAGTCGTACGTCACCCCCGTGGGAATATGGAGGCCAAACTCCGTCGCTTTTCTCAGATCCGCCCAAGCCTTAGCGGCACGAATCAGAGCTTTTGAGGGCACACACCCCACATTGAGACAATCCCCACCCATCAGATGCTTTTCGATCAGCGCCACTTTGGCACCGAGACTTGCAGCGACCACGGCTGTAATCAGTCCGGCAGTTCCTGCTCCAACCACTACCATGTTGTACCGACCTGTCGGTTCAGGATTGACCCAATCGGCGGGATGCACATTGCTGACAAGCTGTTGATTCGACTCGTCGTATGGAAGAATCAACGGCTGATAGTGTTCACTCATATCCACGATGCCTGACAAAGGGCATGACACCATCACCTGGTATCCTTGGTTGCGTATAATCAATCAAGAAGCTCTTCCTCCTACCGACTTTGCAGAAAACTGTTTATACACAACTGGGACCAGTGCCAGCAGTCCTAAGAGCACAAAGGCGCCGATGACATTGAGGGAGGCGATTTCTTTCAGTGAATTGATCGTCCCAAGTTGACGCCCTGCGTACGCGTACACAAACGAACCAGGAATGATGCCGATTGCTGTGGCAAGGATGTACGTTCCGACAGTGACGCGTGTGAGTCCGGATACCAGATTGACGACAAAGAAGGGAAAGAGCGGAATCAGCCGTAGGGTCAAGAGATAGCTGAACGCATTCTTCGCAAACCCCTCTTGGAACGGGCCAAGTCGAGCCCCAAACTTCTGCTCCACCGCATCACGCAAAACATATCGTGCAGTAAGAAAGGCCAGTGTTGCCCCTGTGGTTGCCCCCAGATTGATAAACAGAGTCGCCCACCCCGCACCAAACACAAATCCACCGGCTAAGGTCAGAATCACTGCACCAGGAAGTGACAGACCTGTCACCAGGATATAGGTTCCGATAAAGATCGCCACGGCAGCGGGAAAGTTAGCGTCCGTGAATGTCAGCAAGCTATCCCGGTTTTCTTTCAAGGCCGTTAAGGAAAGAAATTTCCCAAGATCAAGATAGAAGAAGGCCCCAACGGCAAGCACCACCACAATTGCGATAGAGATCTTCCCTAAATTGGAATGGGCAGATTCGCGCTGATTCAAGGCTGGGGTTGTCATAGCGGCCTCGTGGCGTATCATGGGACCTCCTCCGCTGACTGTCAATGAAATAGGCGACACAGGGTGTTCGTTTCACCATGCTAAGAAACCTTACAGAGTCAACTTCAAGAAATCGGTTGCCAGGCCGGATAAGATTTCCGTAGTCTAGCGTGAGGAGGCCAGCATGGACGAATCAAACCGTCTGATAAAGACCAAAGAACAATGGGCTCGTGCTCGGCGAGGCGGAGAAGAGCGTGAAGTGTTTTATGCCGGAGATGAGCGATTGCCGCCAGGCCAACACCTCGTCGAAAACTTCCCCGTGCTGGACCTCGGCTTTAAACCAGAAATTCCGTTGAGTGAATGGCGGCTGAGCATCGGAGGATTTGTCACGACCCCTCTGACGTGGACGTGGGAGCAATTCATGGCTCAACCCCAACTCACCCATCGGTCGGACTTCCACTGTGTCACGTCATGGAGTCGATATGACAACGACTGGGAAGGCGTGACGTTTAAGCATATCATCGCCGTCGTGAAACCCCTGTCGCTGGCCCGGTTTGTCCTCTTCAAGTCGTACGACGACTACACGACGAATCTCCCGCTCGAGGCTTGCAACGACGATGATGTCCTCCTCGCCCGTCATTGGAATGGCAGCCCCCTCTCCCGAGACCACGGTGGGCCGGTGCGTGTCATCGTCCCGAAACGGTATGCCTGGAAAGGAGCGAAGTGGGTGAAAGAGATTACGTTTTCCGATAAAGACGAGAAGGGGTTCTGGGAAGTCCGTGGATATTCGAACACCGCACTCCCATGGAACAATGACCGTTATGGCTAAGAGGATGTTGAAAAAATCCTCCAGCGCCGTTGTCGCTTCGCTCAACAGCTCAACGTACCGAGGCGTACACCTCGCAATTTCGCTCGCTGCGGCCTTGCTGGGCGGCCTTTTTGAACATCCTCCGAACTACGATTATTTTTTGACCCATCCACCTGGCCCCTCAACAAAGTTTCCAGGTCTGGTGTTCTGAATCGCTTTTTCTCCGGCCAGGGTCTCAACTGAACGAAGATCTGTGCGGTTCCGTTTTGCGATATCCTCATACGCCTGTCGCCGCTTCTGATTCACGTCCGCTATGACGGCTTGGGCTTCAGTATTGGAAGGATTCACGGCCCCTAGATAGCCGTTAGGCCTTTCACCGACCAGCCCTTTTGCCTTCGCTTCATCCAACGACAAGGCAAACGCTGAAAAAGCAACCGCGGTTCCTAGGAGCGTCGTACACACCACAATAGCCAACCGTCGTACCATAGTCATTGTCCCCTCCGATATCTAGAACAGTCCGCTGTCCTTCGACAAGACTTGATCCAGGTCCTTGTCGACTTTCAGTCGTATCTCATGATCGATCTTGACATTGAGATTGATCGTAATGGGCTTATCCGGCGCCGCGACTTCCACCCGAGGGGTGCACGCGATCATGACAAGCGCCGCAGTACCCCAGAGTAGCGTTCCTGCACATTTCTGCATTATCGGTCTCGTCAGCATGATCAGCCTCATAATGGTCAGGGGCGGCTATATTGACGCTCAATCATCCCATGAATATCTTCGATCAACCGGAGACTCTTCAGGAGTGTCGGAATATGTTCTTGCACCGTGAGATTAAAGTGAATGGGTGGGGTCTGCGTAAGCTCTGGATTCCGGCCCTCCAATCGGGCACTTAAATTTAACATGCCGGTTTCTTCGTACTTGACCCCCACACGCAACACCTTGTAGTGAAAGTTATTAAGTGCCTGCGCCACGAACTGGAGAGACTGATCGGAGTCTGAAAGCGCTTTCGAGGACTCTGAGGTTGAGAGGTGTCGTATCACTCCCCCTGGAGGCTGCGCCTCAATGACTCCATCATCCACCACCATGCCCCTTGAGGTAATCGTAACCGGGAGCGTCCCATTGAGCGTGCCGGTTCCCTCCAGTCCCCGTTGTTGGTCCACACTGAGAATCTTTGCGAGATCAAGATCGCGTAAGGAAAAGGTTGTCATGGATGAAGGCGATGCCAAGTCTACCAGAAGACCAGGACTAGTGATCATCCCTCCAAACATTTCACACTGAAGGTCTTTCAGCTCAACGATCGGGAATGGATCTGCCAATTTCCATCGTGCCTGATAGGAAGTCTTGATATTGTTCACATCCACACCACTCTGGATGGCCGCTACAAAAAGAGTCGCCGGCTGAACCATCATGATGGAATCCGTTCCCTCTGCACGAAGGACCATGGACGTGCTCACCCCCCTCAGTCCGTAATCATGATAGTACCCGGAAACATTCTCCGCTACCAGCCGCGCCGACGCTGAGATCACCCTGGTGCGGCTAGAGTGGTTTCCAACCGTCTCATCCCAGGTTGCGTCAACTGTGGCACTGATGGTCCCATCAAGAAGATCACTCGATGGTCCAACAGCCCTCGTGAGTCTGCTGAGCCGCCGCTCAGCCCCATCAAACCTCACCGGACCGATCGTGCCATGCAACCTGCCGTAAGGAGTCTGTAGTGATTGCTCAACCCTGGCGGTTACCACCCCTTCATAAGCCGGAAGATCGATCTGTAGGTCCGCCCCAATGTTCGTGTGATCAGCCGAGAACTTCGTCACCCAATGGCTTGGTGCAGGAATCGTTCCCCCGGCACCCACACTGACTCCAGTAATCACCAACATCCCCCCGGCTGTCCAATTCGTCTCTCTCGTCTCCATCTCTGGGATGCTGAGCAGCCCCTGAGTACTACTAACAGTTTGACTGCCTATTCTGACGGTAGGAGCCAGAATCGTGGCTGTCAGTGGTCCTGCAGAGCAGTACCTCGGAATCAGGTCACATTCCACCGTCAGGGGTTCGGAGAGATTCACGGTAGCTCCCGGGACAAAGACCGCACCTTGTCCGATCTGTTTTATTGTGATCGAAGACGGCGGTAATAACACCCCCGCGATATGTGCTCGGTCTAGTCGTACAGTCCCCCGAACTCTGCCGGCCGCCTCTTTTGCAGACAGCCGTTCGGTCAATGCCCCGGGGAGCACTCCTTCCAGTTGATAGGCCCCTTCGACCAAGATCAATTCACTCCCACGTCCTTCAGCCCTGGTGGTTTCGAACGTGGCGACCACCGGGCCTGATGGCCTGCCGTAGGTCACCTGGAGTGGGCCTTGAGCCACGGTACGGATGGGACGATCTTTCCAGTAGAGCGTCCCCCGTACGACATTCTTGTTCTCAATCCGCACCAGCTGATCCCCATGAGGAAGGATCAACCGAACAGCGTCCGGAATAAGACGAGGTTGGGTATTCACTGTAGCTGTAAGGAAAACACCGGGGCTCATCGCCCACTCCGCCTGCGTGGCATTGCCTGCAAACCTTCCCACATAGGCCAGGGCAATGTCCTTCGCCACGCCTTTCAATGCAGGAAGGGTGACATTGATACGTACTTGCCCGTCTACACGGGTATGTTCATCTTCCCAGAGGGATCCGAGCGCAGCCTCTGTCGCAGCAACCCCCGCCCAATCAAGTGCAACCTGTCCCGTCACCTTCTCCAGTTCCGGTCCGATGGGCACGAGGAGAGCAATGAACGGAGCCAGCTCCTGTACATCCATTCGAAGTTGCCCATCGACTTGAATGTCTGAACTACCGGTTGGACGCGATCGGGACTGCCAGGAAACAATCGGTGCTGCCTGTGGCCGCTGTGAGGACAACGTGGCCGACCAGGTACTGGCCGACTTCCCGGCCACCACGAGGCTATAGGAGCCGGTATCTCTCCCTCGGAATGAGAGATGCCCTCCTACCTCGTTGCCGGTCGAAGTCAGCTCCCCATCAATCGTGACTTTACGGAGCGGCCCCGTTGCTTGCTCGCGGAACACGGTCAGGCGCTCAAGCTGCAACTCGCCAAAGGGAAGAATGGGAAGAGTGCGCAGAAGATCGCCCGCCGTCAGCAACCTCCACGGTGACGATTCTTCATCGCTGTTCTCTTCCTCTTGTTTCCCTCCAGTGATGGCTCCTGTCGAATGCACGGTCAGCACATGGATGGCCACATCTCTGAGCAGGATCCTATTCGCACGACCTTGAAACAGCAGCCCCATGTCATACTGAATCTCCGCATCAGTAAGGGAGATCATGAGCCGTTCTTCTCCCAAATCTTGTTGGAATGAGACAACGGGTATGGTCATCTGGGTCCAGCCGGGATACCCGAGCTGAAGGATGACCTGACTGTACCCATACGCACGTAGCTGGTTGGCTAAGAGATATGAAGCGCCCAATGGTAACAAGAGGTAGCATCCACCCAACAGAACAACAGCCAATAGCACGGCAACTTGATAACGTTGGGTTAACATGGATAGCCAGTGTTCCGCTTGATAGGAATCGTATGGCCACGGTTGTCAAACAAACTCATCAGCTCTGTCAAGATGTCTGAATGGCTCTACTTTCTGCTATAGATTGATGAGCCACAGGCCGCGCCCTCTCGTCCCTGCTTCACTCACAGCACGCCAATACCCTCTCTGCAAAGGCGGGAAGCGTGGTGGGAGGCCTCTACCCCCTGTATTTTTTCTCGCAATTACTGGGACATCTCAGAAGAGTCTACCGTGCACTCATTCTAGGAATGACAGACCAGAGGTAATTACCAGGCGTATCGCAGCAGAGTCATTTCAAGCAGAAATTCATATCGAGCAATCCATCTGCGGCCACCGTTGCTTCACCGCCTTTTCGACAGTCTTCCTGCCGCGCTTTTCTCGGTGTTCCCGTGCTCATCTCCGTCTGTCCCTCGAGACTCGAAGACATCCCGATCGGCAGAGACAGAGCCTGACTTTGGCGGGCCAGTGTTCCAATCTCCTGCTCCTGGAGCGTCGTCCCATCCTTTGTATGCGTCAACACCAGAGCCGGCTGTGTCTGTTTTCCAAAGAGCGGTATGGCAGCCGCTTGAAATGATCCTCCTCCGTCATCCAACCACACCTCGACCTTGTAGTACTTGAGCGTGGGTAGGAGCGTAAGGCCGATGGCCGTCACATCACCGGAATAGGTCCCATGATTGGCGTGGTAAACCATTTCTAATCTCTTTACCTCCGCGAGGACCACCTCGGCCTCCACCGCTTTGGCATGGTCGACAAAATGACCATGCGATACCATCGCGACTGCGGCAAGAATGCTTAGCATGGCCAGAACGACCAACACCTCGAGCAGGGTGAATCCACCATTTTCCCTTTCTACACACGCCATGACATCCTTCAGCGCCTATTGACCACCGCTCGAAAATCGAATTGCTGTAACGTCCCGGTGATCTCATCCAGAGCCGCCCGTGCGTCTTTCACACCCATAGGCTCAACCTTTTCAATCTTCTGAAGTGCCGCCTGCAAGGCTCGTGTCTGATGATGAATCTGCTCAAACGACCGCTCGATATTTTCCAACGCACAATTCGCGTGATCAGCCAACTCATCCAGCCGATCGCTCGGACGAAAGCGCATGCGCCAACGAAGGTTTCCCTTTGCCCACTGCTGAAGACTTTCGTCCAGGCGAGAAAGCGGACCTGCCACACGCCGTGTCACGACAAGACTGAAAATCACAGAACCGAAAAAGAGCACCGGAACCGCAACCCAGACCGTCTTGCTTATGGTCAACATCTCTTCAGCTGCTGCCTGCCGCTCCTCCAATGAATCACTCGTATAGAGGGCAACGACGGGCTTCAGATGAGCTCCATAGAAGGCCATCGTAAAAAACAATGCCGAATACAGAAACAGCAACAACCCAATCCACGCGGCGTACCCCTTTTGGATTCGATGCACGAAGAATCTGGATCGAGGATCGCTCGTCGACATCGACGTGTGTGTCACAGTGACCATTCTCATATCCTCCATTCCTTTCGACGTACTATCGAGGACACTGCCCATGCCTACAGTACCACCAAGGCCGCCATCCACCAAGAAAATGAATGGTTGCATAGATCGGAGATGGTCAGGAAAAGGTTGGAATCGACGCTGAGATAGGCGTGGGCTGTGTGCAGCTTATGATGGCGTGGGAGAAGCCGCAACAGGGGGCTCTTCGCACTTCTTACAGTTCAGCAGCGTGCCGAGATGCTGCTCACGTCCATGAGCAGTCAGGACCCAGGGGCGGTTGAAAAACGGGGGGTGATGTCGAACATGCTGTCCATGACCACAGGCCAGATCGGCAACCCAGTCGCCATGCTCGTCTTGATGATAGCCAATGATCGATTGCTGCATGTGGTGCGATCGCTCACAGTTAGATCATGATCCTCAAGAGAGAGAGACCGAACAGCATCGTGGCACACACCGGCAGAAACCCTTCACTGACACTCGCCATCCTTATCGCTTTTCGAACGGCAATTCCGGTCGTTGAAGCGCAGACACATAGGTCCACTGTTTTTCCTGGTTCTGATCGAAGCTCCCAAGAAAGATCACCTCTCGATCGAGATGGCGAAATTCCGCAAGGCTGGTCTGACAGTTTTGGGTATCGATGACGCGAGCATCGTACTGTCCGACAACATACACTCGACCCTTCGCTGCCATGTAGACGTTCCGCCGCCCGGCGTAGCCCGTATCGGGGAACAACTCGGTAGAGGACCGACAACCTCCCGGTCCCTGGATATTCATAGTGAGGGTGAATCGCTGGAGAAATGGATCGGTGGCCGTTCTCACAATGGCTAATCGCAACTGGAACGCCGTGAGTTCCAGGGACGCGGTTTCTGGAATATTACTATTGCATCCCATCACAGCCGGCAACATAGCGACCCCGAGCATCACCCATACTGGGACTCTCACTTGGCTGGGGATACCTTGGGAGCTGCCCCGATGGCATCCAGACCTCCCTGCGCGCAAGCATCATCCAGCTGGGTGCCTGGCGCTCCACCAACCCCGATGCCACCAACCACCTCTCGTCCAATTTCAATAGGAAGCCCGCCACCCAACACCAGCACCTCACCATTGATTTCACGAAGCGCCTGAAGCGTGGGAACTTTGGCAATGAGATCGGCAAGCTCACTCGTGGGACGCCGTAGGCTGGCAGCGGTATAGGCTTTTTTTCGGCTGCTGTCGACTGTATGAGTCCCAGCGCCATCGGCACGTCCCATGGCACGAAGGACGCCGTCACGGTCTACCACCGAGACACTCACCCGGTAGCCGTCTTTTGTGCAGGTATCTAACGCGGCTTGTATCGCCTTGTTCGCGAGTCCCAAGGGCAATACGGATTCTTTAGGCAATTCATCCGCCCATGTGACGGAGAAATAGACGGGACTAATGAGAAGACACAGTGCCATAACGGTAATGACAATTCGATACCCTCGGCTTGATAAAATCTTCATCAACATATCAGAGCCTCCACACTATCTGCAGACTACGAATACGTCCTCTTTCCTGTCAAGAGATGGGAAGAATAGCCAGGATTGGTCGGCTCGACGACTTATGAAACAGTGGGCCGCTTCTGTCGAACGGAGTTGACTGGATCAGGTGTGGTTCGCAATCCAAGATCTTCAACCATGGCGCGAAGCGGTTCTGCCAGCGACCAGGCCTGCGCAGGACAGCCGCGTGGAGTATGTGGATGGTCCCCGTCGAAAATCTCCGATATATGATCCAGACACGTCTCATGTAGATTTGCTTCTATCCCATTTAGAAATGACCGCGCCTCACGTTTTATCCTGGAAGTGCGCCCGAACGTGTTCAGCCAGGCAGTCACAAAAGCGCCCAACAGAAACGGCCAAACGGTTCCCTGATGGTACGCACTATCGCGTTCTCTCGGTCCTCCTTCATAGCGTGGCCGATACCGATTGTCTCGCGGTGACAGCGTTCGAAGACCCACAGGAGTGAGGAGCTGTTCCTTGACGAGCTGAAGCACCCGCATGGCCTGCTCCTTCTTCAGCAAATCATCGCACAGGGAAATGGCATACACTTGATTGGGGCGGATCGAGGGATCGTCTCCCTCTGGTCCATCAATGGTATCGTATAGATACTGTCCGCGCTGGTACCAGAATCGTGTACGAAAGGATGTGAGGGCTCGTGTTCTATCTCTCCGGCAATCAGCCGCATAGGCTCGCTCACCAAACTGTGCGGCCAAACGAACGCCGACTTGCAATGCCCGAATCCACAAGACTTGAATCTCTACCGGCTTTCCATGCCGTGGTGTGACGACCCAATCCCCGATTTTGGCATCCATCCATGTCAGTTGTATCCCCGGCATCCCTCCCGAAATCAGCCCATCGTTATCCATTTTGATATTGTATCTTGTGCCTTGACGATAGCCATCGAGAATCTGTTTGATGGCCGGCCAGACAACGGCTCGTACTCGTTTCGAATCCTTGCTGTACGCCAGATAGCGATCGACGGCGTAGATAAACCAGAGGGACGCATCGATGGCATTGTATTCAGGGTCGTGGCCATGATCAGGGAAGCGATTCGGAACCATGCCCTCCGACACAAAGGGAACGAAAGATGCAATAATGTCCCAGGCGACCTTGTACTGTCCGGTCACAAGAAAGAGGCCAGGCAATGAGATGAACGTGTCTCGCCCCCAATCTGCGAACCAAGGATATCCGGCAATCACCGTCTGCTTCGAACCTTGGCGAACCAAGAATGTATCGGCACCTCGCCGAAGTGCTTCGGCAAAGCGGTCTGCATCCTTCGCGGCCTGGTGATGTTTCATACGCCTGACACGTTCTTTGCGAATGAGTTCTCCGATCTCAATATCGTCACCCCCCTCGCTGGTCAGAGCGAGAGCCTGCTCCCCACCAGGTTCCAAGTGGAACAGCAATTCTCCTGGAGACCACCAGTCTTCCTGAAAATCAAGCCCGCGTTCCCGTTCCAGAGGGAACTGCACATTCCGATACCAATCGGGGAGATGGTGGTAGCTTCCGGTATGTCCGCAATGCACGGCCGGAAGACCCTGGTAAGGCTGCCAGGTCACCCACTGCTCGGTGATCGCTGCCGCAGGGGCAAGGGCTCCGTTGTCATGGTGCAGGGCATGATAGTCACGACCCGTGAGCATCGGACGTACCCGTAGTTCGATTGAATCCGTGGTTGGAGTGAGGAGTCTCCAGCGCACCACAACCGTGCCCTGGCCTCGCACGCAGAAGATTTCCCGGCTGACTGTTCGATCGTCGAACCTAAACGTCCAGGTTGGCCAAGGCGTCGATGAGAAGGAGATGCAGTGACGATACCCTTGAGGATGGATCACACCGGGATACAGATTCGCCGAAATTGAAATTGCGCCGCCATCCAGATGAAGCCATTCCTCCAAGTGATTGACCAGCACGTAGCGATGGTTCTGCTGAGGTGTCGCCACAAGCAACAAGCCATGATAGCGACGCGTATTAGCACCGGCCACCGTGCCCGACGCAAATCCCCCACACCCATTCGTCTCCAACCATTCCAGACTCAGCGCACGATCGGGATCTTGGCATTCTTCTTTGCCGATCCGCATCAACTGTCCTCGTCGTTCGTATCTCGTACTCTTCAGATTCGCTTCACCGTTCGACAAGCTCACGGTCCGGAGCGAAGTCGTAGGGCGAGTGCCACTTCCCCCCTACTCCCCGCTCTGCTGGATAAGCTTGGCGACTAAGCCGGTCCATCCTGTCTGATGACTTGCTCCAATCCCAGTCCCATTGTCGCCATGGAAATACTCGTAAAATGCGATGGCATCTCGCCAGCATGGATCGTCTTGAAATTTCCTGAGCCCGCCATGCACGGGACGGCGTCCTGTCTTATCACGAAGAAAAATACGCGTCAGTCGTCGGGACAGCTCGGAGGCGACTTCGTTCAACGAGATGAATCGCCCTGACCGAACCGGGTACTCGACCTTAAACTCCTCACCAAGGAAGTAATGGAACTTTTGGAGCGATTCAATGAGGAGATAGTTGACTGGAAACCAAATGGGCCCCCTCCAGTTTGAATTGCCTCCGAAGAGCCCCGTACTCGATTCGGCCGGTTCATAGTCCACCCGATACTCTCGGCCCATGAGAGAGAGCACATAGGGGTGGTCCTTGTGATACCGCGAGAGGGCCCGAATACCATAGGGGGACAGAAATTCCTCTTCGTCCAGCATATATCGCAGCACCGATTTCAACCGCGAACGATTCACGAGGGATAAAAATCGTCGGACTTCACCGTTCTGGGACTGGGTCTCCACATGGATACTGAAATCAGGTCGGTTTTCAATAAACCACTGCATCCGGTGTTTGAACCGCGGGAGTTGATCGATCAACTCGGAGTCCAAGGTTTCGACGGCAAACAACGGGATGAGGCCGACAAGAGATCGGACCTTGAGTGGACAGGTCTGACCGTCCGGCAGGTGCAAGACGTCATAAAAAAATCCATCGTCTCGATTCCACAGCTCAATGTTCTCCCCGCCGATGTTATTCATAGCCCGGCAGATATAGACGAAGTGCTCAAAAAACTTGCTGGCCACATCCTCGTATGCTCGATTGTCACGTGCCAGTTCCAGTGCGATCGATAGCATATTGAGGCAATACATCCCCATCCAACTGGTGGCATCCGACTGTTCGATACGGCCGCCGGTCGGCAGGGGAGCACTCCGATCAAAAACTCCGATATTGTCCAGCCCTAAAAACCCTCCTTGAAAGATGTTCTTCCCTTCCGCGTCTTTCCGATTGACCCACCAGGTAAAGTTCAGAAGGAGCTTATGGAAGACACGTTCAAGGAAGACGTGATCACCGACGCCTTTCCGTTTCTTCTCGATCTTATACACACGCCAGGCAGCCCAGGCGTGGACGGGAGGGTTGACGTCTCCGAACGCCCATTCATAGGCAGGAATCTGCCCGTTCGGATGCATATACCACTCTCGGAGCATGAGAATCAGCTGCTCCTTGGCGAACGTCGAGTCGACAAGGGCCAGCGGAATACAATGGAATGCTAAATCCCACGCGGCGTACCAGGGATATTCCCACTTATCCGGCATTGAGATCACATCGGCATTGTACAGGTGTGTCCAGTCGGAGTTTCGCCCATGCAGTCGTTCTTGAGGCGGATCCGGCATCCCCGGATCACCCACAAGCCAGCGCTTGAGGTCGTAGTGGTAGAACTGTTTGCTCCATAGTAGCCCAGCGAAGGCTTGTCGTTGAACGAGCTTCGCGTCCTCGGACAGCTGTGCCGGAGCCAGTTCCTCATAGAACTCATTGGCCTCCTGAATCCGTTGCTCAAAGAGTCCATCGCTGTGCTTCCCATAAACTCTTTTTGGATCAGATTCATTCGTCAGACAAAGCCGAACCATATCCGATTCCCCAGGAGCCAACGTCAGCACATACTGCGCAGCTGCCTTCGAGCCGATCTTCCCGGGATTCACCGCATCGGTCTGTCCATGAATGATGTAATCATGAAAGCTGTCCTTCACGTACCGTGAGCCGTCCTGATCTCCGTACAATCGTCTGGAGTTTGTCTCGTTTTCAGTGAACAGCAACGATGGTTTTCGCTCACACCAGAGAAACCGCTTCCCGTAGTACTCGTGCTCCAGCTGAACGACACTGAGATTGTTTGCTGTGGCTCCTTCACGCATTCGTGGCCGACGAGCATCGAGTCCCCACGACCACGTATTTCTGAACCAGAGAGTCGGCAGCAGGGTCAGTTCAGCGCGGTCAGGCCCTCGGTTTGTAACCTGGATCCTGATGAAGAGCTCCTCCGGTGTCCTCTTCGCATACTCAACCACCACATCGAAATAGCGATCCTCATCAAACACACCCGTATCAATGAGCTCGTACTCTCCATCTCGTCGCCCCCGCCGGCGATTCTCCTCAGCCAACCTGGCATAGGGAAATTCAAGTTGCGGATACTTACACAGATACTTCATATATGAATGGGTTGGCGTTGAATCTAAATAGAAATAATACTCCTTCACATCTTCGCCGTGATTCCCTTCATTGCCTGTGACTCCGAACACTCGCTCCTTTAGAATGGGATCGCGTCCATTCCAAAGCGCAATCGCGAAACAGATGTACTGATGACGATCCGAGACCCCGGCGAGCCCGTCTTCATTCCAGCGGTAGGCACGAGAGCGAGCATGATCGTGAGGAAACGATTCCCACGCCGTACCATAAGGACTGTAGTCTTCCCGAACCGTCCCCCAAGCCCGTTCGCTTAGGTATGGCCCCCAGCGCTTCCAATGCTGCTTCCGTAGAGCATCTTCTTCCAGCCGTTGCCGTTCGGCGCCATGGAGTGTTTGAGAACGAGAAGACCGCTTAACTGCTTTCGCCATACGAACCCCGTGCGTCTGACCGCAGCTGCAGTGCACAACGACTACGATGCGCCCAATAGACCACAGAATCAAGCTCGTGCCCAGCCGAGACACTTTTACCCAAGTCCCTCCTCGGTCTTTTTTCCGCGCTCCTGGATGACCCAGGATGAACCACGAGCGGCACGCACCACGATCCGACAGGTGAGGAGTGATCCTGGAAGAACGCTATCTGATCCAAGAATATCGAGAATATAATGAAAGAAGGCAGGAAGGGATACTGCTCAGAAACTCAACTCCAGATCACTTGTTCCTGATTGAGGAGGTACTCAATCACTTCGATACTGTTCCGCATCTGGATCTGGGCCTGTTCGGACATAGGAAGCACCGCACCGACTAATTTCCCCGACTCCATGTCCATGAGTGAGGGAATCGCCTCGCCGGAGAGTTTTTCGAGGTTGCTTCGGAAGCTAGCCAATGGACGACCTCCTGGTTGAATCTTTCTCGGCATGCTCGAGCCATTACTTGAGCCGGAAAGTGCACTGGACGACATCGTACGCGCCTCAAAGGATACCAGGCATATCTCGGCGAGGGGCACACCTCGCTATCACATTGCTTTTAATGGAATTTCTACTGAGCTGATACAGGTCGGTGAGGGGGGAGCGCTCCAAGGTAGCGAAATCCCCCTACATTGAGAAGCGTGGTATCGGACGGGAGACGAAAGTCATCACGCTCCGCATCAACAAACCGAGGATCCACAAAGATATCGGACTTGGCCCTCAGTTCCGGGGCGGGACGATTCGGCGAACCAACTCTCATATAGTCAGCCTCGCCGTTGAAGAGCAAGTTGTACCCAATACGAATCTGACTCGATGGGGCGATCAGAAAGCCGACCTTATTGAAACTCACGATGTTCCCCATGGCCTCGATCCGCGAGGCACCGAGAAATGTCGCGCCACCGCCGTTCTTCACCAAGGTATTGTTCACTAACACGGCAGCAGCCTGATCACCGATGACGACAGCCTCAAAAAGACTTCTTGTAATGACATTGCGCTCAAATCGAACCGACGACTCGCCGGTGACGTTGATACCATAATCGTTGTCATGGATGAAATTCCCAACCAGGGTAGCGTGAGAGTCGGAAAAGTGCGCGCCTGTTGTCTCGCTTCCGCCAATAATGCAGTCTTCTATTCGAACGTCCTGAACCTGTTGGCTGAAGACCATGCCCTTGACATGAAGTTGACGGAGCACGATGCGGTTGCCATTAAAAAGGCCGAGCGCATGTCCGCCATGCTCATTGATCGTCAGACCGCTGATCTCAATATCCGTGGCACCATAAGGCCATTTCCCCACATGGAGAACGCCTACCATCTGCCCTCGCCCTTGCAGAACAACCTGTCCAATCCCAACACCGATGATCTTGATTTTTTCCTTACTATGGACGGTCAGGTCCTGGGGATAGACGCCAGCCTTAATCAATACCGTATCACCCTTCCCGGCACTGTCCACCGCCTCTTGTATCGATGAGAACTCGCCTGAACCGTCCAAGGCAACGGTGATCGTCCGCGGACTAGGGACCACGCCCTCTGTCTCGGCCATAGCAGTCTCGGCACCGGCGAACGAACACATGACAACGATCAGCAGAACTCGAAACATGCCAAAATTCATACAAGCAGAGAACGGGAGATGTCAATCTCAGTTTGTCGTCAAGGGTGACGCATGATAAGCTCCGCCGCTATGATCCTCATAGGGCTCACAGGTGGAGTGGCCACAGGAAAGAGCACCGTGGCACAGATGTTCAAACAATGCGGAGCCGTGGTCATTGATGCCGATGCCTTGGCACGAGAGGTCGTCCAGCCTGACAAACCGGCATGGAGGGACGTTGTTCGTACATTTAGCAAGAAAGTTCTGAATCCCGATCGAACGATCAACCGACAAGCCCTCGGGTCGATCGTCTTCAGATATCCAGCAAAACGACGCCGACTAGAACGCATCATCCATCCTCGCGTAGCCCGCGAGCAACAACGACTGACCAGAGAAGCCGCCAGAAAAGATCCGACCGCCGTTGTGCTCTATGATGTTCCCCTTCTCTTCGAAGCCGGCATCGACAAGCGAGTGCAGAAGATCATCGTGGTCACTGCAGATCAACAGACTCAAATCGCCCGCCTTAAGAAGCGTAATGGTCTCTCACGAGCTGAAGCCCTTCGGCGCATTCGCAGCCAGATGCCACTGGCGAAAAAGGCCCAGATGGCCGATCTCGTCATTGACGGAACAGTGTCTCGTGCGGTTGGGAGGAGGCGGGTTCAGGAAGCATTTGCGATACTGTCGCAATGGGCAACCTCCAAGTCTCGCTTCTAATCACATAGCTCCTGATCGCGATTCTGCAATAGGTTTTGCCTTTGATCTGGGGTTGCAAAGTGAACTGCCTGACATCCTCATTTCAACCAAGCCTTAGACAACCTTCTACCGTTTGCTTCCCTCGCTGTGATAGAGTCCCTCTCTTATGCAGAACGTCGTCATCATCGGGTCAGGACCGGCCGGGTTAACCGCTGCGATCTATACGGCACGAGCAAACCTGTCTCCCCTGCTCATCGAAGGTTGGCAATCGGGCGGTCAACTCACGACAACGACGGACGTCGAAAATTACCCCGGATTCGCGAAGGGCATCATGGGCCCTGAGCTGATGAAAGAGATGCGTGCGCAAGCCGAGCGGTTCGGCTCGGAGTTTGTGACCGGGGATGTCACCGCAGTTGATTTCACTGAGCGTCCATTTAGCATCACAATCGACGGTGAACGCGCCGTTCACACCAAAACCGTCATCATCGCCACCGGCGCGTCCGCCATTCAGATGGGACTTCCGAATGAGAAACGCCTCACGGGTCACGGCGTCTCCACCTGCGCCACCTGTGATGGATTTTTCTTCCGTGGCAAGGAATTGGTAGTCGTCGGCGGTGGAGACAGTGCGATAGAAGAAGCGACCTTTCTGACCAAATTCGCAACAAAGGTTTCGATTGTGCACCGACGCGACAAGCTACGGGCATCAAAAATCATGCAACAACGGGCGATGAACAACGAGAAGATCGCCTTCGTTTGGAATACCGTGGTTGAGGATATTCTGGGCAGCGAGGTCGTCACCGGCGTACGCCTCAAGAATGTCGTCACCGGAAAAACGACGGAGCGCTCCTGCGCCGGCGTTTTTGTGGCCATCGGCCATCGGCCAAACACGGCACTCTTCACCGGCCAACTCGACATGGACGAAAAGGGCTATATCCGAACGCATCAGGGCACAGGGACAAGCGTACCAGGCGTGTTTGCGGCCGGAGACGTACAAGACTCCCATTACCGCCAAGCTATTACAGCCGCCGGTACCGGCTGTATGGCGGCAATCGATGCAGAGCGGCTCCTGGAAAGTACGTAAAAGGCAAGAAGCTATCTCACTCCTTACTCCTCACCATCCATGAGAACCGCCATTGTTCATTATCATGAGCTCGCGCTCAAAGGCCGAAATCGGGACTCATTTGAGCAGTGTTTGGTCGACAATATCCGGACGTCTCTGAGTGATCTCGATATTCGACGGGTCGACAACCTCCACAGCCGGATCCGTATCACGCTTCCGTCAGAAGCCGATCCAGATACGGTACGAGGCCGACTCGCACGGGTCTGTGGTATCGCCAATTTCTCGTTAGGCCACACCCTCCCTCTCCAGCTCTCAGCCCCAAACCTCGATGTATTGGTATCGACCCTTCTCGATGAACTCCGATCCAAGTCATTTGAGACTTTTCGAGTCACAGCCCGTCGCGCCGACAAACGGTTAGTCCTGACCTCTATGGACGTCGAGAAAATAGTCGGGGCAGCAATCTGTCACTCCACTGGCAAGAAGGTCAGCCTCAAGAGCCCCGACCTCACCATTTATGTTGAGCTTCTGTCAAAAGACGCGTTCTGCTCCGTAGAAAAGACAGAAGGACCAGGAGGAATGCCCGTCGGTGTCAGCGGGAAGGTGGCCTGTCTCATCTCGGGTGGGATCGATTCGCCGGTCGCCGCCTACCGTCTCATCAAACGAGGCTGCCAAGCCTCATTCATTCACTTTTCTGGCCGACCGTTGGTCAGCCGAGCTTCTGAAGAGAAGGTCCGCGACCTTGTGCAGACGCTGACCCAGTATCAATATCACTCACGTCTCTATGTCGTCCCCTTTGGAGAAATTCAACGTGAGATTGTCCTGAATGCGCCGGCTCCGTTCCGAATCGTCCTCTATCGACGAATGATGATTCGCATTACGGAGGAGTTGGCCAGAAGGGAACAGTGTTGGGCATTGGTAACCGGCGATAGCCTGGGCCAAGTGGCGTCGCAAACGCCTCAAAACATCTGTGCGATTGAAGATGCGGCAGAACTGCCGATCCTCCGCCCACTGATCGGCATGGACAAACGAGAGATCATCGACGAAGCCAGGCGGCTCGGCACCTACGAGACATCGATCGAGCCGGACCAGGACTGCTGCAAGCTCTTTGTACCACCCCACCCAAGCACGAAGACACGCCTGGATGATGTACTAAGAATTGAGCGCATGCTGGATATTTCTTCCCTGGTCAAGCGGGGACTGGATAATGCGGAGTTGACGGAGTTGTCGTTTCCCTCCTCAGGGGGGTGATCTCTCAGCTTTTTCTATGGAGAGTCGAGAAAAACAGAGTCCCACGAAGCCATTGCAAATCATCACGCAGCACGGTAAGCTCGGCACACCTATTGAGCACGTTGTCCTCACCTGCTCGATACTCAAACCAGCCTACGTTCTACCATAACGGAGAGGTGCGAGAGCGGCCGAATCGGGCAGTCTCGAAAACTGCTGTCGGGGTAACTCGACCGTGGGTTCGAATCCCACCCTCTCCGCCATATCAACAGACCCAAGCGCATACTTCGAATGCCCATCTTTCTCTACCATACAACGGTTCACACATGAATGAGCCGCTGCTCCTTCTCAGTGATCTCAAGCAATACCTCGATAGTCAGGAGCAATTCATCGGCTAAGACATGCCATATCCGTCACGGTCCAAATACGAGGTTATCTCTGCCACGCTCACATAAGCACTTTGTGAGCCGATTATTCCATTGCGCACATCTTCAGCATAAATAAATACCCGCAGTGCCTTACGACACTGCGGGTATCCTAAAAGTAGTCATTACTTCTAATGTTCTGTACTACCCTCTGCCGCGAGGAACTGACATCCTATAACGTGCAAATCCTAACGCTACTAAGCCCGCGCCAAGTAAGAGGACCGTACTGGGTTCAGGAACAGTTGGCGTCGTCCCAGGTGTCCCTGCCTCCGCCCGAAAGTTTGAGATGAACACTGCACTATCAAGGATATGATCATTGACATCGCCAACTTGAAAATTGAGAGTATGTGAACCTGCGGATAGTTGATTGAACGTAAAGGTCTGAAGCTTTACGAGACCGTGTGGGTCGCCAAATGCTGTGTTCGTATCAGACGTGGTGAGTGCACTGGCAAAGCTCACCCCGACCTGCACTGGATTGTTGGCGGCATCAAATACAATTTGGTTTGCCGAAGCTGAGCCATTCAGAAATGCCAAGAATGCATCAGTAAAATCGCTCGTAAATTCGGGGTGTTCGATTGAGCCAAAGATAAAATCAAAACCGACCTGACTGGGGGCACTCAAGGTAAATGCCACTGTCATGGAAGCGACATCATTCGAGTCTGAAAAATTCTCAATATTACCGGCCCCGTAGGCATCAAACGCTGCCGTGCCAGGTTGGCCTGTATTTGTGCTCGGAGTGCTACCTGGCCCCTGTAATCCATTATTAAACCCTGGTGTCGTTTGCACAACCTGGCCGGTTGAAAGCACGACCCCATCACCAATCGTGACCGGTGGGCTAGTAAACCCTGTATATGTTCCAAATTGGCTCGATGCACCGTTGTTAATCGTAACACTATTAATGGTTAGTAGCCCCCCTCCTCCCAATGCGGCCCCCAAAGCCGAGGTATTAGTCGTTGGAGCAATTGTCAGCGCAAACGCCCAAGTGCTCCACAACATTCCAATACCCAAGAGCAAAGCAAACAGCGTACTCCGCAAATGCATCATCTGCCTCCATCTTCCACCAAGCACTGAGCTTGATATCTAAATTGTTTTACTTTTTAGCACCTAACTACTAGCCAAGCAGTATTCATACCATAAAATAGATTCTCAGATTACCCATAAAATAAATACGTATTATTTAACAGAGCTAAGCACTTGTAAAATGTCTTTACACTTACAAGCAACCCGACTCACTTTTACCAAGCTAACTATTCAATTATTCATAGAAAGCGATTGCTCGTACAATTGTAAATATTTTATACACGTGTTAATTCAAATTGCGGTTGGATTTTGGCTCTACAAGGTGAATCTTATTGGATTCTGAATCCAATAAGATTCAGTGCGGAGCGTGAGCCCCCCTGTAGGGCTCCCCTGAAACCACACGATCTCGATTATTTTTGGGGCGCGGCATTGGATTGGGCTTCGATACCCCAGCGCCTGATATGGACGTTCCTAGTTGTACCAGTGCATCCACGCTTGCATGACGCGTCGAGCATCAACCGTCTGGAACGTGTGTTGCTAGACACGCTCTTTTTTGAGGCTACGAAAGAAGCGGTCGATGATCCCGTTCTACTCCGGCGTGGGCTGTGTGATGAACTCCTGCTGCAACCGATAGTCCCGACAGGCGTGAGTCTCTGGCTGTTGCTGCTCCAGCCGCCAGCAGTGCAGTAGATGGTCGGCAACACCCAAGTCTCAGGCTACCTGGGCAATAGGCTGTGCCGAGTTGCATATGAATTGCACGGCTTCTGCTTTAAACCCTTCCGTGTACCGTCGTCTGGTCCTGGTGCTCATGCGGTCCTCCGATTGCATCATTCTCATCTTTGGTGGGGTGTCTGTACAATCGGGGCCAGCTCAACTTGCATACTGTAAAATTAATTTACAGATACAGGTTCTGCTCATGAGGCTTCCGCAGTATTACCCGGTCGGATTCCTGCTTTGGTTTTTAGCGTCCGCCGCAGCTCCACCATCGCCAGCGTGTCTCGTGCGCAATACCGTAGCAAGGCTTCTCGGATGGTCTCCCGTTCCACCCAATCGGTTTCGACGAAGACCATACGATAATACTCAGCCGCTGCATGCCCGCCTTCTTGAATCGCCAGATCACCATACCCAAGCGACGGCACCACCGCCGGCAATACTGATTTGATCGAGTACGATCCGTTAAAGGCGGGATGGTAATAATGCTCTTTGATCACGGGCAGCAGATCCCACAGCCGTTTCCCAATCTCTCGAAAGGCGGATCTAAATTCAGGAAACATGTCCGCCAGTTGGCGAATGAGCCCTGCTTCGTATGCGGAGTACACCAAGATACTGCCGGACTCGCCGAGGGACTCGATCAATGCCTCAGCCCAACGCCTGCGTGGCTCAGACGCCTCGTTGTGGAGAAACTCCTGATGCACGACCTCACCGGATTCAAGTTCAATGTGATTAGACCATTGCACCGGAAGGGCCTGATAGGGCCTGGTGGAGGGAAACCGTGGGACGGCCAACATCACTGTTTCCGCATCGAGATGGTGGATGGGGTACCGGAGAGAATGAAGGAGTGAACCCAATTCCGATGAAACCCATTCTACGTTGTTCTTGACCTTCTGCTGTGCATCCGACAGTCGGACTCCCTCCGGAATCTCGTCGATCGTCGTAACCCCCTGCCGGACCAGCTGACTGACCATCTCTTTCTTCCCCGGCAAGTGATAGATCCAGCGTGGCGGCTTGTCCTTGGTACAATGGGCCCAGAAGGGACATTCATAGGGACTGTGGCAATGCTGATCCGGCTCGATCGGTGGAGCTTGTACCCCCAACAACATGGACTTCATGGCAGCCAATCGTTCCAGCACTAACATTCGTCTGGCCGTCAGTGCTTCTGAAACATGTTCGACTGAAAAGAGTGCCCGTAGATCAACCACACCCCCATCGTAGCGGTAGCCTGTATTGATGTGCATCAGGCAGGTCGCTTCCAGGTTTACTCCGGAACCTTGGACGATAAAGCTCTGGATCGCCAAATCATCGAGATGGATATCTTTCACTCTTGTCGAGGACTTCACTTCGATCAAACGCCAGGAAGGGGATTCCCCCGAACCAGTCTGGACACGCTCCAAAATATCGACACGGACAAGCACCCCGTCGTGCTCAAACGCTCCCTCGAAGATGGAGGGAACCGTGGGATCTTGAAGCAACCCTGCCGTCTCCACGACCGCCGCCTCTCGCTGACGAAAGCCGGCCTTCACTAGGACACCGCCGGGGAAACGCTGCTGCGCAAGAACCCCGATCTCGGTGCCCATACCCAAAATCGCCCGCGTCGATGCATCCGGCGGTGTTGCCAGAGCAGGCTGGTGAATTTCCAGATAGAGTCGTTTGTGACATTGCAGTCCGGAGAGAAACTTGGATTTTGAAAGCCGGGGCGGTACGGCGGTAGGAAAGAGCTCGTTAGGAGTTTCCACTCTCAGTTTCCTATGTGTGGTGTGATCGCTGAATTCTCACATGGTCAACGAAGAATCTCTGCTAGGATAGCGCCCCATGGGCAACGGTGTCACCCAAATCAGACGGTCCGTGATGGTTCTTGCACTCCCCGTCACCGTCACCACGCTCTTACAGCGGGCTGAAGGCATTGTCGCCGTCTTTTTGGTCGGCGGATTGGGCGCCACGTCAATTGCCGCCGTGGGGCTCGGCCAACTGTTGGCCTTTGTGGCTGCAACACTGATGTCGGGAGTGTCCGTCGGGACAAACGTCGTCGTGGCCCAGCTCTGGGGCGCAAGGCGGCGGCACGATGCCGGAGAGGCCGCTCGACATTTCCTCTGGCTGGCGATCGGCGCGTCACTCGTCTTGGCTGGAATCGGCATGGCCGGTAATCGGTTTGTGATGGAAGCGTTAGGCGCAGAACAGTCGGTTATTGAGCTGGCCCTTCCCTATTCCACTCTCATCTTCCTCGTCTTTCCTTGTACGGTCCTCATTCAAGTGTTGGCGTCCGTGCTTCAGGCTTCTGGCGATACCAAAACACCCATGTACGGGTTGATCGGGGTCAACCTCCTACACGTCGTCCTGGCCTACCCGCTCATCTATGGACTGGGAGGATTTCCGGCACTCGGTCTCAAGGGCGCTGCGATTGCTGCCGGTGTGGCCGAAGCAGCTGGAGGCCTCTATCTCCTGCTCCGCTGCCGTCCGATCTTTAAAGAGTCCTCCACCTTGCGTCTCGACCTGATTCGATCGATCTGGAACGTCGGGGCATCAGTTTCCGGCGAGCGGATCGTTCAGCAGGCCGGCATTTTCGTCTATACCAAACTGGTACTGCTCTACGGCACCGTGGCCTATGCTGCGCACCAGGTCGGCTTATCCATCGAATCGTTATCATTCCTGCCCGGTTATGGGTTGGCCATCGCCGCCGCCACGATGGTGGGGCAGAGTATCGGAGCGGGCAAGTATACAAGGGCGAAGTTGGAGAATTGGGAGGCGAACCGGATAGCCATTGCCATCATGACCTGCATGGGGTTCATCTTTTTCTTTTTCCCCTACGCCTTGCTCCATGCCTTTACCACCGATGAGGCTGTAATCGAACTGGGAATCATGTTTCTCAAGATCGTCGCCTTATTACAGATTCCCCTGGCCCTGACCATGGTGCTCGCCGGATCGTTGCGCGGCGCCGGCGACACACGCTTCATCATGGGCGCCACGATGATCGGCATGTGGGGCGTGCGCGTGCCGTTGGCCCTCATCGCCGCTCTCTGGATGCGGCAATCCGTCTTGTTGATCTGGGCGGCGATGATCGCCGACTGGACCATACGGATGGGGCTGCTCCTCTGGCGGTATCAGTCCGAACGGTGGAGACAGATACAAGTGATTCGATAAGATGAAGATCAGGATCGAATTGAACAGCTGCAGCTCAAAGCCCCATCTCCATTCCAATCACGAGCCTATCGTTCCGATCAAATTGTCCAAACAAGCCTTTGCGATCGCCGTAAAATAGATCAAACCCTGTCCAAATTTTTAAATTATCCCGCAACTCATAACTGACTTTCGGTCGGACAAGTCCATCTCCTTGGTTTACGCTTTGCAACCAGATCACTTCAGTTTCTAACGTTTCATTCAAAAAATGTCGTCTCAGTAATACGGTGGTCATGGTATCTAATGGGTCTCGTACCATCCCCTCGCCTGGATGGAGCAACCAACTTTGAAAGAGCTGGACGCTCAGCATCGTATCTTCGATGCCTGACCAATCCAGCCCGAAGACATAGGCAATCTCACCGCTCTTGATCACACCATCACCGTCCCGTCGATTCGTGGTCAACACGAATTGATCGGTATTATAAATGGCTTCGCCCCGTACGGTCAGATTGCCAAACGCATTACTAAAGGACCCTCCGATGAGATGGTTGCGTTCATAACGAGGGTTTACTGTCACCGTGGCGCCACTTGGAGTTAACAACACGGATTGAAAGAGTACAGGGAAATCCGCAAAGTGGTAGAGATAGTTGACCGTCAGGTCCCAGCCATGCCAAAACTTTGAAAACCGCATGCCAACGTCGGAATCCATCATGATATTGTTGGGACGTTCAAGCGGCCGAAGATTCACCATAACACCAGGAGGCGCTTGGGGAACGATCAGCGGTGAGCTAAAGGCAAACGTAGCATCCGCTTGAGGCAGCCGATGATAGGTGCGATCCGGGATCCAGAGCAATTGCAAGTTTCCGCCTCCAACAGGCACTTCGGCATTCACGGTCCACAGCGGAATACGAGAATCGTCAAAGTTATCGAGAATGAATTCCCTGAAGTTTTGTGGATTGACGACGTCGAGCAATTTCAGCCCATCGGCCTTCCCCCAGACGACCTGCTGTTTGCCGAGCGTAAGATGCATCCCCCAGAGTCGCGTTCTCAGGTAGAACTCGCGCAATTCCACGTCGGTTCGGTCGCCTAGTTGTAGGCGTCGGGAGTTAGGCGAAACCTCCCCTTGGCTCAGGCGACCAGGTTCCAGATGGTCGAATCCTTCCGTGTACAGCCGAGCGATCCCGGTGATACGGGTATCTTCGCTCCATCGATATTCCCACTGCGGCTCAAGCAGCATCTCCAGTTTATCGGCACGATCTCGTGCCATCCCATAGGCCGCTTCAGATTCAAGCACCGCACTGAACCGATGATTGCTTAACTGACTCGATTGCGTATCGTCTGCCGTGCTCTCGGCCATGGCGCTGGCAGCGATGAGCCACCCCGCCAGCGCCAGAATTCCACACGTCGTATATGAACGTGCCATAGGTCCTTAATATCCGCGTCGCAAGGCTTCTTCCGTGAACATTTCATCCTTGACATTTTGCCCATAGTTCACATCTTTGAAGGTAAACACCGTCTTGTGGCCGGTCTTGTGGTTTTCTAGAGCTAGTTGATGGGCTGTCCAGATATCCTGGATCAATGTGATCTCCCTGACCTGGAGGGTCTTCAACGGATTACCCGCCACATCCCAGTACTTGGCTTGACGGACCATCCAGATTCCGGCATCAATCCAGGACTGCACTTTGCTATAGCCCAATTCCTGGGCCGTTTTGTCATTCACAGGAATCTCCTCGACGAGAAGGCACCGATGCCCATCGATGGTCTCCTCGCCGAGAGTTTTCCACGAGTAATCTTCAATCCCAACTTTGGTCTCCTTGCGAATGTCTTCATACGTAAAGTCCGTCCCGAGGAAGTAGTCCCCTCGATCGGACGCGGAAATACGGCGCACTTTTCTGGCTGCGGGCAAGTACAACCATTGATCATCGTCTCGATCGGCTTCCGGGTAATCGTAGGTCAAAAATGCCGTATCTTTAATATTTGAAGGACTCAAATAGAAAATGATCGTTCGTTTCTCTTTTCCAAAATACTTTCGGAGGCTCTTCGTTTCCCGCACTCGTTCGGTGCCGCTGCGGTCCGTCATTGCCATCGTAATAAAACGTGAGACGACCTCACCTTCGTTACGCGCATTAATGCGTCGAGCGACTTCTTCGCCGGCCAGTAAGGATTCCGCGGCAACATCGCCTGCGGACATGGAAATCAAGAAAAAGAGCCCAATAAAGAAGTTCTGCATGTGTGATCGCATATGAATTACCTTCCTTCCTTCATGGTAGACACGGATAAGACCGGGTTAAGTTGCACTGCCTGAGCTGTTTCCTGATCGGAGGTCGCAAACCCAAGAAAGCGCGGACGAAACATCGTCGCCAGTGCCGGCATAACCGTAATACTGGCGAGAAAGCTCACGGCCATGGCCACCGCCACCAAACTGCCGAAACGGATCAGTGGCGGCACCGCACTGATCATGAGGGTGCCGAACCCCAAGCTCATGGCCAGGAAGTTGAAAAACAGCGCCCGCCCTGTAGACGGGAAAAAGTGCACCATCCGTTCCTCAAACGTGCCGGTACCCGATCGCATGAGCTCACGAATCCGCTGGGTCGTATGCTGACCAAAATCGATCGCCAAACCAGTCGCAATGGCCGCAAACATGGAGGTCCCGACAGCAAGCCAAATCCCACCGAATCCCATGATGCCGTACACGAGAAGAACGGAGGCAAACACCGGCACCAGCGTAAAGAGTCCAGCACCGAGTGAACGAAACAGCCAGGACGCCATGAGCCAGCTAATGACCAAGGCGATCCCTTCACTGACGAAATGGGTGGAGGCGATGGTCTCTAACCAGTGATGATTGACATTCACTCGTCCGCTCAAATGGCCCACGACCTCATTGTTGTTGAATTGCTTGAGGAGATACTGTTCGACCTGTTCAATTACCGCCCGGTTGTTCACGTAATGGGACGTTTTGATACTGGCGCGAATATTGGCCCGTCGATATTCGTAATCAATTTCCTGCTGGAAATCCGTCGGATCGGCGGAGGCGGAGTAGAGCAGAAAGAGTTGCGCCACCAGGTCTCGGTTATCGGGAATGCGATACGCGTCCTTGCGGTTTTCGTTAATCGACCGATTCATCTGCTTCACGTAGTCGACCACCGACGTCGTCCCACCCACGCCAGGCAACGTCTCGACAAATCTCTGGAGGGCCTCCATACGGTGAAGTGCATCCGGGTTGAACAGGCCCTCAGCTGTCGGAGTCTCCACCACAATATCCAGGTAATTGGTCCCGTCCATCACCTGGTTGATCACTTTGTCCGCGCGATAAATGGGTTCATCATGCTGAAAGTTTTCGATCGTCGCCTCCTCGATGATGAGCCGAAACGCACCGATCATCCCCAATACGGCAACGACGAGTGCCACGCTGAGAATGAACCTTGGTCGACGAATCGCAAAGCGGCCCAATGCCGTCACGAATTGAGCATAACGGTCAATCGTCTGGTCGCCTTTGATCGCGGGAGACGGCTTGAATGGCACCAACATCAATGCGGCCGGAATAAATACCAGGCCATAACACCAGGCTCCTATAATCCCAATGGACGCAAAGAGACCAAAATACTGCATTGGCGGCATCCCGCCGGAGGCATAGAGCGAAATGAAGCCAACCACTGTGGTGAGAATAGTCATCGTCAGAGGCTTCCAGACGTCGCTCATGGTGCGAATAATCATTTCCTGATGTGTGAGATGAGGATGAGCACGACCCACTTGATAATAGTGTGTGAGGAGATGGATGGGTTCTGCGACTGCCATCCCAATCAAAATGGAAAGGAGACCGTTGGTAATTACATAGAATGGAACGCCGCCCGCGGCCATGGTTCCAAAGGCCGCCGCCGCCGTGCCGAGCACGACCAAATTCGGTAGCAGCATCCCGCGCACCGTCCGAAATGCGATGAAGAGGACAATCGTGATGACAATCGCAACAACCGGATTAATTCGCTTCGCATCATGATCAATGTAGTTAAAGAGATAGCCAGAGACTGCCCCTTCGCCAGCCACATGGAGCTCGACCTCTGGCAGCTGCGGGACCTCTTGGACCAGGCTCATGAAGGCCTGATACGTTGCCTCGTTCTTCATCTCGTCAAGAACTTCAGCCGTAACCAAGGTCGCCGTCGCATCACGTGCCACCAGACTGCCCTGGTAGAGCGGAAAATCAGCGATCGCTGCACGAATCGTATCGGCCTGACTCTGCGTCACGGGCGGCGGCTGGAAGAATTTCTTCACCTGCATGCCGTCATCAGTGCCGACAATATTGTTCTCCGTTGCCAGACTCATCACTCGATCAGGGTCGACGTTGGGAATGGTTTTGACTCGATCTGTCAGCCACTGCACCAATTGCAACGTGTCGGGATTAAAGACGCCTGTGGCACCACGATTGATAACCGCGATCACAAACGGATCCGATAAGCCGAAGACTTGTTTGACTTGATCTCGATAGACGCGGGCGGGGTTATCCTTGGCAATGAAGGAATCAGCTGAGGTATCCATGGTCAGCTGCGGGATGAATGCGGCTAGGCTCCCTATTAATATGACTCCCGCTAGAACAAGCGCCTTGGAGTGCGCAGTGACCCACCAGAAAAACTGCTCGGCTCTGCCATGACCTATCTGACTCATTGCCATTTCCTCCTATGGTGCATATACACATATCTAGTCAAAAACATTTGTTAGCGCGTGCTCCAAGAACCTCAATTCAATGACTGGGCAGCCTGGGAGATGAAGCTTAAAATGCTTGAGATGCTCTTTATGATCTGCACATCTCACGCGGCAATATAAGCTCAATTAGTGTATCTGCACTCTTCGTGGCATTATAAACCACCCACCTACCGTGCATTCGTTAGATTGATTGTTTGCTGAGCGACCGAATTGCAGACAATTCTTTCATCAGGGTTTTGAAACGCGCATGTCCAAGATCATGAACGACTGTTTCCTGTGCCTTCTTCCAATAGGGCAACGCCTTCATCAGCGTATCTCGACCCGCATCGGTCAACTGAATCGATTTCGTACGTCCATCTTTACCAGGTCCGACTACAATGAACCCTCGAGTTTCGAGCACTCTCAGGTTCCGGGTTAACGTCGTTCTGTCTACACCAAGACGATCTGCCGTTTCCGTGATTGGCAACTCACCTGCGAGGTGAGCAACTGTTAACAAGGAAAATTGTGTTCCCTGTATTCCGGAAGGTTCGAGGACAGCGTCATAGAATCGGGTGATCGCACGCGCGGCTTTTCGCACGTTAAAACATGCGCAATCAGCACATTCGCTAAATTCTTCTGGGCATTGCGACTTCATACTGGTGTATGTACACTCTTTAGGCGGACCGTGTCAAGGAGCATTTCGAATGGTACGAGTGATCATAGCTGAGATCGTACGAATGGAACTGCTCCCCTGGCGGTATCAATCGAAACGGTGGCGACAGATACAGGTCATCAGATAGTGGGCACACAGAAACGAGCTACTTTTTGCCAGGCAATCTGGCATGGTCCATCCTCTCTCAATTATGCCTATTCCCCTTTCCTCCACTCCGTTGATCGTCAAAGTCCTGCATGACGATTGAATAGACTACGCCTGAATACCTAATAGTAACGAGTGCATGCGCGAGAAAGCTGCAAAGAAGGACAACCATGGGAACAGATGGACAACTGTGTCAGGGAGTGAATAAACCGCCGTTCATCATCCAGTGAACGCCTATCTCGCCGCATACCCCAACGCGATTGCCCATGTCCATTTCAGGTGGGAGAAAAAGGTATACACACCTCATGCTTGCCCCATGAGGGCCACGCCGGCAGTCAAAGGCCTTCGATCAAATATCGCTTCTAGCGGGCAAATCGCATCAGCTATCAAATAACAAGCGGCTGTCACGCTCTATTCTATATCCTCACCTCGCCTAGTCCATCTTCTACTAAAAACTCGATGCCTCCTGTAGAAATGTCATACATCGCACCGATAATGGCAATGCGTCGTTCGCAAACCAAGTTGTCAATCGTCCGACTCTGTTGGCGTAGTTCCTTGACTACGCGCAGAACATTTTCTCTGGCAACAGCATCTGCGATCACTCCGGCATCAGGCGAAGCCGGTTTCACAGCCGGCTGATTGGGAATACCTCCTACAGACCGCTGGATCTCGCTCACAATAGCATCTAAATGCTGACATCCTGTCGCGTTGGCAACCGTTAGGTGTGAGCCTATGAGTTTCACAGCGGCCGAGACCGCCCCACATCCGGTATGCCCTATCACGATCATGAGTTTTGCCCCTGCCACCGCACACCCGTATTCTGCACTCGCCAACACCTCTCGACTTGTGATGTTGCCCGCCACACGGATACTGAAAATGTCGCCCATGCCGAGATCGAAGATCAATTCCACAGGGGTACGTGAATCGATGCAACTGAGTGCGACGGCCAACGGATGTTGGGCCGCTGCCGTGGCCTGAACCTGGCGACTATAGTCTCGGGTCAGGCGACGACCGGTGCGGGCCCGCTCGTGACCGTCCTTCAGAATCTGCAGGACCTGCTGCGGTGTGATGGCCTGTTGAAGTTCACGGGTCGAGTAATCCACATAGTGAATCTGGTCCTCAAAGTGATACTCACTCCGAAACCCGACGAGACTCACCTCGACACCGTGGGCTGGTCCGGCTTGATCTTTAAAGTCTCGAATCAAGTCCAGCACATCCGGATCAATATAATCCGTGCTTCGCGCATCAAGAAGTACACGGCCATTCCTGGATACATCATTCAACGCTTTGGCAAGAGCGGCGCGATTCAGGACACTTACCTGGTTGGCCAGTTCGATATGCACGACGTCACCACCAAGATGCCTCTCGACCAACCGATGCACTGGGCGACGCATGTTGCTATTAAGAATAAACCCAATGGCCACGATCAGCCCAATCACGATGCCGATCAAAAGATCAGTGAACACGATAGCAGTCACGGTTGCCGCAAACGGAATAAACTGGTATCGGCCCTCGCTCCACATTTGCTTGATGAGAGCTGGGCTGGCCAGTTTAATACCGGTCACTAACAAAATAGCCGCTAGGCAGGATAAAGGAATGGTATTCAACCAGGTCGGAATGAGCGGAACACTGGCGAGAAGCAGGATGCCGTGGATGATTGCAGCCAGCTTTGTTTGGCCGTCCGCATTCACATTCACCGAACTCCGGATGATCACGGAGGTGATTGGGAGCCCGCCGATCAATCCGCACACCACATTCCCGATGCCTTGCGCACACAGCTCTTGGTTCGGCGGTGATGTGCCTTGGCGTGGATCAATCCGGTCAACGGCCTTGAGATTCAGCAAGGTTTCAAGAGAGGCCACAAGAGCCAGCGTCATCCCCGCGGTATAGACTGCCGGATTCATCCATTGCGAGAAGTCTGGTCGAGGAAGCAGTCCGAACAGCTCAGCAAGGTTGCCCGCCACCGGCACCTGCACCAGATGGCTTGGCTTGATGATCCATGGCTCGCCGAGATGTTCGAACCACAATCCGCCCCCAATACCGAATAAGACCACGGCGACAGGAGCGGGAAAGAGAGACGTCTTCAACGGCTTCCAATTGTCCCAGAGGAGGAGCAGTGCCACGGACAACAGACCAACAACGGCAGCCCCCAGCTGAAAATATCCGAACATGCGGAAGAGTTCGGAAAACGTCGTTTCGAGATCCGGCTGGGAGAAGGACAGGTCTCCTTCCGGATCGGCGTCATGCCCGACGAGGTGGGGAATCTGTTTAAGGATGATGATCACGCCGATCGCGGCCAACAACCCTTTGATGACACTGGAGGGGAAGAATTCAGAGATGAACCCTCCTCTGGCGACGCCGAGACTAATTTGGATCATCCCGGCAAGGATCAGAGCCATCAGAAAGGCGGAGAACGAACCGAGTGAGAGGATTTGCGAGGCCACGACCGCCGACAGTCCCGCAGCCGGGCCGCTCACACTGGTATGGGATCCACTGAGGAGTCCCACCACAGTCCCGCCGACGATTCCGGCCACCAATCCTGACATTAATGGAGCACCGGAAGCCAAGGCGATCCCCAGGCAGAGCGGTAGCGCCACAACGAACACCACAAGACCTGCCTTCGCATCGGCCAGGACGGTAGAGACCGTACTACTCATCGGTGATTCCTCAACCTATTTACTCGCTGTAACGAGGCGTTCCGTTATTACAAATGCCATCGCCAGCCAGAAGACCCTGACTGGCGATGTGGGGACGGCCTGTTGGATTCCTAGAACCTGCCGGCACCTCGGGTAGGAAACTGTTTTCTGACCACGCTCTTCACAGGTGTTTCAAGTGGAGCGACCAGAGTGGGACAGCCCTCTGCCCCGTATGTCTCGCCCATATCCTCGGCAGCGATTCCTTTCTCATGACTGACCTGTCGTGTCATCCATCCCGTAAAGAACCCTGTTTGCATCTCAAGATCCAGGGTACCCAGTGCCGTACATGCTCGTGGCCGAATGGTAAAGGCGGTCGGCAACACAGTGTGCCAAATGCCTCGTGTACCTGCCAAACTGATGTCGGTGACACGATAGGAACCGACTGGGAGTTGCACCGCGAACGGGCCATCAAGCGGAAGATGCCCGATCATCAAGCGAGTCCCCGTCGCTTCATCTTCAACCCACCATTTCATCTCTTTCGGCCAACTCAACCCTTCCGATGGTGACTTTCCATCCCGAGTGAGGTGAATCTTACCCAGTAACAGTCCGTGATCTTCGTCCGGGATCGCAATCTGTGATGTTGGGAGCGGAACCCTGAGGCCTGCACACCCCAGCGTCACACTGATAGCCCAGATGGAGAGACCGATAACGAAACTATGATAACGCGTATTCCTGTTCATGAGATTGGCCCTTTCATTCCTGCGCCTCTGATCGGTCCAGTCTGACTGGTTGCTTCACCGATGACGTCAGCGGAGCCTTGGAGATCAAACAACGATTTCCTCCGATCAGTTGATCATGATTCGCACGACTGAATTCCTGCTCATGAAGCACATGGCGCGAAATCCATCCAGTCACAAACCCCACTCGCATCTGAAGCATTGAGGTTCCTAGCGAGGTACATTCCCATGGCCGTATCTCAAAGGCCGTGGGCAGGACGCCGTGCCAAAACCCCTCAGGGCTAGGGAACCTCATGGTTGTCACACGGTAGGATCCGACTGGAAGCCTCACGACAAATGGGCCATGCGTGGGCACAAGTATTGTGAGAAACCGTTTGCCCTCAGTGACTTCTTCAATGTGCCATTCCATCTCCTTCGAGTGAGTAAATTCCGGGGCGTGACCTTGCCCATTATGGCTGACGTTCGTGACGATGTGATGTGTTCCAAGCAACACACCGTAATCGTCATCCGCTTGCACCCTCTCCAAAGCTGAGTGCGGAACGACGACGGCTGTAGAACCAAACGACAAATCGGCTTGCAAGGTCAACAGAACTACGAGGTACATAGACCGACATACCGAGCAATTCATGACACGCTCCTTCTCTATAAAAACACTCCACCTCATTCTGAACGATAGACGGCATACCAACTTCCCGCTGGTAGCCGAATGGTCATTCAAACTCTCTGGTCATTTTGACACGCAACGAATTCATCGCTACGTGAATGCCATCAGAACGGGACGCATCACGCAGAATGTCTCGACGTTGTCGTGTTGAGTGAACGCGACGTACTAGAGAGAAGGAGGATGGAAGAGGGATGTCGTCAAAATCGGTAACCGTCGCACCGGATGAGATTCAGTGACCATAGTAAGAAGTCTCGGCCGCTCCGACTCAAGCGAGGGAGACACGGTCGTATGATCTTCCGAGACAGGCTCCACCTTCACGAGCGCATCGGAGCTCAGCAGATCCACGAACGTGGCTGGGACTCCAAGCATCTGTATGACTACGCAGACGCAGAGCAATAGGACAAAGCCGCCCACTGCGCTTACGCGGCATGGGAAGCGCAATGTCATTCGGTTCATTGAACTCATACGATCAATCTACCATATGAGCAACACACTGTCATGTCCACACTCGGTACGATCTTAGTGAACAAACAGTCTCTTCCTGACAACAATCCTGACACATATCCAGTCATGGCAGGTCAGCTCTTCTCATATCACTGGTGTGGATGCCGGGTGAAGACTGTACTGCATTTCCTAGCACCTGATTGATCGTCAACCCCCTGCACCATGATCGAAAACACCACAACGGCGTATGTGATCGTCACAAGGGCATCACGGGAGAGACTCGGTGGTAGGGAAAGAGCCAACGCAACGGAAATTCCGCCGCGCAGGCCGCCCCAGGTCAGGATCGTTACCGTGCGGGCAGCAAACTCCCGGACGAGGCTGAACAGCCTGATCTGGAGCACGACACTCAGCCAGCGTGCTCCCAATACCAGCGGAATAGCCACAAGTCCGGCAAGGAGATACGGTTGCTTAAAACTCAACACAAGCACTTCCAATCCGATCAGGACAAACAAGACGGCATTCAACATCTCATCCAGCAGTTCCCAAAAATTATCGAGATGTTCCCGCGTCGTCTCCGACATGGCCCATTGCCGTCCGTAGTTTCCGATGAGCAGCCCTACCACCACGACGGCAATCGGGCCGGACGTATGCAGCAAATCCGCCAATCCGAAGCTGCCCATAACCAACGCGAGCGTAATAAGAATTTCAACCTGATAGCTATCCACGGAACGGAGCATCCGATACGCGAGATAGCCGAGAACCAATCCCAAGGCTGCGCCGCCCAGTGCTTCTTCCGCAAAAAGGGCCAGCACATCCGTCACGTGAACCGTTTCTTTCGGAAGGAGATTCAACACGATGAGAAAAATCACCACACCGACTCCGTCATTACTCATCAGTTAGTAATATAGACAACAGTCTGTGGATATGCGACACTCGGCGTTACGATGAAACGCGATGGCCGCACGCTCGATCACCGGACCTTGGAGACGATTCGCACCATGGCCGTGGCGCGAGTGCGCGACGGCGAACGGCCGAGCACGGTCATCGCGAGCTACGGGTTTCATCGCTGCACCATTTACCGCTGGCTCAAGACGGCCCGGCGGCGTGGCCAGGGTCTGAAAGCGTTGGCGGCTCGGCCAGCAACGGGGCGTCCCCGGACATTGACGGCAGGACAGGAGCGGCAGATGTTTCGCTGGATCAACGGCAAGAATCCGATGCAGTACGGATTTGACTTTGGGTTGTGGACGCGCCAGATCGTGCGTGATTTGATCGCCCAGCGTTTCGGCGTGCGCCTGAGCCTGGCGTCGGTCGGAGCGGTGTTGGCACGCCAGGGGCTGACACCGCAGAAGCCGTTGCAGCGTGCCTACCAGCGCGATCCTGCCGCGATTGCGCGCTGGCAACGCGAAACGTATCCAGCGATCGTGCGCCGCGCCAAGCGGGACCAGGCCGAGATCTATTTCTGGGATGAGTCAGGCTTTCGGGCCGATGCCGTACAGGGCAGGACCTGGGGAGCCAAGGGTCAAACCCCGGTGGTATCGGTCCCCGGTCAGCGTCAGAGCATCAGCGCCGCCTCAGCAATCACGACCAAGGGGGCCTTCTGGGTTGAGACCTATACGGGCGGGCTGACGGGCGAGCAGCTCGTGACCTTGCTGCGCCGGATGCTGCGTGGCCGCCGCAAGCCCTTGCATCTGATCCTGGATGGGTTGCCAGCGCACAAGACCAAAGCCGTTACCCAGTATATCGCAGACCTCGCCGGCAAACTGACCCTGCATTATCTGCCCGGATATGCCCCGGACCTCAATCCCGATGAACTGGTCTGGAGTTATGCAAAGCGAACCGGGACGGCGCGGCGGCCGCTTCGGAAGGGGGAGACTCTCGATGCGCAGGTGACCCGGCAGTTGATGGAGATTGGTCGCCGCCCCGCTCTGGTGCGATCCTTCTTCCACCACCCGAGTGTGGCCTATATTTCTGACTTCTGAGTAAAGAGCGACTCCCCGACAATTTTCATTTCCAACGCCTTGGGAAGGCGAGCCTGTCGAAGCACTCCCATGACGGCAATGGGATCAGTGGGCGAGATCAGGGCACCGAACAACAGACAATAGAGCAACGGCAGTGATAAACCAACCAAATCGAATAGCACATAGCCGAGCAAGCCAGTGACTACGCTGGACAAGATCGTCCCCACGACGGCTAAGGTCCCGATGACCCATTTGAGATCGAGCAGCTCATCGAGTTTCACATGCAAGGCACCGGCAAACAGCAGAAAACCAAGCAAGCCATGCATCAGTGCCTCGTTGAAATCAATCGCACCGATGAAACGCTGTGCTTCAGCCTCAATGCCAAAACCTAATTTCCCCAGTGCCAGCAAGATGAGCGAAAATCCCAGTGCCACAGCCATGAGTCCGATCGTAATCGGCAACTTCAGCAGCCGGTGATTCACATAACTGAACAGGGCTGCCAGACAGATCAGAATCGTCAGCGTATGGATCAACGCCATGCGGGTTGCACCTCGTCTACCTTCGAACCGGATATTACTCGAAACTGATCCATCCGACGCAGCATTCGGTGACTCGTTCCGCTCATTGCAGTCTCATCAGTTGACATGCGTTCAATGTGAGGGAACGGTTCGCTTGATGGCCTTGGACTGCCCCACGTCGTCAATTCCGCCTCTGAATCCGCCTTGCCTTCACCGTTTGCTCCTCCACATCAATAGCCGCCCCTGTCTGGGCATCAATGTGGATCTTCATCACCTGTTTCTCCGGCGTGACGACTTCGACCTCCCAAATCAACTGATCATGCTTCTGTTCTAACTTGGCTTCGATCACTGCACCTGTTACTTTTTCAGACGCGGTCGTGATAGCCTCGACTATCGAAACCTTCGCTGAGGCCGACTTCTCAGCTTTATTGGGCTCCGCCAGCACTTGATCGATCAGGGGCACGAGTCCGGCTCCTACCACGAGCACGATCCACCTAATCCTTGTAAACAATCCCTTGCACATCACTTTCTCCGTAACCTCACCGTGAAGTCCTACGCCCGCCGCTCACGCAATGTTTGTCTCGTCCTCTCGACATAGTCTCGACGCATCGTATCAATCTCCTTCGGGCTAATCCTCACAAGGTAGCCGCATCCGGAATCGGGGCCGATATATATCGACCCAAGTAGTGGCGCGCGGAAAAAGACAAAGTTGGCAATCTCCGCTTCGAAGTACTTCGTGCTGAATCGCATAGACCTCCAATCCTTCGTCAAATCCAGTTCTACTGCCTGTACAGTCTCGTGTCGGTGGCCGTATAACGCCTTCTGCCCTACACAGCGCCCGTTGTTGTCATCGTCGGTTCATCGGCAAGCTCAATTCGTTGCCCTCACCATTCGTGAAATGGCTGAGCCCCAATGATTCCGTTTATCGGATGCGGGCAATTGGAGTTTTAATAATCTCGGTGCTCCGACCGACCTCCTCCATAACGAAATTGAGCAAGGCTTCCTCGACCAGCCTCTTCTCAGTTCCAATCCCGACGCGCCGACTCACAATCTGTCTGTACGCTCCATACGTGGCAACTGCCATGGACACATTCAGCATGCCCAGCAACACTACCCACAGCACTCCATTTCCCAACGTACCGACCCCTGTCGCCTTTCCCCTTCACTCCGGCCATAATGACCGGACAGTACGATATTTCGAGATCGCAGAAACATTCACACCGTATCAATGGCATGGCAGAGTGACACGCCACGGGTGAACGTCCCAGCGAACGTGTACCGCCAATTGATAGGACCCTAACAAAGACTACGATTGAGGAGGATGAAAGACTGCGATGGAGAAGATTGGAAGATGCCTGGGAGATTGACTCTCCAGACTAGAACGAGAGTGGCTCGGAACACCCGGTTCCAGTATGACCGGAGGAATAGAGAAGTCTTCGGAGAGTGATTCCACGGGAGTATCCGACGTCAGGAGACCAAGCAAGGTGACGGGAACTCCCAGCATCTGTAATACCACGCCGATACAAACAAAGGCGATCAGAATGACTGCACCTGTTCCCACAGGCAAGAGACGAACCGTCCTTTCCTTAACCAGACTCCCGGTAGGGAATATACTCTGACTCATACTTGATGGGCAACCTAATAGAAACAGTTCCCATTCCCACTAAATTGATCAACGAGATGGCGATGGCCAGGATGCTAAACTGTCACGATCTCATTCGTCAATCAGTTACGTCTTGTGTGTTGGTACTGTCTCTTCAGGTTGCTTCCAGCTTATGAGCATGACAGGTATTGGGAAAGCCCTAGACAATGCTCCTAGCATGGACCGAACAGGTACTACAGCTATCCTATTCGATAGCCATCGGAATAGGCCTTTGTCGGTCTCGATATCTGAATTGAGCTATCTTGTCCTGTAAACACCACTGAGCAGATGGAGCATAATCCATCGCTTCTCCCTAGAGATTTCTGATAGAAGGTAGTATAAGGGATTTAAGTGACGTATGAATACCTCCAGACAGTTATGCGTCGTTATTCGCCATTAGCGGCTCCAGCCCAAGAGCGTAGAATGCACTGCTCCTCCAGCCATGTTATCGGTTCTCGTCCTCGAGACTTACTGGCCTTTGTCTACCGCCACGGATCGGATCCTCCAAAGAACCGCTGAAGTCTCAGCTCGATTCATATTGGTCAGCCCCCTCTTCTGACAAGAGCCGATGTAGGCTTTTAGCAGAAAGCTGTTGGTCTTTCTAACGCAAGGGAATCATTACATGTTGATCCACGGCATGATATGGGTGGCTCTGTTTGTGTCCACCCTCACCGGTTGTGTGACATCGTCTCCCAGAGATCGATTTCCACACATTCACGACATTCAGATTGACAGCCAGGATTCGATTACTCCCGCTGAATTGTATGCCGCCGTCGGAGAAGAAATTCGGTGGCATAACGCACTCTCCGTCCCGATTCACCTGGGACTGCTCGGAATACACCCGATAGCGGAAATCAGTTGCGACAAGGGATTCACGACATGGTTTGGTGCGATGAAGGATATGATCACCATTCCACCTGGCGACTATGTCAGCCTCTGTTTTCTCCGAGCTCGAACAATCCGGTACAATATCTGGACGAATCTCGCCGACCCGGTCCGTTCGATGAGCCCAACGGCGGTCATTCATCTCGATGAAACGGCCTCATGAGGATGATAGATATCGACAACAATGGATCCTGTGAAAGGGGACAATGATGAAGAGAGCTACATGGCACGGTCTGATGGTCGCATGTGCCTGTGCGTTCAATCTCGCGGTTACGCCTGGCAGCGAAGCCTATGAAGAAATATTTTTGACTGAAGGCGGATCGCTTTCTGGAACGGTTCACCTCCACGGCAAAGTCCCGATGCCAAAGGGGTACAATCTCACAACCGTGCCGGACCCGGTCTATTGCGGCCGGATTTCTGATGGGAAAGGGTGGAGATTGCTACAGCCGTTTGACGTCGGATCACAGGGAGAGTTCCGCAACGTCGTTGTGTATCTCGAGGGCATCGAGAAGGGCAAATCGTTCGGCGAGTACACACCGCCGAGAATCGAAGCCATTGATTGCCGTTTTATGCCGTATATCACACTTGTTCGCGATCTTCACAACGTAATGGTGGTGAATATGGACCCTGCCTTACACGACATTCAAGCCTATGAGACATCGAACCTCGGACCTCGCGTCTTGTTCAATATTCCATTACCGATCAGCTCACGATATCCTCGTGAAGCCGGGTTGAGCGCGCATGTCCACAAGCACTACGAAGGAGCCACCGTGATTCAATCGGTCAAGATGACCAAAGATCGGAAGATTTTCACCATGCAATGCGGGTTTCATCCGTATATGGAGAGCTGGGCGCTGGTCACCGACCATCCATATTACGCAGTCGCCGATAACGAAGGACAATTCCAGCTCACCGACATTCCCCCCGGCACCTATAAGTTGAAAGTCTGGCATCCATATATTGGAGACAAGATTGAGCAGACCGTCACAATTCAGCCCAATACGCAGGCCAGCGTCGATCTGACCGTCGAGGCACCAACCGGCCGGCTCTATGCCAATCAAATGGTTGAAAACGCCTATGTCCGATACACGATTACGGAGGACGTGCAGAGTCAAATCGTACCGACATTGGAGAAGCAACGTCTCAACGAAGGACCGTAAGATCGACCTGAGGGAACTGGGCTGCGGAGCACGTCAGCGTTGCTTCAAGTAGCGGAAGAATTCCGAGTCCGGACTCATCACCAGGGTTGAGCCGTCCTTAAACGCGGTCTTATAGGCCTCCATCGAACGTGTAAACTCGAAAAACTTTTGATCCTGTCGGTAGGCGTCGGCATAGATTCGGAAGGCTTTGGCGTCCCCGCCGCCACGAAGCTCTTCCGACTCTTTGTAGGCTTGGGCGAGGATAATTTCCCGGTCTTTTTCCGCTTCCGATCGAATCTTCTGCGCTTCTTCGGCGCCTTCCGCTCGATATTGTTTGGCCTGGCGCTCGCGTTCCGCTTGCATGCGCGCGAAAACGGCTTTCTCGTTCTGTTCCGGCAAATCGGCTCGCTTGATCCGTACATCCTGAATATCGATGCCGTACCCCGCAGCCTTTTCCTTGGCTCGTTCGGTGACCACTTTCATAATGTCCGCTCTCGTGCTCGAGACGATTTCGAGCAATTCGTGCCGACCTAATTCCACCCGGAGCTCGGAATAGATGATATCGTGCAGTCGTTGGAGCGCGCCTCGTTGGCTCTGGAAGTTCTGATACACCTTCAAGGGGTCGACAATGCGCCATTTCGCAAAATTATCCAGCAAGAGGGTCTTCTTGTCAGAGGTAATAACGTCCTGGGCGTTCGAGTCATAATCCAAGAGCCGTTTGTCGAAGTAGGTGACTTCTTGGACGAACGGAACTTTCAGGTAGAGCCCTGGTTCGGTGATGTTTCGAACGGGTTTCCCGAGCTGGACGACGATCGCGGTCTGGATGACGTCTACAACGAAGAGCGGAGAGGCCCCCAGCACAAATAACGCGATGATCACGGCAAGGAGTGTCAGTGCGAATCCCTGCTTGGTCATGATCGTGAGCCTCTCGGTTTCAGCGTGGGCGATTCCGACCGCGACTCTTCACCCTCTGTCTGTGGGGTTGTCTTGGCTCCGGTCATGGACGTCGGTTTGGAGCGGCGATCCAACGGAAGATACGGGAGCAAGCGCTCTCCACCCTTCCCATCAATGATGATCTTCTCCATGCTCGGCAGGATCTCTTCCATCGTCTCGATGTAAATCCGCTTGCTGATCACATCTTTTGCCTGGTTGTACTCTTTCAGGGTGGCGAGGAACCGGTTTGTCTCTCCCTGGGCACGGTTGAGGCGGGCCTGCGCAAACCCCCTGGCTCGGTTCACCAGTTCAGCCGCTTCCCCCTTGGCTCTTGGAATGATGTCGTTACGATACCCCTGTGCTTGGTTGATGAGTTTTTCTCGATCTTCCTTGGCGTTCGTCACATCCTTGAAGGCGGCGGCGACCGCTTCCGGCGGATCCACGTCTTGCAGCTGCACCGCAGCAATCTGCACACCGGATTGGTACTGATCCAAGATCGTTTGTAAGAGCGTCAGGGTGTCTTGCTGAATGACGGCTTTGCCCGTGGTTAAGGCTTCGTCGATCTTGCTCTTCCCCACCACTTCCCGCATGGAGGCTTCCGCAGCTTTGCCGATGGTCTCATGGATATCCGCCACGTTGAACAGAAACTCGCGGGATTCTTTGATCTTGTATTGCACGATAAATTCGATTGCCAGGATGTTCATATCGCCGGTCAACATCAAGGCTTCTTGGGGCACCATTTGCTGGCGGCCCTGCTGGCTGGTGCGAAAGCCGACCTCGACCCGGTAGAGTTTTGCCACCTTGGGTTGGAGGACGGTCTCAGCGAAGGGGATTTTGAAGTGGGGACCCGGCTCGACCGTCCGAACCGGCACACCGAACCGCTTGACGACACCTTCTTCATCCGGCGCGACGATAAAGACCGCCTGCCAGATGAAGAAGATAAGCAAGGCGGTGATAACCACATTGAGCAGTCCTCCCGCTGGCAGGTGATTTTTCCACCCATCAAAGTCTCCAGCAGCGAACAGCTCCTTCATCTTCGACTTGGCTTGCTTGAGCACGTCCTCAATCGGGTCAGGCTTCTTGCCCCACGGATCTTTTGGGTCCCAGACCATGACATGTTCTCCAGCGAGAAAGTCTTCGACGATTTTGAATCAGACAATTATTCTTCTCGTCATTCCCAAATAAACCTGTCACGATTCTTCACCTTGGTCCAGGAACTCATCGTAACAGCAACGGTGCCAAACAAGGCAGACGGCGCCTTGAGGAGTCCACCCCTTCCCGACCTCCATAATGACACCTTCAGAATTAGGGTTCGCAGGAAGTCGGCACGCTGCACAAAGTGTCCCCGAAAGACTTTCTAATGGTTTCGCATGAATATTATCACTCATTCTGCTCTCCGCTTAAGTCCATTGAGTGAGAACTCCGAGAATTTGCAACCCAGGTCTCTCCGGTCATAGACGATATCCAGTCTGCCTGTCACAGCTTCAGGTTCCTCTCTTGTTTGAGGGGGACGACTCCTGCTGAACAAGCGATTGACTGAGGTGATGCATGGACTCCTCATGATCCATTCCCAGCACAGACCCCTGTAATAGCGAACGAATGGGAACCAATATTGAGTTGCGATCGAGAAGTGCCGGGATTACTTGGTGTCTGAGAATAGAGATCACTTCCCGGATGAGTTGCACTGCCAGGGCGTTATCCTTTTCTATCGCATTTGCCGCTCTGTGCAATAAGATGGATGCATGTTTAAGAGAGCTGCTAAGTGTTTCCATTGAGTCAGTCCGATTGTCCTTCCTGGTGCTGTTTGGAATAGGCATACCTTGCAGTTGAGGAGCGGTGTCCTCCTGCATAGCAAGAACGCCGACAGCCCCACCGGGGCCTGTGCAGGTCTCACTATCAGACACAGATCCTGTCTGCAGGAAGAACCATGAGCTTGCGACAAACAGCGTCCATACGAAAACACGCTTACTTCTAAACCTATCCGTGACAGAAATCATTTGTAAGCCTCCCATGGCAGAGATACTCAGTTCACTGCCTGATGTCCTGACACACAGAGCCGAGTGTTCTCACACCAAGCATCACGGGTGCATTGGTTCGGCGGAGTCGGCACCGTTATATATAGCCTGACTCGTCGGACTTAGAACCTTCACCCCGTTGGGGCCGACAACTGCGGGGCTAACTTCCTTCGATCATTTTGCAGCTTCTGGGCCGTCGTACAGTCGGGCGGCTGAGTGTGCCCAAAGAATTCTTCAATCTTAAAATCGAGTAATATCTCCGCTTTTCACGTCTTGTCAGGCTCGATGACAGTGCGCTCGTTGACGACTGGCTCGTGCACTGCACACAGTCCCGAGACATTTAAAAATCCGCCCATCTACAGTAAACAGAACAACTCAAGTATAAACACTTATTACCTTCATCGTCCTCGTCACTCCTTACATCCGGGGAGGAACGCTTGACGTCACAGGCTCACATCGATCCTCGCACCACACGAAGCGTGCTTAGTCCCGATGACCCACGTGGGAACGCCTCAGTGAGTTCCGTCTTTACGATCGATAGGCAATTCGAAAAAAAATGCTAGCCCTGAGGAGGGTGAAAGACCGATATTGAAAAGATTGGGATGTGGAACGACGGTTCAAACTCTGCATAGGAGGTAGAACGACTCGGTGCAACTGGTACCGGTATGAGGGGGAGAATGGAGAAGTCTTCAGAGAGTAATTCCACCGGGGTATCCGATGTGAGTAAACTAAGCAAGGTCACTGGTGCACCAAGCATTTGTGACAGAACGCAGAGACAGACAAAACAAATCAGAGCGGTATAGATCAGTCCTTTGGGCAACAAATGACGTTCGCGTTTATCAACCCACATCATGACAAGACACTATACTCCAGCATACACTCGTGGGCAAGCTGGTTTGGCTCAATATGAATCCAAACAATATCTCGAGAAACGAGCATCTGCGCCTGTACCCATGAGGGGAGCGGCAATCACACGTCAGCGCCCCTGATATCAAGTACGAAACGATTCATGTCCTTCGCTGATCCGACCAGGCAAAGGCCGCCCCAAAACAAGTGCCGGCTACGACAGCTTGGATGAAGGCATTGTCAGCAGGAACCGCGATAGCCCACCACACGATGGCTGCCAGCAACCCTGAGACTCCACCAAGGAGAATCTTGCCCCCCGCCAGCTTGAGCCAATCCGTGAGGGTTACCCAGGCGGCCATATACACCATGCCAGCCGCAAGCGAGGCCCAGAGATGCATGAGATCACGTTTAAAAAACCAAACCTGGATTGCGCCGGCGAGACCGCCGAGAATGAGGCCTGTGATAGCCCGTTTGATGAAGATCGAATAGTGAAACTTTGAATCAGACAATTCACCCTCCCTCTGCAAGCAAGTCCGACCACACAACAGCCGCCTGTCGAGTGATGACAGCAGAAGCAATCAATACAACCATACCTGTCCGCCGGATCGAAGCGTGACCCCAAACTGCGGCCTCACCTGTTCAATACCAAAGAACGAACGACGCTCAGGACGCATCAGGTATAACCGAGCCGACTCCAGCATTGATCGAGCCCCTTGCGATTCCAGAACCCGTTCTCCCAAAATCTCCGGCCAGGCTGTGCGCCAGTATGACGGCCGCACATGGATGGGATCGAATCCATACCAAACAGGATCAAGTTGAAAAAACTTCGCTCCATAGACCGAGGACAACTTCATCAACCCTTCGTGTACACCTTCGGCTCGGTCGATGACTTGGCTGAGCGTAAGCCGACAAGACGGCACGAGCATCGAACGGAATGCAAGGAATTTGATCTGTGAGAGCCGGTAGACCGCGGCAAGCGGCAACCCCGTGAGAACGATATCCTGTGTCACCTGAGCCAGACGACAAAGGACCTCTTCGACCCAGCCCAACGTTCGCTCGACGGAAAAGCCGTACAGAGTGTCATTGCCGACGTCTGTGACAAGTGCTCTCGTGGTCATCGGAGGACGCCGCTCCAACTCCGCCCAGAGACCAGACTTGAGAATGGCCGGCAGCGTGCGAAAAAGAAATTGGCTCGGTGCTCCATACGATCGTCCATGACCAAACGCTGCAAGTATTTCGACCTTCGGCCCCCACACCGATCGAGCGGTCGAGACGATGGTTTGGAATCCCCGAGTGAGGTTACTGGCGCCGAGGGCCACGATTCGTGCCATCTCCCCTCATCCAGGTCATGGAGTCGGAGGACAGGTCGTTTGCCTTGTATCTCTCCCCGGCCCCTTCGTGACTTCGATTCGTGCGACCCCTTTGACATTGGCACAGAGATCGCCCAGCCCCGGCGTCACCAGACGGAACGGCCCACCGTTCGCATCCGGTAGCGCTGTGCCTTGAAGCTCATAGACCAACACCCCAAATTCTTTCGCCTGTTGCAGTGTCAGACAGGCCGAGTACGTTCCGTCCGATGCATGGAAGACAACATGATCTGCATCGATCGCCAATGCCGGAACATCCAGGAGCCCCTTCAATCGAATCCCCAGCCCCTGCATCCCGGGCATGACGGTGGAAATATCCAGCTGATGCTCTGCGGGCAGCGCCGCAAGTGCGACACGATCGAAGGCAACCGACTGGATGACAGCCCCCTCGATCCGAACTCGACCACGACCGGTCGGCTCCTTCTCCGTGATCGCCTTGATCATCGCCGTCAGGGCTTCGTTGACCGGCGTGGGAATCCCAAGCTCCCGCCCCTTCTGAACAATGAAGCCGTTGAGGTAGTCGATCTCGGTTCGTCGTCCCGCTTTCCAATCGTCATACATCGACGTATGAATATCGCGAATTTCCTGCGTCGCTTTCACGACTCGTTCCGGCATATCCGGCGGCAACGGAACCTTCATCGCCGCCGAAATCGCCGCAACTTCACCGACGATCTGCCTGATCACGCCCGTCATTTCCGGATGGTCGAGTGCCTTCGCCACATGATCGTCGATGAGCACGGTGATCGGATTGAAGACACAATTCCAACACATCTTCTCCCACTTACTCCGACGAATGTCTTTGGACAGATGACAGGCAATGTTCGCCGATGCAAACACATCACGGATGGCAAGCAGGCGGTCACTCTCATATCCCATCAATTCGCCGATGGCGACCGTGCCTTTCTTGTAATGGTCGATCACACCCGGCGCTGCGATTTTCGAATAGATGTACGCCACACCACCAACGACGCAATCGCGTTGGAGTCGTGCCAGGAGCCTGTCTTCGGTATCGATTCCGTTCTGTAACGTCAGGATAACCGTCTTCTCCGTGATGGCCGGTTCGAGCTGAGTCAGCACTTCGTCGAGATCATAGGCTTTCACAGCGAGCACGATCAGATCCGGCTGAGGAAGCTCACGTACATCTACGGCGACCTGTGGCCTCACCGTAAAGGTTCCGTCGGCACTGCGTATCGTCAATCCATTCCGTTTCACGGCCGCCAGCGTCTTGGGCCGCAATAGGAACGACACGTCGGGATTCACCTTGGCCAGTCGAGCCCCGAAAAATCCACCAACCGATCCAGCCCCGACCATCAAAATCTGTTTCATACGCCTATCCTCATATTGCGTGCGAACGGAGGGTACTATAGCATGCGGCTGTGCGACGACGCAGCCCGCCCGGAGAAGACCGGACAGAGCATGGCACCTGGTTCACATCTTGGACTTGTAAGACAACACCTCGCCACGGCTCGGAACATCACCGTGCTGACCGGTGCGGGCATTTCGGCCGACAGCGGCGTGCCGACGTTTCGCGGCGCAGACGGGTTATGGCGTCACTACCGGGCGGAAGATCTCGCCACACCGGAAGCATTTGAGCGCGACCCGAAACTGGTGTGGGAGTGGTACAACTGGCGGCGCGAGCTGATCGCGACGAAGCAGCCGAATGCTGCCCACGTCGCAGTTGTAGAATTAGAACGTCGCGCTCCGGCCTTCTGGTTGGTGACACAAAACGTCGACGGCTTGCATCGAGATGCCGGCTCACGGAATCTCTCGGAGATTCACGGCAATATCTGGAAAGTCCGCTGCACCGGTTGCAACGCAGTGGACGAGAACCGAGACGTCCCAATTTCCATCCTCCCGTCCTGCTCCCAATGCGGGGCTCTGCTGCGTCCGCATATCGTCTGGTTCGGGGAATCCCTACTCGCGGCGGATCTTGAGCAATGCGCCACGGTCCTGAGACGCTGCGACCTTCTGCTCGTCATCGGCACATCTGGCGTCGTCTATCCGGCCGCTGGCTTTGCTGCTGTGGCCAAGGAAGCCGGCGCATTCGTCGTTGAAATCAACGTGGATCCCACACCGCAATCCTCGTCTGTCGATGTCTCGCTGCAAGGTCGTGCCAAAGACCTCGTTCCGCTCCTACTTGATCCGATCGAGTAATGGGAATAGCTCCACCAGGCTCGTGATGCATGGAACGTCGCCCGGTTGTGTACTCCCGTCACGGTTCACCAGCGCGACATGCAGTCCGGCCTTTCTTCCACCCTCCACATCCTCTCGAAGACTGTCACCGATATGCAGCGCCTCTTCCGGATCCACGGCATGCTTTTCTAAGGCGCTGTGAAAGATCTGTGGAGCCGGTTTTGCCGCCTGGGCCAAACTCGAAATCGTCACGGTATCGAACGCTTCAGCGATGCCAAGTCCCCGCAACACGCCAAAAATCCTGGAATCAAAATTTGAGATAATCCCCAACTCCAACCCCTGCGCCTTCAGCCGAGTCAGCGTGGAAACCGTTTCAGGAAATAACCGCCAGGATCCATGATCCTCGAACACACGAAATACGTGGTCGAAAAACTCGTCGAACCGCTCAAACATTCCGACACGATAAAAGACGTTGTGGACGATATCGAACCACCATAATCGTTCGCTCTGCTTGAGCCGTACCGGATCCGCCGTGGCAAACACCGGTGGCGGCGCCTCGCGGAACGCTCGGCTAAATGCTTGCTTGATCGCTGATAACGAGTCCGGTTTCTGTAAAAATCCGAACTCGATCGCATGCCGAAGATAGATCTCACCGACCGACCCGTGCACATGAAACAGGGTATCGGCGGCATCAAAAAATACGACACGTATCGAGGAACTCATCGCGTGACTCCTATACATCCAAGTAGTAAACAACGTCGAATTCCGAACGACCTCGTCAACTCACCCATCTCTGTATTGCTGGTTTTCTTGACAAAGCATACCCCCCTTGTTAGCTTCGAAGAAACCCCAAAAAGATGGAGTGCGTTCCATGGCATCGCCGATTTTTGTCGTAGATAGCAGCCCCGCCGTCCGACGACTGGTCGAACAGATCTCCACTCCGGAAGGGTTCGAGGTTCAAGGGTTTCAAGATGGCCCAGCCGCACTTGAAGCCGCTCGACGAAGCGCCCCGTCTCTGATCATCGCCGACTACCAGCTCGACAACATGACCTTTTCAGGGTTTTGTAAGGAGATCGGCAAATTGGACACCCTCGCCGAAACCGCTCTCATCTCCTTGGTCAATCCGGCTGATCACCCGGACGAGAACCATCTCCGCACATTGGGTGTCAAGGCATTCCTGAAGAAGCCCTTCCACACGGAAGAATTACTGACTGTACTGAGATCTCTTCAACAGCACCAGACGAGCACTGCAACCAGCACAGGCCTGAAACGGCGTGTCTGGCCGCCGAGCTCAACTGGGGCCGATTCCGAGGATGACGAAACTGACCAGGTGTCCGTTCTCACCGGTTTGGAGGAGCCTATGAACCAGCCTCTCAGCACCCCCGCTACCGCACCGACTCCACTGATCACCCCCTCGGCTTCCGACGATGTCGTGAGGAGCCTCGCTGACCAACTCATACAGGCCATGACCACGCGAAGCGAGCGGAGCCTGGCTGTGTCATTACCGAAAATACTGAATGAGCAATGGGGAGCACAAGTACGGCCGCTCGTTCAGCAGGAGCTCCAGGTCCAATTGGGAAGCATTCTGTCTCAGGAATATCTCACGACGATCATTCAACCGCTTGTTGCTGAAGCATTGCCCGCAGTGATCCGAAAAGAACTCGCGACCAGCGAACCGATCATTCGACAAGCCGTTACGGATCTCTTCAAACCTCCGCTCGCAGAACCTCTCGCGCAGTTGGTTCGAGAACAAATGCAATCCGTCGTTCATCAGGACTTACCCGCCGTTGTGCGGGAACAGGTAGGAACGATCAATCAGCAGGTTACCGATGCGGTTCACCTGGAAGTGGTGAAACAAACGCCACTCGTGGTTGAAACCGCAGTCAAAGCCTCGGTTGGCCTCGCCGTTGAACAGGCTGTTCAGCGCATCGTCCCTGATGTCGCGGAACAGCAGATCAAAGCGGAAATCAAACGACTGATCGAGACCGAAGAAACTTCGCGTTCTGCAAAACTCTAGCTTTTCTTCCCCTTTTTCCCTCGTCGAGCCTTCGCCAGGGCTTTCACCCGCTTGACATTCTTCCGATGCTTCTTGCGCGTCTTCCGATCCTTTTCACGACCTCGTGCCATGGTCCTCCCTACAATAAAGTGGTGATCACTTGGGTGCGCGACTGTATAGCATATGCCACTCCTCGCTACAAGCTGAGACTCACACCATGTTCTCAGCCGCACAGACATGCTAAGATGCCGCCCGCACACTGGGACTCAACACCTATGGCTGCATCTCAACTCGAAAAAACCTACGACCCGAAAGCTGTCGAAACACGATGGTCGCACGAATGGCTCACACGCGGCTATTTCCACGCCTCGCCTCAGCACTCAGGTCAGCCCTATTGCATTGTCATCCCCCCGCCGAATGTCACGGGATCGCTTCACGTCGGCCACGCCCTGAATCATTCTCTCCAAGATATCTTGATCCGCTGGCGCCGGATGCAGGGACGGAACACGCTCTGGCTTCCGGGAACGGACCATGCCGGGATCGCCACACAGAATGTCGTCGAAAAGCAGCTGATGGCCGAAGGTCTTTCCAGAGAGACGCTCGGACGGAATCAGTTCATCGAGCGCGTCTGGCAATGGAAGGGGACGTCGGGCAACACTATCGTCAACCAGCAGAAGCAGCTCGGTGAATCCTGCGACTGGGACCGGCTCCGGTTTACGATGGACGAAGGATTATCGAAGGCCGTACTCGAGGTGTTCGTCCGGCTCCACGAGGATGGGCTGATCTATCGCGGCGAACGGTTGATCAATTGGTGCCCCCGCTGCCTCACCGCACTGTCGGATATTGAGGTCGAACACGAGGACACGAAGGGGAAGCTGTATTCCATCGATTACCCGCTCGCGGAGAATCCAACCATTCATCTCACCGTCGCCACAACCAGACCCGAAACGCTGCTCGGCGATACTGCGGTCGCGGTCCACCCGGACGATGAACGGTTTATGCATCTCATCGGCAAACAGGTCCGCCTCCCTCTGACGAATCGAACCATCCCCATCGTCGGAGATGCACTCCTCGTTGATCGTGAATTCGGAACCGGCGCCGTCAAAATCACTCCCGCGCACGACTTCAACGACTACGAAGCAGGAGAACGACATGCGCTCCCGCGACTCGCGATCCTCGACCATCACGCCCTGCTCGAGGCGGACGGTCTGCGCGCAGCCGGCGTGGATCCCATCGTCATCGACCAGTTGCAGGGCCTGCCCGTCTCAAAAGCCAGGCCCAAAGTTGAGGCGCTGCTGAAAGAGCGTGGACACCTGGTCAAGGTCGATGACCATAAGATGGCCATGGGAAAGTGCTACCGATGTAAAACCGTGGTCGAGCCCTATCTGTCACCACAGTGGTTCGTCAAGATCAAGCCGTTGGCCGAACCGGCCATCGCAGCGGTCGAAGAGGGGCGTATCCGTATCATTCCGGAGGGTTGGACCAATAATTACCTCGGCTGGATGCGTGACATTAAAGACTGGTGCATCTCCCGCCAAATCTGGTGGGGCCACCAAATTCCAGCCTGGTACTGCTTGTCGTGCAACGTCAAGCAGGTAGTCAGAACTGAGAGCCGAACAGCGATCTTGTCGGGAGCCTCGCCAATCGTCTCCAGGACCGCACCGGCGACGTGTCCGTCGTGCGGCGGGACCGATCTCTATCGAGACCCCGATGTTCTCGATACCTGGTTTTCGTCCGCACTCTGGCCGTTTTCAACCTTGGGATGGCCCGATCACACACCTGAACTCAAGACCTATTACCCCACCTCGACGCTGGTCACCGGTCTCGACATCTTGTTCTTCTGGGTCGCGCGCATGATCATGATGGGGCTCAAGTTCATGGGTGACGTCCCTTTCAAAGACGTTTACATCCATGCACTCGTCCGCGACGCCGAGGGCAAGAAAATGAGCAAGTCGAAGGGTAACGTGATTGATCCCCTTCACGTCATGAATGAGTTTGGGACCGATGCGCTCCGATTTACACTCGCCTCAATGGCGTCGCCAGGACGGGACGTGAAATTGGCGGAAGAGCGGATTGAGGGGTATCGCAATTTCGCGAATAAAATTTGGAACGTCGCGCGATTTGCATTGATGTACCTCGACGGCCCACGCGTCACCCTTCCTCCGGCGCAACGAACGTTCCCCGACCGATGGATTCTGAGCCGACTTGCCCATACGATCCGAGTCGTCACGACGGAGTTGGAGTCCTACCGATTTGACCGGGCTGCAACGGCACTCTATCAATTCTTCTGGCACGAGTACTGCGACTGGTATGTGGAATTGATCAAGCCGGTCCTCCAAAGTCCCGAACACCCGGATGGAGCCAGCACGCGCCATACGCTCGTGGAGACGCTGGAAACCACCATGCGACTACTCCACCCCTTCATGCCGTTCCTCACAGAAGAGATTTGGCAAACGCTCCCCCATCAGGGCGAGAGTATTGTCGTGCAGACCTATCCGGTTGTCGACCAGGCATGGGTCTCGTCTGAGACTGAACAGGACTTTTCCTTATTGGAACACACGGTGGGACTTGCCAGGACCGCCCGAGTTCTCCTGAATTATCCGCCGGGACAGCAGATCACGTTTCATGTCGGGCACGATGACCCGGCCAGGCAACACCAGCTTAGCCAGTTACAGCCGTATATCACCCATCTGAGTCGTGGTCGCGTCGACATCGGTCGGCCGCATGATTGGCCGACGACCAGATTGCTACGACTCATCGCAGAGGGCCTCTCGGTAGGCATCCCCGTCGCGGAAGACGTCGATCTCCAGAAAGCCATCGAACGTTTGGATAAACAAATCGCGGAAACGGACAAGGAATTGCAACGAATCGACGGAAAGCTGAAAAACGCGGAGTTCACCTCGAAAGCACCGCCCGACGTAATTGCCGAGCATCAGGATCGGCGACAGACCCTCTCACGTGATCGAGCCTTACTGGCCGACAGCCAACAGCAGCTCCGCACGATGCTCGGAGCCTGACCGATGGTCACACTTCCTGCCGCAGAAATCCGACGGGCCGTGCGCCAGGGACTCGATGAAGATCTTGCCCAGGGAGACGCCACCACCGCTGCGCTCTTTGCGACTCCGGTACCGGCGCGAGCCACGATCATCGCTCAACGGCCTTTGGTCGTTGCCGGAATGGCCGCCGCGGTCCAGACCTTTCTCATGGTTGATCCTGCCCTACGACTCTCTGTCTCCAAGGGGGACGGTGAGCACGCGAAGAACGGAGAGCTGCTGCTTCAGATCGAAGGAGACGGACGGTCCATCTTACAAGCCGAACGGGTTGCTCTGAACTTTCTTCAACATCTCTCGGGGATCGCCACCGTGACGCAGCAATTCTGTCGAGCCGTGCGCGATTACTCAGTCAGTATCCTGGACACTAGAAAAACACTTCCCGGCTGGCGCAAGCTTCAGAAATGGGCCGTGGCGCTCGGTGGTGGAACCAATCACCGGTACTCCCTGAGCGACGGCATTCTGATCAAGGATAACCATCTCGCCCTTCTTCGACGGCATCGACGGCCGGTGGAAGAGGCCTGTCGACTCGCGGAGCGCCGTCGATCGCCTACACTCCCGATCATTGTCGAGGTGGAGTCCCTCTCCGAGGTTCGGCAAGCGTTGGCGAGAAAACCCGACGTGATTTTACTGGACAACATGACGCCGGACATGGTCCGACGCGCCGTCGCGCTCATTAACAATCGGGCCCTGGTGGAAGTATCGGGAGGGATCACGCTGAACAATGTCCGTGCCATGGCGGCGGCCGGCGCTGATCGAATTTCCATCGGAGCCTTGACCCATTCTGCTCCGGCTGCCACGGTCAGTCTCGTCATGACATCGACTGTACGTGCACGACGCCGGCATCGCTGACCCATGGCGTCCTCTGCTCCGCTCGACATCGAAGCGATTCGCAGTACCCTGGCTACCACGGCGCTGGGACAGACCCTATATCTGTATCAGGATCTCCCTTCAACCAATCGAGAAGCCAGCTCGCTTGCGCAACAGGGCGCCGCGCACGGCACAGTGGTGGCGGCCGAACAGCAATCAGGCGGCTACGGACGACATGGGCGCACCTGGTTTTCCCCGCCCGGATATAACATCTATTGCTCCATCGTCGTTCGCAGGAACAGCCAGAGCCTCCCCCTTGCACAATGGTTATCCTGGATACCGCTGGTCACAGCACTGGCGGTCGCCGAGGCGACTCGACACAGTACTACTGCGCCCCTCGCTCTGAAATGGCCCAATGACCTGCTTCTTCAGGACCGTAAAGTCGGTGGGATTCTCTGCGAAAGCACCATGACGACGACCAACGGCCCGATCGTGATCATTGGAATCGGGCTGAACGTGAACGTCCCGCTCGAATCATTCCCGGAAGATTTGCGTCCCATTGCCGCCTCATTGATCGAAACCGTGCCGCAACCGATCGATCGGAATCGGCTCCTCGCCCAACTTCTGTGGGAGCTTGAACAGTGTCTGGACGAGCTGCAGTCTCATGGGCCGACCAGCCTGCGGCAGGCCTACCTCGCTCGCTGTGCCACATTAGGCCGTCAGGTGAAGGTCCAGTTCGCCAACGATCAGCGGATCCTGGGCACGGCGGAAACGCTCTCGGCCGACGGCGCCTTACAGGTACGTCCTCTCTCTGCTTCCCCCCGCACGCAACCGCCCGCGCTCATCGATGTCCGCGCCGCCGATGTGATTCATCTGAGAGAGTAGCGAAAGCAGGCCGCCCGAAGTACAATGAATCCCATGCTGCTGGCGATCGATATCGGCAATACCAACATCGTCGTGGGAATCTTTGAGGGGCCGACGCTCCTGAACCACTGGCGGTTAGCCACCGACCCCAAGACGACGGCCGACGAATATGGTGTCCTCTGCCTCAGCCTGATGGCTAGGAACGGCCGAATCCCTGAGCATATCTCCGGTGCGATCATTTCGAGTGTCGTGCCGGCTCTTACGGAAACATTTGAATCGATGGTGGAAACATCCTTTGGCTGCACGCCTCTCACCGTCTCATCCGATCTTGAGACCGGGCTCACCATGAAGTACCTCAACCCGAAGGAGATCGGCAGCGATCGGATTGTGAATGCGGCTGCTGCCTATGAGAAGTTTCGTCGAGATCTCATCATCGTTGATTTCGGCACCGCGACGACCTTCTGTGCCGTCAGCGGCACCGGCGAATATCTGGGGGGCGTGATCGCACCGGGTTTGGGAATTTCTGCTGAAGCGCTGTTTAGCCGGGCAGCCAAGCTGAGTAAGGTGGAGCTTGCCCGTCCCAAAACCGTCATCGGCACCGATACCGCCAGCAGCATTCAGTCGGGGCTCATCTTTGGGTATGCCGGTCTGGTGGACACCCTTGTTCACCGCATTGAAACCGAAATGGGACATTCCTCGTTTGTGATCGCAACGGGTGGATTGGCCCAGGTAATCGCATCAGAGGCGCGATCCATTCAGCATATCGAGCCGTTCTTGACACTCCAAGGACTCGAACTGCTGTATCGCCGGGCCCATGGGACTTATCCAACTCACTGGGTGTAAAGATTCCCTCACCCGTCTCATTTTATTTTCCAATGACCCGTTGACTTCCTTCCGCTTATGGATATCTCCAACGCTGTACAGGTATCCATATGACTGAAGATCACACACACGAAAAACCAAACGCTAATACAATCGAGAACTTAGAAGAGGTCTCACCTGAGACATCGACCGCCTCATCCTCGACGCAAGACGACCTCGCCGTTAAGGTTGAAGAATGCGCTGCGCTCAATGAGAAGTATCTCCGGTTGGCAGCAGAATTTGAGAATTATAAGCGGCTGACACAGCGTGATCAGCGCGAACAAATTCGATTCGGCAACGAACAACTGCTGAAAGAGCTCCTGCCGGTTGTCGATAACATGGAACGGGCAATCAAGGCGGCTCAGACAAATGGAAGCGATTCGGCACTCATCCAGGGTGTGGAATTGACACTCAAGCAACTGTCCGGCGTCTTGTCCAAATTCGGTGTGCAGGCCATCGAGTCGACTGGACAGGAGTTCGATCCCCACACACATCAAGCCGTCTCGTACGGACCATCCACCGAGATGCCGGCCAATCGTGTCTTAGAGGAGTTTCAGAAAGGGTACCGATTGCATGACCGAGTGTTGCGAGCCGCCATGGTCAGCGTGTCGTCCGGCCCACCCCAAGCAAGCGAATAGGATGCGACAGCGTACTGATTCCCTGTCGTCGTTGTCGAGAAGGAAGGAGTCTACCAATGGGTAAAGTTATCGGTATCGATCTCGGAACCACCAACTCTTGTGTGGCAATTATGAGCGGCGGCGACCCTGTCGTGATCGCCAACGCCGAAGGAAGTCGAACCACTCCTTCCGTCGTGGCCATCACCGACAAGAGTGAGCGTCTGGTCGGCCAGATCGCCAAACGTCAAGCCATTACTAATCCGGAGAACACCATTTTCTCAGTCAAACGACTGATGGGGCGCAAGTTTAAGAGCCGCGAAGTCCAAGAAGCCATGAAGCGGCTCCCGTACAAGGTAGTCGAAGCCGACAACGGCGATGCTCATGTGGAGTTGCGCGGCAAGAGCTATAGCCCGCCGGAAGTATCCGCCATGATTCTGCAGAAGATGCGGCAGACGGCGGAAGACTATCTCGGTGAAAAGGTCACCGAGGCCGTCGTGACCGTTCCTGCTTATTTCGATGACAGTCAGCGCCAGGCAACCAAAGATGCGGGTCAGATCGCCGGGTTGAACGTGCTCCGCATTATCAATGAGCCGACAGCGGCTTCGCTGGCCTACGGCTTGGACAAGAAGAAGGATGAACGGATCGCCGTATACGACTTGGGCGGAGGCACCTTCGACGTGTCCGTCCTGGAAATCGGCGAAGGCGTCTTCGAAGTGAAGTCTACCAACGGAGATACCTATCTCGGTGGAGACGACTTCGATCTCCGCGTGATGGACTGGCTGGTCGACGAATTCAAGAAAGACCAAGGGATCGATTTACGGAAAGACCGGATGGCCCTCCAGCGCCTGAAGGAATCGGCTGAACGGGCCAAAATCGAACTCTCATCGTCTCAAGAAACCGAAATCAATCTCCCATTCATTACCGCGGATGCCAGCGGCCCCAAGCATATGGTCACCAAGCTGACCAGGGCCAAGCTGGAACAGCTGGTCGACGATCTCATTCAACGGACGATCGAACCTTGCCGCAAAGCCCTGTCCGATGCCGGCGTCACGGCCAAAGACATCCAAGAAATCGTCTTGGTCGGTGGTATGACCCGTATGCCGAAAGTGATTCAGGTTGTGAAAGATTTCTTCGGAAAAGAGCCGCACCGCGGCGTCAATCCGGATGAAGTCGTCGCCATCGGAGCCGGTGTTCAAGGCGGTGTCCTCAAGGGCGAGGTCAAGGACGTGTTGCTCTTGGACGTCACGCCCTTGTCATTGGGTATTGAAACGCTCGGCGGCGTATTTACCAAACTGATCGAACGCAACACGACCGTTCCGACCAAGAAGAGCCAAGTCTTCTCAACCGCAGCCGACAACCAAACAGCAGTGACCATTCGCGTCTTCCAGGGTGAACGGGAAATGGCAAATGACAACAAGCTGCTGGGACAATTCGATTTGGTGGGGATTCCACCATCCCCTCGCGGCATGCCACAAATCGAAGTCACCTTTGATATTGATGCAAACGGCATTGTCCATGTGTCCGCCAAGGATTTGGCCACTCAAAAAGAGCAGTCTATCAAGATCACGGCTTCAAGCGGCCTGAGCAAAGATGAGGTCGAGAAGCTGGTTCGGGATGCCCAGTCGCATACCGAAGACGACAAGAAGCGGCGCAAATTGGCGGAAGCCAAAAACCAGGGTGACAATCTGGTCTATCAAACCGAGAAAAATATCACCGAGTACGGTGACAAGATCTCCGCCGATGACAAAACGAAGATCCAGGACGCGGTTGCGGCCCTCAAGAAAGCGTTAGAGGGCACCGATGCCGAGGCCATCGAATCTGCGACACAATCGCTCATGACGGCGTCACACAAATTAGCCGAAGAAATGTACAAGAAAACTGCGGCCTCAGCCGGTCCACAACCGGGGGCCTCGGCAACTGACGGTGCTAGTGACGCAAAACCGGATGAAAAAGTCGTCGACGCAGAATTTGAAGAAGTGGACAAAGACAAAAAATAGCCTAGAATAACGCATCAAGGCGCCCGAGCTCTCGACGTACTCGAGAACTCGGGCGCGTCACCGTTCACGCATAATGGCTGCCGTGTCCAAACGCGATTACTACGAAACCCTCGGTGTCGATCGGAATGTCTCGGACGACGAGCTGAAGAAAGCTTATCGCAAATTAGCCCGCCAGCATCACCCCGACCTGCATACCGGCGAACAGCAGAAAAAATCTGCTGAAGAAAAGTTCAAGGAAATCAACGAAGCCTATGAAACCCTGAGCGATCAGGAGAAGCGGAAGCGCTACGATATGTTCGGCCATGCCGGAGCCCAACAGGGTGGCCCTGGCTTTGACGGATTTGATTTCGGACGGGGCGGATTCGGTGACGTCTTCAACGATATTTTCGAAGATTTCTTCGGCCAGGCCAGAGCCGGTGGAGGCGGTCGAGCCGAACGTGGCAACGATCTCCAATACAACCTGGAAGTCACGTTTGAGGAATCAGTTTACGGAAAAGAAGCCAAGCTTAAGATTCCACGGTGGGAACTCTGTACCGACTGTAAAGGGACGGGAGCAAAGTCCGCGGCAGCCATTAAGCCCTGTGCCAGCTGTAAAGGCGCGGGGCAGATTCGCTTTCAACAGGGGTTTTTCAGCGTCAGCCGCCCCTGCGGACAATGTGAAGGAACCGGACACCTCGTCACGGAACCCTGTGCGACTTGCCAGGGACGTCAACGGGTGTATAAGGAGCGTGCCATTGCTGTCCACATTCCAGCTGGAATCGAAACCGGTATGCGGCTACGGCTCTCCAATGAAGGCGAGCATGGTCCCAATGGCGGCCCCCCTGGTGATCTCTACGTCGCCATTACCGTCAAACCTCATCAGATCTTTCAGCGAAAGGGGCTCGACATCGCCTGCGACGTCCCAATCAACCTGGTCACGGCTGTACTCGGAGGGAAAGTGGAAGTGCCGACCCTCAAGGGGGACACCGTCATCAAAGTTCCGCCAGGCACTCAACATGATAAGGTCCTCCGCATAAAGGGGTTGGGGATTCCCAGTCTCAAGGGAGGGACGACCGGCGACCAGACCTATACGATGAAGATCCAAATTCCCACCAAACTGACGGCGAGACAAAAAGAGCTGCTGATGGAGTACGCCAAAGAAAGCGGCATGTCCATGGAAGCCAATGGCGACGGCTTCTTCGATAAGATGAAGACGTTTTTCGAGTAGCCGGACGGTCCTTCCTGAATCTCTAGTGTCCCCATGTCTGTATTTTTCGTTTCTGCTGAGTGTGTCACACCTCCCACCATTTCACTAGCTGGCGAACTCCTGACGCACCTCAAGGATAGCCTCCGTGTCGCCGTCGGCGACACTCTCTGGCTCAGTGATGGCCAAGGCACCAGATACCGCATAGAAATCGATGCCGTCTCCAAACAGACGATCATCGGACAGATCCTTGAAACCATTCAAGAGCCTCTTTACGTGGCGCCTCGCCTGATCCTTGGCCAGTCACTACTCAAGGGTGAGAAAATGGACTGGGTCATTCAAAAGGCCACCGAACTCGGCGTACACGAGATTATCCCGATTGAAAGTCGGCATAGTGTCGTACAACTCAAAGCTGATCGCCTCGATCATCAACTCACTCGATGGCAACGGATCGCGGTGGAAGCCGCCCAACAATCAGAACAGTGGCGCATACCAACGATCGCCAGGCCACAATCGTTCACGACGGCGCTTTCACACGATCGGACACCTTCCATGATCCTCATGCTTACTGAGCGCCACGACGGGAAAAGTTTGCAGACCATCACACTTCCTCAAGACACGAGCGGCTCCCTACTCGTCTTGATCGGGCCTGAGGGAGGGTGGAGCAAGGAAGAAAGAGAGATCGCCGAGCGGCAAGAAGTCGAACCCATGACCCTTGGTCGACAGATTCTCCGCGCGGAAACCGCCGCCATCGCAACCATCAGCATTCTCCAATCGCGCCTCGGCAGACTGGGATAGATGATCCCTCTGGCATACGTGAAGCGCCATTCATTCCACGCCACCATAGAGACGAGACCTGGACGCGAAGCGGTTGCCCCAAGAAACCGGATGAATCAGTCGTTCTTTGGCTGATGCTGGCATTACAGTCCACCCATTGCATTCCAGTCCTCCTGACCCGTATTCTCGTTTGATGGATGTCTCATCGTTGTCGATGGAACAATTGAAGGAACTGGTCCAAGGCCTCGTAGACGATCGCGTTCGTGAGTTGATCGGAGATCCTGATCTTGGCCTTCGACTCGGCGATTCACTCCGGGCCCGACTCAAGGAGTCACTCGCGAACAGCTCGCGCCTCTCCGGCGAAGACGTGGCGGAGCGACTCGGCCTTCGGTGGTAGAACACGATGCCCTGGTACCGCCTCGCCTTTCAACCCGGCATTGCTCAAGATCTCGCCGGCATTGACCAACCCATGGCCCAACGGCTGCTCGACAAGGCGAAGTGGTTGGCGTCCAACATCGACAATCTGCGCCATGAACCCATTGCAGATGACCTTCCGGGGCTCTGCAAATATGCCGTGGGGGACTGGCGGATCTTCTATGCAATCGACCGCACGGAACAGCTCGTCGACATCCACGCGATCATTCCACGATCAGGATTGAGGTAGCCACTGAACGATGAGCACCACCCTCGCTGGGACAGCATTCGAGCACGGAACTCAGCTGAAGAGGGAACGAGCCTGTCTGGAAATCGCGCACCTAGAAACGAAGCGCCTCGGCCACAAGCGAGAAAATCATCTTCCCACTTGAAAGGCTCCACTTCCAGGCTTTCAGCCTCGACACCGACTATCGGCATGAGCATCCTACCATGAAACACCATGTCACCCTGGCCGATGTTCGGCATGCTCAATACAGCATAGCGCAAGAGAATCACCGCTACGGCCAACGCCTCTTCTGTTGTCTCCCCGATCTCCCTGAATCCGACGGGAAAGGTACAGAAGCCAGGCCACGGATCGATCACTCACCAACACAGGAAAATCCGGCCCTCCCACTTGGAAGTACGACCTGCAACGATCTTCGGATCATGGGTATGAATCACCTGGCAGTGCACGCAGACGTAGCGCAACACATTGCCGCAGGGTGGGATCTTCTAACCGACCGGGGCCCCACAGAATTTCACGGTGGGTTTTCACAACGATAATGGGTAAGGATGGATAGCACAACACAGCGGTTCTTCGCACCCTGCCCGCGCGGGTTAGAAGGCATACTCGAGGCGGAACTTCAGAGCCTCGGTGTACCGATGACGACCAAGACCGAAGGGGGTGTCGGCTTCAACGCACCCTGGTCGACCACGTATTGGATCAATCTCAAGTCACACATCGCCAGTCGCGTCCTGTGGGAAGTCGGCCAGCGTGCTTACAAAACGGAACAGGATGTCTACCACGCCGCGTACGCACTAGCCTGGCCTGATTGGTTCACCCCCACACAGACGATCAAAGTAAAGGTGAGCGCCCGTCGTTGTCCTCTCCCCAGCCTGGACTTTCTGACCCTCCGGATCAAAGATGCGATCTGCGATAAATTTGTCGCCGCACAGCACAAGCGACCCAGCGTCGATACGCAACGTCCCAACATCAGGGTCGATGCCTTTCTCGATCAGAGCACCGTCACGTTCTACCTGGATACGTCCGGTGAGCCTCTGTTTAAGCGCGGCCATCGACTGGGCCCCGTCGAAGCGCCGCTCAGGGAAAATTTGGCGGCAGGCATCCTGCGTCTCACCGGCTGGACGCCCCATGACCTGTTGCTCGATCCCATGTGTGGGAGCGGGACGATTCCACTCGAAGCCGCTCTTATGGCTCGTCAGGTCGCGCCAGGCATCGCGCGGAATTTTGGCTTTGAGCGGCTGCTGACCCACGACGCGACACAATGGGAACGGCAACGCGAAGCAGCTAGGGCCAAACAAGTAGCCGCCGCCCCGTCCGCCATCTATGCCTCTGATCGTGACCCCGCGATGGTAGAGATTGCGCAGCGAACGTTTCAAGGCGCTGGAATTGCCGACGACATTCGGTTAAAGCAGAGTGATATACTTGACCTCTTAGCACCCGCCGCACAGGGAGTAATGGTCATCAACCCACCCTATGGCGTCCGTCTCAGCCGACGGGACGAACTGGAATCGTTCTACCCAAAACTGGGCGATTGGCTGAAACAGCGCTTCGCCGGATGGCGTGCCTATGTGCTGACCGGCGACGCCCGCGTGCCGAAGCTGATCGGACTCACGCCATCGAAACGTATTCCTCTCTTCAACGGAGCGTTGGAATGTCGGCTCTATGAGTTCGTCATCGTCCAAGGCGGCGCGAGACGACGCCTCATACCTCCGAAATCCTAATCGCGCAGTAATAACGGATCGCCCAGTCTTTAAGCTTTCCGAGCGGTATAAATTCAGGCAGGCATCTCTATCTACACATGGCTGATCGATCTTCCCAACCCTTTACGAGTCGTACGACAAGCACGCAAGGCGACAATCCAACCAGAACATAGCTCCCTCCAACCCCGACCTCTTTCACTTCCTTCTGGACAAGTAGTCTCAACTAATCTAGCCAGCGATTCTCATCCAGACTCGGTTCCGGTCCATTATCCCTGCCACGGAGTAAAGATTTGCCTCGACCTTCGCTTTGTATTGGAACACCTTGTGCTATCGGTCGCAGATAATTCAGAGGCGTGGTCAGCTTGAACTACTCGGGTATTCCATCTTTTGCCGAGCCAGCTCATTCACCTCAGTCGTTTCTACCAGTCTTCCCTCTCCCTTTCCTTACCCTATCGACCAGGGAACACCACCATTGATTCGCTTGGAACCACGAGCGTATCACCAGGCTTGAGTTCAAAGTTATCCGCGATTCCGCTTCGGAGTACAATATCGTCGTAACTCGCCGTGAATCGCTTCAGCCCTGGAGCAACGTCCGTAAACCGAAAAATGACGATCTGATTTCTCGCCGCAGTCTCCTTAAAGCCTCCCGCTATGGTAATGCCCTGCAAGAGCGTCGTCTTGCTCTTCAGCGGATACTTGCCAGGACTCGCAACCTCGCCGAGCAAGAAGATATTGGAGCTATTGACCTCCTTCAAGGTAACTGCAACGACAGGATTTTGGACATATTCTTTGAGTCGATTCGTCATTTCATCAGCCAATTTGGTGGGCGTTTTTCCCACGGCAACGACATCCCGAATGATCGGCATTGAAAATCTCCCATCAGGACGTACCTGCACTTGTCTGGACAAGTCTGGATTCCTCCAGACGGTAATGTCCAATACATCTTCGGCACCGATCACATATTCACTGCTGACCGCATTGGACAGCTTGTCCATCATCGCCTGACTGACTGCCTTCTCAGTCTGCAGGACCGTGGTAGACAACATGGGAATATCAGTGGGCGACTTACCGGCATCCGGCTTACTTGGACCTGACTCGCAGAACCCTGATCCTGAGAATGGGATAATGGCGAAGACACTCGTTAGCAACCATAGAACATATCGCATAAACGTGATCCTTCCTGTCCGAATATCCTAGTGAAGACACCTGGCCACCTAAGCTTATTGCCCACAGTCCTGCGAGATCAGGCGAAAACTAGCAAACAGCTTCTTGGTCTTCACGCTATGCCTCAGCGGGGCAAGAACATACGTGAACGCCGACCCAAAGAACCCTGACTCAGCGACAAGCGCCTGTGTGCTCGTATCCGCCCACTGATCGACGCTGCCTCTCGAATTAGACTCTACCATAAAGCACCTCCTCAACCTACTACCCTTTCCGCTTCTCAATAATGACGCAAGCCTTTCTATGTTACCAATGGCTGGTATCAGCGCTACATTGCTGCAATCAACTATTCTCCACCGTAGCAGACTAACCACCCAAAGAAGCTCACACCTTGCTCCGGCATGTAAATAGGCCAGAGTCCATACTTCCACGTACGCGTGAGATCTCTAGATGTCATTTAATCCTAACCACAATAATGTTCATTTTAAAAGACTACTCAATTACAACTCTCGACCTCAATTATGTCCCCTACCTGACGCACAGAGTAACACTCTCGCCATCTGATGAGCAGGATATAAAGACTCCCGATAATCATCTCGAAGGCTCCTCTCTTGAAGAGTAGAGTCGTTGCTAACGCGACGGGCTCATCCACTTTAACCGAGGAGGTTGCGATGATGTGTTATGCGGGCATTGATCTCCATGCCACGAATAGTGTGCTGGTCGTGATTGATGAAGCGGATCGAGTGCTGTATCAGAAACGCCTCCGCAATGACCTGGCCGTGATCTTCACGGCCTTAACACCGTATCAGACCACGCTGCAGGGCGTGGTCGTTGAGTCCACCTATAATTGGTACTGGTTAGTCGACGGGCTCATGGAAGCAGGGTACCGGGTCCACCTCGCTCATGCACCAGCCCTGCCGCAGTATAGTGGGCTCAAGCATGTTGACGATCAACACGATGCGCAGTGGTTAGCCCATTTACTCCGGCTAGGTTTGCTCCCTACCGGGTACATTTACCCCAAAGCGGAACGGGCCGTGCGGGACTTGTTGCGGAAGCGCAGTCAGTTGGTTCGGCACAAGACCATGGTCGTGCTGAGCCTACAAAGCCTGCTGACACGACTGACTGGCAATCGGCTCTCCCTCCCTCGGCTTCGACAGCTCACCCCAGAGGGCATTCAGGCACTTGTGCCATTTCCCGAACATGTGCAATCGGTCAGCAGTTCGTTGGCTGTGCTGCAATGTCTGGAGCACGAGATTCACACGATTGAGGGCACGGTTCGGGAAGCGGGGCGGACTCAGCCGGGCTATGTGCTCTTACAGACCGTCCCCGGAATCGGGCCGATCTTGGCGGGCACCATTCTCCTGGAAGCCGGTGACCTGCGGCGGTTTGCGACCGTGGGACACTTCGCCTCCTACTGTCGCTGTGTCGGCAGCGAACATGTGAGTAACGGCAAACGCAAAGGGGCTGGCAACACGAAGAACGGCAACAAGTATTTAAGCTGGGCGTTCATCGAGGCGGCGCACTTCGCCATTCGCTATGAGGCCGTGATTCGCACGTATTATCAGCGCAAGCAGGCACGGACGCATCCCCTTGTGGCGCTGAAGGCCGTGGCCCATAAATTGGCGCGGGCCTGCTATCACATGCTCCGTGCGCAGGTGCCATTCGATCTGTCCCGCGCTTTTGGCTAGGCGCGGCAGAGCTGGGGGGAGCTGGGAGCTCGCAAAGGGGTTGAGGCCACACCTCGCACTCCCGATTAGCCCCGGTCTTCCCCCTTCAACTCCCTCGCCACTGGCGTGGGGACTGAGACGCCTCGACCGTGAGCCATGATGGGGTTGGCGCCAGCCCGCTGGTAGCCAGACGTCCTGTGCGTAGGTATGCTGGACACGGCCGGGAACCGACGGTTGTCTGGGGCACGAGGTGCCAGGGGCTGGAGTGGATCCCCGACGGGGCTCGCTCCCACGCCTTGATCCTGATGGGTGACTGGTGCGGCTCAAATCCGAGCTGACACTGCTGACGACGACAACCGGGATGCGACGGAGTCACGCGACCACCATGGCGAGGGAAGACGTCGTCGGAGACCTCGCCCCGTTTGTAGGATACGGAGGGCATGATCGGCTGTGCCCTCTTGACCGGAGCCTTCGAGATGGG
>NZ_CZQA01000014.1 GCF_001458735.1 Candidatus Nitrospira nitrosa
CCCGATAATCATCTCGAAGGCTCCTCTCTTGAAGAGTAGAGTCGTTGCTAACGCGACGGGCTCATCCACTTTAACCGAGGAGGTTGCGATGATGTGTTATGCGGGCATTGATCTCCATGCCACGAATAGTGTGCTGGTCGTGATTGATGAAGCGGATCGAGTGCTGTATCAGAAACGCCTCCGCAATGACCTGGCCGTGATCTTCACGGCCTTAACACCGTATCAGACCACGCTGCAGGGCGTGGTCGTTGAGTCCACCTATAATTGGTACTGGTTAGTCGACGGGCTCATGGAAGCAGGGTACCGGGTCCACCTCGCTCATGCACCAGCCCTGCCGCAGTATAGTGGGCTCAAGCATGTTGACGATCAACACGATGCGCAGTGGTTAGCCCATTTACTCCGGCTAGGTTTGCTCCCTACCGGGTACATTTACCCCAAAGCGGAACGGGCCGTGCGGGACTTGTTGCGGAAGCGCAGTCAGTTGGTTCGGCACAAGACCATGGTCGTGCTGAGCCTACAAAGCCTGCTGACACGACTGACTGGCAATCGGCTCTCCCTCCCTCGGCTTCGACAGCTCACCCCAGAGGGCATTCAGGCACTTGTGCCATTTCCCGAACATGTGCAATCGGTCAGCAGTTCGTTGGCTGTGCTGCAATGTCTGGAGCACGAGATTCACACGATTGAGGGCACGGTTCGGGAAGCGGGGCGGACTCAGCCGGGCTATGTGCTCTTACCGACCGTCCCCGGAATCGGGCCGATCTTGGCGGGCACCATTCTCCTGGAAGCCGGTGACCTGCGGCGGTTTGCGACCGTGGGACACTTCGCCTCCTACTGTCGCTGTGTCGGCAGCGAACATGTGAGTAACGGCAAACGCAAAGGGGCTGGCAACACGAAGAACGGCAACAAGTATTTAAGCTGGGCGTTCATCGAGGCGGCGCACTTCGCCATTCGCTATGGGGCCGGGATTCGCACGTATTATCAGCGCAAGCAGGCACGGACGCATCCCCTTGTGGCGCTGAAGGCCGTGGCCCATAAATTGGCGCGGGCCTGCTATCACATGCTCCGTGCGCAGGTGCCATTCGATCTGTCCCGCGCTTTTGGCTAGGCGCGGCAGAGCTGGGGGGAGCTGGGAGCTCGCAAAGGGGTTGAGGCCACACCTCGCACTCCCGATTAGCCCCGGTCTTCCCCCTTCAACTCCCTCGCCACTGGCGTGGGGACTGAGACGCCTCGACCGTGAGCCATGATGGGGTTGGCGCCAGCCCGCTGGTAGCCAGACGTCCTGTGCGTAGGTATGCTGGACACGGCCGGGAACCGACGGTTGTCTGGGGCACGAGGTGCCAGGGGCTGGAGTGGATCCCCGACGGGGCTCGCTCCCACGCCTTGATCCTGATGGGTGACTGGTGCGGCTCAAATCCGAGCTGACACTGCTGACGACGACAACCGGGATGCGACGGAGTCACGCGACCACCATGGCGAGGGAAGACGTCGTCGGAGACCTCGCCCCGTTTGTAGGATACGGAGGGCATGATCGGCTGTGCCCTCTTGACCGGAGCCTTCGAGATGGGCGACCCCTTTATTTCGTTCTTGGAACTTGAAACCGCCTTCATATTGTCAGATTTCACGGTCTTCCTGGTGCAGGATGTCTGTTGTTATGACTTGGGATCGGCTTTCATGCTGCTGACTATTTTGGAAAAAACTTCGTCGTTCAGCGCATTATATGTCTTGTACGTATCCCGATTCTCGTTGGCACCCGGCGTAGTAATACAACAACCTATATCTTTACCGTACACGGTGTTATCAAATGCCTTGGTGTAGCCTCCGTTCAAGCCGTGTCGCTGCGCGAAGGCATGTAATTTACCAGTTAGATCTGTAGAATCCACTGAGGAATCATGGATCACTTGGAGTTCACGGGCAGTCCGTTCGCGTTCATCCCGATTGGCCCCCTTGACCGGGCGAAATCCATCGAGATCAAAAAACACGACTTTGAAACCGGTAAATGATGTCCCGTCAGGGACAATGTCAAAGTTTGCAAGTTTGTGGTCGGTCCACACCACACCATGCTGGTTGAGGGTGCGTATCACGAGATTGACCGTGAACTCCTCCCGTTCCGCCAGACTTGTTGTTTCCCCGCGACGATCCGGCGCTCGAACTTGGAGGCGGTCAAGCGCGTTGGTGACCCCCGCAAGGTTGTTGAGTGCACCATGCCCTTGAGCCGTCACCTGCTCTTCTCCACTGATGTTCTGCTCACGCGATAGGGCAAACCAGTGCTCTTTCTTGTTCTGATCTCGCGCTTTCACCCACAGCAAGTCTTCAACGCGCTGCACAACTTGAAACGGAACGTCAGCCATTAATTGTTTGATATCGCCAAGAATGGCCCGGCTAGTGTCTTGTTCGTAAAGTGTATTTAAGCCTCTTCTCCTATTAGGATCCGCATCACTACTGCCGAGGTAGACAAACTTCTTGATTACCCCAGCATCTGAGCTCGTATAGACTTTGGAGTTGGCACCACCGCCAATCAACGTCCCAATCCCTTTTGGTGACTCACCTGGTTTGTTTGGAAACTGTAGAAAACCTTCCGAATCAAGGCGTGGAACCTGACCGCTGAAGATCAACTCCCCTTCGTAGATTAGGTGCGCGGAGGGAGAAATTGTGGGCTTCACAACACGTGGCCTGTCATAGACGCGTAACGCATTGGGCTCTGAATTGATTTTTTCTGCAAGTGGCTGCGGTTCGGCTAACGGTAGTTGTCGGGGTGTAATCACTGGCGGCGCCCCATTGCCAGCCGGCACTCCTCGGGGGAGACCACCCTCTCCGGCCGCATTGACGTCACCCAGCACGACTGGTCCCCCAGGATTACGGGGACTCACTACTGGCGGCGCCCCATTGCCAGCTGGCATTCCTCGGGGGAGACCACCCTCTCCGGCCTCATTGACATCACCCAGCACGACTGGTCCCCCAGGATTACGAGGGTTCACTACTGGCGGCGCCCCATTGCCAGCCGGCACTCCTCGGGGGGGTCCACCCTCTCGCTGTTGCTGCTGCACATTCCCTTGTTGATGGGGTTGAGCCGCAGGACCGTTTGTAGTACCAGCGATTGGCGCTGCTTGCGGTTGAGGCGGGTGCAGTTGACCTTGTGGGCCAGCCCTTAGCTTCTGATCGAGCCCCAGTTGCTGTCCCCGCTGCCGCACATTCCCTTGTTGATGGGGTTGAGCCGCAGGAACGGTTGTAGTGCCAGCAGTTGGTCCTGTTGGTGGAACAGGACGGGCGGCAGGATTGCCATCCGTCGGGATCGCAGGCTCGGCGACCGGATTATTCCGTGTGTCGGCATCCGCCTCATTTCGATTCTGCGGATTCCCTGTGAACTGGTCGCGTTGGCCGCCTTGATCCCGGCGGTTTTCTCGTTGCCCGGGGGTCGGGCCGCTGCTGCCGGCATAGACTGCATCCGTCAGCAATGCGAACAGAAGCGCGAGAGCCACATCGCGAAGCGTGAATAATTTCATGGCGCGAATCTCCACTTATCATTCATGAACGGCTTCAGATCTTCGATCTGGATCCAAAGCTGAAGCTTGAGGGTGGTAGCGTGCGTATAACCGATGGGCTTATATTTGGCTTCCTTAATGATGTGCTGGTCCTCAAACGACTTGTCAAAGTCCCAGAGATCCGGCCGAAAGACGTACGTGAAGCCGGCCTTGAAATCGTTCCAGTCCTTGTTTTTCGTGTTTTGCTTGGTGCTGGCGACGAGATTCACCATATGAAGCTGGACAGCCACATCGATATTGATCATCTGACGATCACTGAGTCCCGACACGGGTATCCGGGTCTTCAGCACCGTCCGCGTCTCAAGCCCTCTCATGGACTGAGCAATTTTCGGAATCTTGCGCAGACCGAGGGTTTCCTGATCGAAGAGATCGACGGGCGTTGCATACGTGCAGTTCTCGGTCGTCTTGAGTTTATCGGCAATGCCACACGCATGCCATTCGTATTGCACGGAGCCGAAGGCTTCGTGTTCCGCAGGGCCGCGCCCACCGCTCACCTCGTATTCCCGTGCCTGAAAGTTGAAGTTCGATCCCTTGGACTCGGAGATATCGGCGCCCAAGATTTCTTCCGCCGAAACATTGAGTGATTTGCTCGTGTCCGCGCTTGACCCGGCGCCGACCTCTCTATTCTCCGTCGCGGGGTATATCATCACTTCCTTGGCTTCCCACGGCATGATGTTCATCCGCACGTGCCCGACGTAAAAGTTTCCATCGGTGGCCATGTCGGTGCTGGGTTTAGAGCCGTGCCGCAGCTCGATGCTGGTTTCCTTGTCCGTGTCGATGGCGATGTAGAGTTCTCCATCCTGAACCCAGGCCGCGATTTGAGGATGAATGGACAACGTCATTTTCTGGTTTTTGCTGGGGTCGTTCGGGGATGTTCTCAGATCTGCTGTCAGGTAGGGGGTTTGGTTATTCGGCGCAAATTTGTACTTGATCGCCTTATACCCTTCCTTCGTCTCAAACACGGGTCCAACGCCTAGGCGAATCCCCACGCTGTCCGATCCAAAGGGATGCATGACTTCCGGTTCGGCAGCAAGCGCGCGACGTTGCTTCTCGCGCGCGATAGCCTCCTCTTTCGCTTTTTGGGCCGCCGCGCGTCTGGCCTCGCGTTCTTTCTCGAGGGCCTCCATCTTCTTGCCCCATTGTTCCAATGCCGGCGCCATAGCAAGCAGTGACCGAAAGCTCTCGACATCAAACAGGACGAAGGCATCACCCGCGTGATACGCCGTGCTGTCGGCCATGTCAAAAGCAAGTTTTTTCTTCTCCGCATCCGACGCGTCAAGGTCGGCGAATTGAGGAGGAATTTCTATACCGTATGTTTTCGCGCTGGCCACAGCCGATCCTCCTCGCACCCCGATGCGCAGGCTCGGGATGGCGACATTCGTAATACTGTAATAATATTGGCCCTTTTCGATGCGCCATTCGCCGGTGGGCAAGGTCTCGCCGTCCGGGCCGCAACGGATCGGGGCGTTGTCCGTGGCATGGGCATCAAGGTAGAGATAGCGGTCCAAGTAATAGACATTTTGGATGCGATACGTATCTTTTTTCCCCGGGACGCCTTTGAGCATGAACGCGGCAGTTGTTTTCGCCTCGTTGCCCTTCGAGGAGGACACCTCACTGACCAGCCCGTCCTCGCCGACATTCAGAAGTTTTGTCTGGTTCGTAGTGATCGCCCGAGCCTCCGGAGGCGCGCCGTCATACCAAGCAACCAGCGCTCCGCGTGGAGGCGCTTTCTGGACACTCGGTTCTGATTTGGGAGGCAACGGTGTCGGCTCAACAGACGGCTTAGTAAAGGTCGGAGGTGGCATGGGCTGCGGCAAGAGACTGCCGGTGCTGCCGCGTGTGCCTTGCTGCGGTTGAGGGGCTGCGGGGATACCGGCGGCATCCAGGACGTGCTGATCGAGTATCACCCGCTGTTTTTCATTGGCGTTCGTGGTGTATTGGCCGATGATCCCATCCGTCAGCACCCTGAAGTACCACGTGCGGTTCGGTGTCACCGGTTGCACCATGATGGCGCCGGCTTCGATCATCGCGTGCTTCGTGTAGCCGGTTTTCCCCTCGGTGATGTAGAGCACATCCACGGCATACCCCGTGAGATTCTCTATCATTAACTCCTTTTGCTGGTCCGCCCCAAGTAAGGCCGGAAGCACGATCAGGGCACAAGCGAGTATCATTCTATTCATACGTACGCCTCCATAGGTTTTTCAGAACGCTTCCTGTTCGTACTGAGGCCACTGATGTCCGGCTCACATTCGCTGTTTGAATGTCTCGAGCACTCCGTTAGAGTGTTGACTGCCGCGGATCAACACCTATAGAATCTGGCATGCGTACTGCTTACTACTGTTCGACACTTTCCTGCGGTGTTCGTGAAACATCGTAGGTCTTACTCCTACCATCACTTGATCTCTTATGGTAGGGCCAATTGGATCTACCTGGTCGCCAAGCGATTGTGTACGGATACAAGGGATTGAGCAATGAGCGGGAGTGCCTCCTTCATTAAAGGGGTCGGGAGTCTTTATACGGCAGGACACTTTCAGCTTCGTGGGCATTCCGCCCCATACCGGACCACTCACATCCCCGGTGTCCACCGGCTCACCAGCAGAGACGATGATCTGGTACGTCGTCGTCGAGTCCCGTCCGTGGAGCTCGTCTCTCCTGCGACCTATTCCCCTGTCCCCTGATGCCGCTACGAGCGATGAAGATCGGCCTCGTGAAGATCGCTGATACCGCGTCCGCACGACGTTGATGCGACCATTGTGTACGGGCAAGCCGTTCACATGATTTACGTGGCGAGTTCGACGATCAATTCGATTTCCACGGGGGCATGACGCGGCAACTCCGCGGCACCGACGGCCACACGGGCATGACGACCCGCATCACCGAACAACGATACGAGAAGATCAGAAGCTCCGTTGAGGACTTGAGGCTGATCGGTAAATCCAGGAGCCGAAGCAATATGGCCGACCATCTTGACGATTTGCTGTACACGATCCAGCGACCCGGCAGCACTCCGAATGATACTGAGCCCATTCAATACGGCAACTCGGGATGCTTCTATCCCTTGCTCAATGGTTAGATTGCCCCCGAGCTTGCCAGTCATGATGAGTTGCCCGTCTCGGGATGGTAACACGCCGGACAGAAAGAGGAGGTCACCAACACGTACGACTGGAACATAATTCGCGACGGGTTTCGGAGGATCCGGCAGCGTCAATCCCAGCTCTTTCAGTTTCGCTTCATACGACATGCTATCCTCTCATTTCCTTTCCTCCTTCACGTGTTGCTATCCCTACCCCGGTCTGAGCGCATCCAGGAAACTCTCGCCATGGAGGACCCGATCCGCACCCAAGGCTTCGGCTATCGTCTGCCCCACGTCCGCAGCCGACCCCCTTGTCCCTAAATCGACACCCTGAGCCAGTTTGGGACCGGTGACACAGAGTGGCACATATTCGCGCGTGGACGTCTTGCCCGTCAAGGAGCCGTCTCTCCCATGATCACCCGTCACGATGACCATATCGCCGGGACGCAACTTATCAAATAACTCCGGCAAACGACGATCAAACTCTTGCAGGGCCGTGGCCATCTGCGTCGGCTCTTCTGACCACTGATCCACACTGGCCGCAAGCAGCCCACGCGGAACCTTGTTCAATAGGCCGACCACTTCCTCCAAGCCCGCAATCCCCGATGCAATCGGAAAGGCTTTCGTAAATCCACGACCGCTGAAGAGATCATACACCTTCCCGACCCCCATCGCGATCTGACCGGATCGACTTAAGACATCGAACATCGTCACACCGGGCGCTTCATGCACACAGTCTTTCCTCCCACCATACGGACGAAGTTGATCATGTCCTCCACTCACCGGTTGGGCGACGACACGAAGGAGCACCCCCGCCTCCTTTGCGGCTTTTCGAACTTCACGACAGCGGTGATGGAATTCCGACACGGCCATGATGGATTCATGCATGGCCAGGAAACAGGTATTACCTCCATCGGCCCAGAGTATCGGCGCTCCCGTCGCCATATGTTCCACACCATACCGACGAAGCATCGCCCCCATCAATGCCACCTCTCTGCCGATCGATTTTCGTCCGAATACTTGCTCGATCATATCGACGATCGACGTGGGGACACCGGAACGACAGACGGCCGCTCCCTTCTGCTGGACCACCCCGCTCATTTCCCAATATCCCGCCACGGAATCTTTCCCTGCCGATGCGAAAGCCAGACGCCCAAAGCACCCGCTCGGTTGTCCCATGGCTCGTACACCCTTAATCGGAGCGACATGCCCCAACCCCAGCATTTCTAGGTTCGGCAGACTGAGTCCCCCAACGGTCTCAGCAAGATGGACAAGGGTGTTCGCCTCAGCATCGCCGTAGTCTGCCGCATCCGGTAAGGCCCCGACCCCACACCCATCCATCACGAGGAGGATGACGCGTTGAATCATCTGTTCACCTCACCTACATTACGACATGTCAACAGAGGAACGTATCGAACCATCACCAAGACCTTGGACAAAACCGGAAACCAGAATTCTGGCAACAAGACCACTTCATCCATACTCTGCTAGATAGACACGAGAATCGGGCTCACCACCGCCGTCGTCGGCTGCATCCGGTAAGGCTTCGGTCGCACACCCGTCCATCACGAGGAGGATGACGCGTTGAATCATCTGTTCACCTCACCTAAATTACGACATGTCAACGGAGAAACGTATCGAGCCATCACCAAGACCTTGGACAAAGCCGGAAAACAGAATTCTGGCAACAAGACCACTTCATCCATACTCTGCTAGATAGACACGAGAATCGGGCTCACCACCGCCGTCGTCGGCTGCATCCGGTAAGGCTTCGGTCACACACCCGTCCATCACGAGGAGGATGACGCGTTGAATCATCTGTTCACCTCACCTAAATTACGACATGTCAACGGAGAAACGTATCGAGCCATCACCAAGACCTTGGACAAAGCCGGAAAACAGAATTCTGGCAACAAGACCACTTCATCCATACTCTGCTAGATAGACACGAGAATCGGGCTCACCACCGCCGTCGTCGGCTGCATCCGGTAAGGCTTCGGTCACACACCCGTCCATCACGAGGAGGATGACGCGATTGATCGTCGACTCACTCTACCAAATCACCGTGAGTCGCCATAGAGACGTATGGAACCATCAAGAGGATCCAAGAGGACGTAGGAAGAAAATTATTGAAATGGGTCTAGCCTAGCCCGCATTATTCATGACTCTTCTGCTGCAACCACCGATCCGCTGTTACGACAAGCCTGCGGCCGACAGGCTCGCCCTTCAGACCTTCGACGTACTGCATGAGTACGCCTCAGGTCCTCAAGGCTCCGCGCGCCGATCTCACAACGCGGCTGGGCGGTTTCGCCACGAACAGTCATGAATAATGCGGGCTAGCAACAACGGGGAGCCCACTGATTCTCTCGTATATTCTGCTGCCGACAGATTGCAGATGGTTTTCAATCTTGCGGTAGTTTCAAGAGCTGTTCGACGATAGGGTAACCGAGCAGTTCACGCGATTGCGAAGAGTTTGCCCTTACGCTCTGTGAGCCTATCCACCCTGGCCGAGCGATGTATGCCATTGTTGAAGAATCGTGAGGCTTGCACTCGTGCCGATCCGATCCGAACCGGCGTCGAGCATTGCCAGGGTTGTCTTCCAATCCCGGATCCCGCCTGAAGCCTTGACCTTGGCCTTCCCCGCTACGGTCTCTTTCAGTAAACGCACATCTGCCACAGTCGCTCCGGAAGCACCGAACCCCGTCGAGGTCTTCACATACTCTGCTCCTGCCTCAACCACGAGATGACAAGCGGTTCGCTTTTCTTCCTGGGTGAGATAACAGGTCTCGAGAATAACTTTATGTTCGACCCCTGGTGTCGCCTTCACAACTTCCGCGATATCCCTCCGCACAGAGTCATAGTCACCGGACTTCAGTCGGCTGACGTTCAGCACCATATCCAACACCCGGGCCCCGCGAGAGACCGCGTCGACCGCTTCAGCGACTTTGGTGCTCGTCGTATGCCCACCCAGCGGAAATCCGATCGGGATCCCAAGCCGGATGGTCGTGCCAACGATCGCCGCTGCCGCTTCATCGACGTAACAAGGCGGGACAAATATGACGGTAAACCCATGGGCCTTCGCCTCCTCACAAAGCCGAAGCACATCCTGTTTCGTCGCCTCAGGCCTCAAGACGGTATGGTCGATCAGCGCAGGAAGATTCCAACGTGACATGCGTTACGAGACTCCTTGTTCGTGATGGATGGCATTATTCTTGGGGATCATGAATGTCTGCGAATGACGCTCTTTTCTGAATGGACGTTTTTGGTACCGTTCCACCGCCTTGTTGTGTTCAACCAAGGTGGCGGAAAATTGATGAGTCCCATCGTTTCGCGACACGAAATACAAGTACGCGGATGGAACAGGATACAAGGCCGCACGGATCGCGTCCGCTCCAGGACTGGCGATCGGACCAGGCGGCAACCCCGCCCACCGATACGTATTGTAAGGACTGGGATGGGAAAGGTCCTTCTTATGCAGATTCCCATCGAAAGTCGGCAACCCATAGATGACGGTTGGATCACTCTGGAGCGGAATGTTTTTCTTCAACCGATTGTGAAAGACCGCTGAAATCTGTGGGCGTTCATTTCCTGCCCCAGTTTCTTTTTCAATCACCGAAGCGAGAGTCAAGACTTGATGGACCGTGAGGTTGATCTCTTTGGCCCGCACTTTCAACTCTTGCGTCATGACATGATCGAACTGTTCCACCATCGCCCTAATCACATCCTTCGCCGCCGTCGGTTTCGCAAACCGGTAGGTGTCGGGATAGAGGTAGCCCTCCACTGAATCACCCTCCACTCCCAGCGTTTTCAGGAATGACTTGTCCGAGGCCAGACTGAGAAATTCCTTGCGAGTGGTAATATGATGTTCCTCGAGAACATCAGCGATTTGGCTCATGGCATAACCCTCAGGAATGGTGATGGGATGCAAGACTACGCGACCGGCCAGAAACCTCGAGAGAATCTCGGACGGCGGCATGGCGGCATGGAGCGCATATTCTCCGGGATGAATCTTGCGGTCCGCCTCCTGGGATTTTCCCATGAGGAGAAAAGCGGATCGACTCCTGATCAATTGCTCCCGTTCAAGTAGGGTCGCCGCTTGGTTGAAGGTGGCCCCTTCCGGGATGACCACAATTTTCTCGGGAGGACGATCGGCCTCGGAAAGGACGGGCGCTTCAGCCCATCGAATCATTAGATAGCCGACCACCCCGGCGAGCACGACGAGAGTGACGGCGGTGATGAGGATCCCACGAACCATCATGCGATTGATCGATTGACGACGACTCTACCCACTCTTCTTCTGTCTCTTGTGCCGAGCGATGTTCCTCGCCAGAGCCTACTGCAGCCGTCTTGGCTTCAAGATAGCCTTGCAAAAGAATGGCTGCGGCAACACGATCGACGACTCCTTTACGTTTTCTTCGACTGACATCGGCGGCAATCAATAACTCTTCAGCCGATCGAGTCGTCATCCGCTCGTCCCACATGACGATGGGGACGGATAAGATCTCACCGAGTCGGTCGACGAACATATGGACCGCCTGAACCGCCGGTCCCTCTTCACCATTGAGTCGTAACGGGAGTCCAATCACCACCTCTCGGACATCGTGCGCATTCACCAGCTGTTGAATGTGTGCAAGATCCCGATCCAGCGTCCTCCGTTCCAACGTTTCAAGCGGTTGAGCCGTCCACCCAAGCTCATCGCTCAATGCCACTCCGATCCGCTTGGTGCCGTAGTCAAGAGCCAAGATCCTAGTTGCCATGACAGTTTACCGCTGGAGCAGAGTTTCGACCAGGCTAAAAACCTTTTCGAGCGCCGCATCAAGACGTGAGGCATCCTTCCCTCCCGCTTGAGCCATTTCCGGGCGGCCCCCGCCGGTGCCACCGACTTCGGCGGCCATCGGCTTGATGAGATCTCCCGCCTTGACTCGTCCGATGAGATCTTTTGTCACAACGACCAGCAACGAAACCTTTCCTTCATCCATGACCGCACCAAGCGCGATGACACCGCTCTTCATCTTGTCCCGCAACTGGTCGGCCAGCGCCCGCATGGCGTTCGCATCCAATCCATCAGTCCGCTGTACGTGGACCGACACACCGGCAATGCTCTTGATCGTTGAGGCAGCTGCCGCTCCCCCGGCCATCTTGAGCTTCACGTCCTCCAGCTCACGTTCTTTGTCCTTGAGCTGCGTCAGCAGCTTTCTCGTCCGTGCGACGATCTCCGACTGCCCCACTTTCAACAAGTCAGACAGCTGTCGAACTTCAGCCTCCAGTGTCTTGATTTGATTGTACGCGCCGCTGCCGGTTTGAGCTTCAAGTCGTCGCACGCCGGCGGCGACACCGGTCTCGGACACAATCCGAAAGAGTCCGATCTCACCGGTCTGTCGGCAATGCGTCCCTCCACAGAGCTCCTTACTAAAGGACTCAACGGACACCACCCGAACCTGCTCGCCATACTTGTCACCAAAAAATGCCAACGCGCCTTTGGCCACCGCGTCCTGAATACTCATCACCTCGGTGGACACCGACTCGTTCTTTCTGATTTCCTTGTTGACCGTCGATTCAATCTCGTCGATATCACGAGAGGACAATGGCCGGAAATGGGCAAAGTCGAACCGAAGCCGATTGGGCCCGACCAACGAGCCATACTGTTTCACGTGTGGGCCGAGCAGATCGCGCAGGGCCGCATGGACCAGATGTGTCGCCGTATGATTGCGCGCCGCATCCTGGCGTGTCGAGGCATTGACCGTTAGGTGTAACCGCTCGCCTTCACGAATGCGTCCTTGGCGAACCGTCCCCTTGTGAAGAATCAGCATCGGTGCAGGCCTTGTGGTCTCCGTGATCTCCACCAACCCCTCCGGCCCCGACAAGGTTCCTCGGTCTCCGACTTGTCCACCCCCTTCGGCATAAAACGACGTGACATCGAGAGCCACCTCAATCTCGTCCCCGTCCCTCGCTTCCTTCACCAACTGTTCGCCCTTGAGAATTGCACGGAGCACGGCATCACTTTCCAGTCGGTCATAGCCGATGAATTGTGTGGGACCAACCCGCTTCGCTAACTCGGCGACAGCGGGCCTGGCCGTATCTTGTTCAAACCCGCCGGTTTTCCTGGCTCGAGTCCGTTGTTCGTCGATCGCTGCATCAAATCCCGCCTCATCGATGGTCATACTTTGTTCACGACAGGCCTCGGTCATGAGATCCATCGGGAACCCATAGGTATCGTAGAGTTTGAAGACATCTCCGCCGGCCAACACCGTTCGCCCGGCAGATCGCGTCTTCTCGATCATCTCGTTCAAGATCGGCAACCCCTGATCGAGCGTCGCAATAAACCGTTCTTCTTCCCCACGGGTCGCCTCAGTGATCGTGTTGGCCGCGCGGGTAATCTCCGAATAGGCAGCGCCCATCTGGCTCACGACCGCCGCAGTCAATTCGTGGAGGAATGGTTCAACGATCCCCAGCAATCGGCCATGTCGAGCCGCACGGCGCAGGATTCTGCGCAAGACATACCCCCGCCCCTCATTCGACGGTAAGACTCCATCCGTCATTAAAAATGTCACGGCGCGCAAATGATCGGCGATGACTCGCATGGACCGATCCGACACCTCTTTCTTGCCGTACGCTGTGCCGGCCCGCTCGGCAATGGCCGCCAACAACGGCGTAAAGAGGTCACTGTCATAATTGCTATGGACACCCTGAGCCACCGCAGCCAACCGCTCCAACCCCATCCCGGTATCGATACTGGGCTTCGGCAAGGGGTGGAGGGTTCCGGACGTGTCCCGGTTGTACTGCATGAAGACCAGATTCCAAATCTCGATGACTCGGTCGCCCTCGCTGTTCGGTCGATCATCGCCTGGGACAATGGCTCCTTGATCGAAATGGATTTCAGAACAGGGCCCGCAGGGACCGGTGTCCGCCATCTGCCAGAAATTATCTTTCTCATCGCACCGCATAATACGCGAGGCAGGAACCCCGATCTTTCTCCACAAGCGATCCGCTTCGTCGTCCTCTCGAAAGATCGTCACCCAAAGCCGATCTTTGGTGAGTCCGACTGTTTGCGTAAGAAATTCCCACCCGAACACAATCGCGTCTTCTTTGAAGTAATCTCCGAACGAAAAGTTCCCCAACATCTCGAAGAAAGTGTGATGGCGCCTGGTATATCCGACATTCTCCAAATCGTTATGCTTCCCCCCCGCGCGCAAACACTTCTGAACCGACACGGCCCGCGTATAGGCGCGTGTGTCCTCCCCAAGAAACACCCGCTTGAACTGATTCATCCCGGCATTGGTAAAGAGCAAGGTGGGATCGGCTTGCGGCAGAAGGGAGGCACTCGGCACCGCCTGATGCCCGTGCTTTTCGAAATATCGGATAAAGGCCCGCCGCAGCTCGGTTGCACTATTCGTCTTCATGGACCACGTCCTCACTTCTCTTGAACTCCGTCATCATACGTTCAATCACCTCGTCACTGAAACCCCGCTGATGGAGGAACCGCGCCATGTACCCCTGGGCCGATCGCGTCCCCTGATGGGGCATGGCCTGGAGGGCACGGCGCGCAACGATCTCCTCGTTATGACGCTGAAAGACCTCAGTGAGAACCAGGTCGGTCACGCCATCGGAAATGCCCTTGGTCAGCAATTCCGCCTTCAGCCGTTCCGGCCCCATCGGCTTGGTCGCCAGGCGCTTCTCCACCCATCGCTGGGCATAGGCACGATCGTCGAGGTACCGGAGGTCCGTCAGGCGGCAAATGGCCTGTTCGATGTGGGGAGGGTCGACCCCTCGTGAGCGGAGAAACCGTTCGACCTGAGCAACCGTGCGCTCTCGCTGTGCCAAAAAGCGAACCGCGAGCCGGATTACTGCATCCAGGCTTGTGGGCATGGCACGGGAGCGAGCCCTTGTCGTCCGCCCGTCACCGATGCGCCCGCTTTTCTTCACTTCGCGCAACCGGTTTGTCCTCTTTGGTCTCTTTCCCTTCCGTTTTCTTCTCTCCACGTGCGGGAACGCCGGCCGCCTCCCGAAGTTTCTGTTCAACCTCGCGAGCGGCGACGACATTCGTCTTCAGAAACTCTCGAGCCGCGTCGCGTCCCTGGCCGATCCGTTCGCCGTTATAGGAATACCAGGCACCGGACTTATCGATGATCTTCTTGTCGACCCCCATATCCACGAGCTCGCCGGTTTTGGAAATCCCCTCGGCAAACATGATGTCGAACTCCGCCTGACGAAACGGCGGTGCCATTTTGTTCTTGACCACCTTCACGCGGACCCGGCTCCCCATCACGTCCTGACCTTCCTTGATGGATTCAATCCGTCGAATATCCAAACGGACGGAGGAATAAAACTTGAGCGCGTTCCCACCCGTCGTGGTCTCTGGATTGCCAAACATGACACCGAGCTTCATACGGATTTGATTGATAAAGATGACGGTCGTCAACGATTTTGAGATAGCCCCCGTGAGCTTTCTCAAGGCCTGCGACATCAACCGTGCCTGAAGCCCCATGTGGGCATCACCCATCTCACCTTCGATCTCAGCCCGCGGCGTCAACGCCGCGACCGAATCGACCACGATCAGATCAATCGCCCCGCTCCGAACCAACGTTTCAGCAATCTCCAATGCCTGCTCCCCCGTATCGGGCTGTGACACGAGGAGATCATCGGCTTGCACTCCCAATTTCTTGGCATAGGTCAGGTCCAATGCATGTTCCGCGTCGATAAACGCGGCGACCCCTCCCACCTTCTGTGCCTCGGCAATACAATGCAACGTCATCGTCGTCTTCCCTGACGCCTCCGGGCCAAAGATCTCAATCACCCGTCCGCGCGGAAGCCCGCCGACCCCAAGGGCAATATCGAGACCGAGCGAACCGGTGGAAATAGCCGGGACATCGACCTTCTCCTCGGCGCCCAGCTTCATGATCGCCCCCTTCCCATACTGCTTCTCGATCTGGGACAGGGCCAAGTCCAGTGCGCGCTTCTTGTCGTCTTTTTCGGACATACGAATCTCCTCACAGGGTGAACGGGATGTATCAGGGGATTATACCGAAGCGGCCAGGGGAAACCTAGTCTGATCTTACCGGCGGGATGTCATTCACGATCTTTAAGGGAGCACATAAAGCTGATGAGTAAGGAAGCGGGAAATCAATAGCTAGAAGCCCTCTAGCCGCCATCCGCACACTCCTGAAAGCCGCCAACTCCATCCGCAAGCCCGCGCATCAGGCTTAGCAGGCGACTGAAACCACGCAGACGATACACCTTGATAGGGAGCACCTCGCATTACTCGCAACGAGGGCCATCTGACACAGAGCAATTCTGAAACTGCCTCTCATTCAAGGTCCCGTAGGAAAGACCGCCTGACCCCTCATTTTGTTACATCTCAGGTGGGACCGGCCTGTACTTTAATCCACCCTGATCATGTGTTCGTTGATATTGCCCCCGGGACCATGAAGCCAGATCCTTCGAGTCACGGCCTCAATGGACCGGAAAAGACTCGAACAGGTAGAATAGTGCTGTTACGCCTCCGTGAAAGGACTTGATGGACTTCATCTCTCATGGCCTCTGGGGTTCGATTACGTTTGGTCGCAAGAGCCGATGGAGTTTCGGGCTGGCATTCGCCATCGGTATGGCGCCGGATCTTTTTTCATTCGGAGTTCTGTACATCGCGGCCGCCTTCGGCTTCTCGCCGAAGCCCGACTTCAGTCACGGCACTCCTCCGGAATCGACCATTCCGCAATACGTCCATCAACTCTACAATTTCACCCATAGTTTCGTCGTCTTTCTCATCGCCTTTGTCTTCCTGTGGCTCTTCCTGAAACGACCGGTCTGGGAACTCGGAGCATGGGGGCTGCATGTCTTGGCCGACGTGCCCTTGCATTCGTATGCCTTTTTCCCGACACCGGTGCTATGGCCCCTCTCCAACTGGAAATTCGACGGGTGGCAATGGACGACGCCCGGCGTTCTCATTCTCAACTTTATGCTCCTGCTGTTGCTCTACGCCTGGTACATCCGGTATCTCTACTTGGCCAACAAGAAAGAGCAGACCCAGCAGAAAGCCAGTTCCAACTACCCGCTTAAGGAACCCAAATAGCAAAGTTCTGATCATCCCTGTCGTTACGATTGAAGGAACCCGGTACCGATTACGGCGTCTCCCCATCAAGCCCAGTCGACACGGCCCCTTTTCATTGCAAACGCAAACCTTTACGTCTTCTTCCCTGGCGGCACTACCTTGCCCCTCTGGCTCAGATGGTCTTCGTTCTGCCGATCGGAAAACGCAAGACGAACCGAATATCTCACCGAAGAGTATATTCTCTCCGTGGCACAAGTCTTCGATTATCGACGAGAACATCAATCAGCGGATTGCCGCGATAGTAAGTAGTTTTACCGCATCATCCTAGGGAAGGTCTGATTTATTCTGAATTTCGATCACGGGCCAGTCAAGTATTAGGTGTTTTGAGAGTTCGTTAGTTTAAAAAACTGAATTTATCAGACCTTCCCTAGATATCACCCCGTCTCAACTCGCACCTACATGTGCATCCTCCTCAACACCGTCGGCCGCTACCGCAACCCAGCCCACAGAGCATATCGCCAAAAGACTCGCGGCACAAAACGCCCCCCTTACCTCCGGTGTATGCACCGTTATGCAGTTTTTCCCGAGCCGACGTATAAAAGATCCTCGACTGAGAACTTGGCGGAAATGAATTGTCGCACACGATCTCTCGCTGCTCGAACAACCTGGATATGCTGCTGCAGGTCCATGGCTAGCTTAGCCATACCAGCCAAGTCGTTTGGGGCCAAGACTTCAGGCGCATTTTCCTCTGGCAGGCTTCGCGCGAGCATATCGATACCGGGTTCGAACATACCTCGTGGCAACTTCATGTCACCGAGGCTGTGATAGAGGGCCTCGAGGTCAAGCGCCATGAGTGACAACGGCGGAGAGGTGTACGAGATTCCCGCCAGTTTGCGGACCTCTCCAGACTGCCATTGAACCTCGAATTGAGCTGCCCCGCCTGAAAAGACCTTGGAGGCAGCCGCTACCATTCCCATCTTGGAGACGTGTACCTGCCCGAACATCAAGAGGACCGCAGGATCAAGAACCTCAAGTACCCGACTGACCTGGTTGGCCGCACCAACGAAACGAGCTGTGCAGCTCTCGACTTCTTCTTGAAATCCTCTAACCCAAGCACTGTAGAGGCGCGGCCTCTTGTCGACGCCGATGCGCTGAAGCATTGAGAGAAATTTTGAGGCGACTTGTTCTACGTCGAAGAGTGCGTCATGAAGATCGAGAAACGCTCGACAGGCCCTCTTCTTATCATCGAGAGCAAGGTCCAGCTGCTTACCGAGCAATTTAATTGCAATGAACTCAATGAGCTTTCCGGCGAAACCAATCCAGGTGATCATCGGTTGTGCCTGTCTGTTCGACAATGCTTAGACGGTCTGAATAACCTCTCAGAAGCAGTCTTTGCCGCGCCTACCTAATCCCGGCAGGCGGACACTGGATATCTGCCCTAACCAATTGATTTGGGATTAGTTGCGATCCAACAAGAGTTCCAGGTTACCGTATTATACAGTCTGTATAACACGGTTCACAGGCCATCGATCAGACTCCTCACCCTGTGCCCCCCTTGATCAGCACATAGGTGTAAATGATCGTCGTGCTGACGTCCTTCTGACCGAGTAGTTCCTGGACTGACGGTATGATCAATGCCTTATCCCGTCCTTCTATCCATGCAGAGCCTGAACAGGAGCGTCAGATTCTTGCGCCGAGCCTGTCACACTATCAAGTAGAACCACATAAGAACCAGGCTCTCATCCCGTCTCCTGCCATTCAGCATCCTGGGTCTTTCTCGTCAGCACAGCGGCGAAACATCCACCGTTCCTGCACACGGCTGGCAGTAGACACGAGCCAGTTCATTTGATGTCACCCTACTTCTCACGATATTTAAGTGACCAGAATTCTGGTCACTTAAACAAGAGGTCTCTAATGGCAAAAACCTTATCGTTATCGGAAGTCAAAGCCCGGCTTCCTGAACTGGTAGCAGGTGTCCAAGAGCGCGAGGAGGAAGTGATCGTCACGAAAAATGGCCGGCCAGCGGCCATCTTGATGAATATCGATGAATACACCCGTCTCAAAGAAACCGTGGATGTCCTAAGCGATCCTGAACTCATGAGCCAGATTGCCGAGAGCCTGGTCCATTACAAAACGAAACGCACAGGACTCTCATTTGAGGATGTATTCGGCGAACCTCTCACGCCTGTCAAGAAACGACGCACGGCGTGATCTCCTTCCGACCCGACATCCCTCCACATGTCGCGGCCGTCATCCGCACACTCCATCCCGACATCAAGCAACTGATCAAGTCAGCCATTCGTGCCATTGCAGCTGATCCTGAATGTGGAGAACCGCTTAAACGGGAACTCGATGGGTTACGCAAGTATCGCGCTCGCCGCTTTCGCGTCGTCTATGCGGTCGATCACAAGAGACGAGTCATGAGCCTCATGGCCGTAGGACACCGGCGATCTGTGTATGAGGAGCTGACCGAGCGAATTCTCCGGAAGCCTCGAACATAGCCGTACCTAAACAATGATCAAGTCTTGTGCACCAGCACTTCATGATACGCCACCTCCCAAGATTTCATTTCTCACTGCCCCCATTTCACACGTTCAGCGATTTCAGCGAGCGGTTTGTCCGCATTCGCACAGTGAGCTGACCGCACCTACCGGTCATCCCATCGTGTTGTACTGAATCAAGGCTTTCGCTATAGTCACAATACAGCTGATGAAAACACTGGATAACATTCGTCGACAACTTTCCGCAGGTGAATTCGAATTTAGTCACCATGCGTTTAAACGAGCCGTCGAGCGAAACATCAGTGACGTAGAAGTCCAGCAGGCCGGAGCAGAGGCCTCGATCATCGAAGACTATCCGGAGGACAAGTACGCACCCAGTAGCCTCATGCTAGGGTTCACTGCAGCAGACCGACCACTACACATTCAAGTCTCTCATGCGGACTCTGACTTGCTGAAGATCATCACGATCTATCAGCCGAATCCGACTGAGTGGTATGATTACACCAAACGGAGGTAACCATGTTCCGGTGTCATGTGTGCGGAAAAGCTGAGAGCCGTGAGGAGCGCATCAGCGAGGTTTTTGACATTGATGGCAGGCCGGTGCAGGTTGAGCAGATTCCGGCAACGGTGTGCCTCCATTGCGGTGAAGCGGTGTTCAGTCGAGATACGACGGAGCGAGTTCGCCGGATGGTGCATGGGGAGGCCAAACCGATCAAGTCGATTCAGATGGACGTATTCGCCTACCGCTAGCTTTCTCTGACAATTCTCTCACTTGTACATTCTCCCACAGCAATTCACCTTTGACTCAAAGGAATGTCCAATGCCAACATTGTTCACCCCGCTCCAAGTTGGAAAACTCCTTTTACCCAACCGCGTCGTCATGGCTCCCCTCACTCGTGCACGTGCCGGCACGACCCACATCCCCAACGACATGATGGTGGACTACTACTCCCAGCGCGCGTCAAGCGGTCTGATGATGACGGAATGCACAATGGTGGATGCCCATGCCTGCGCCTTCATGGGTGAAGGTGGTATTTACAGCCCGGCTCACGTAGCTGGGTGGAAACGCGTGACGGATGCGGTCCATGCCAAGGGCGGCCGCATCTTCATGCAGATCTGGCATCCTGGTCGCGCCGCGCATTCGTTGTTGAACGACGGTGAGCAGCCGGTCTCCAGCAGCGCCAAGGCCATTCCTAATGAGATGACCCACACCCCTCAAGGTGACAAGCCCTACGAAGTCCCTCGCGCCCTCCGCACCGAGGAAATCCCACGCTATGTAGAGATGTTCAGACTTGCCGCAACGAACGCACAGGTGGCCGGATTTGACGGTGTACAAATCCACGGCGCCCATGGGTATTTGATCGACAATTTTCTTCGGGACGGCGTCAACGCCCGCACGGACGCCTACGGAGGTTCCGTACCCAACCGTGCTCGGTTTCTATTGGAGATAACCGACGCCGTCATCAGTGTCTGGGGTGCTGGGCGTGTCGCGGTGCGGATTTCGCCTCTGGTCCCGTTTAATGACATGGTCGACAGCCAACCCGAAGCCCTCGTGACCTATGTGGCGCAAGAATTAAGCCGGCGCGAGATTGCCTTCCTTGAAATTCGACATGAAAACCATGCGCTGCCTAAAGAGCAGACCCTGTTACAGATTGCTCGTCGCCAATTCCGTGGTGTGCTGATGAGCAATGGAAGCTATACGCGTGAAAGCGGCGAATCGACAGTTACACAAGGAGCCGCTGACGCCATCGTCTATGGCCGACCGTACATCGCCAATCCTGACCTGGTTGAACGTTTCGCGAAGCAGGCTCCGCTCAACGAGGTAAATTTCGCTCGACTCTATGGAGGTGGCGCGGACGGCTACAGCGACTACCCTGCATTGGTCGGATGACATCCAACCACTATCTTTCAGGGTTTGTGTTGTATATCGGCGTGCCGACAATCTACAGCGGACTGGAAGGTAGTAATCGGATTGGTGCATAATCCCCTCCCTCTACTCGCATCAATTTGGAGACCGACATGATCTCGCAACGGATAATACTTTCCGCCCTCTGTGCCCTGCTCCCGCTGCTCTTGGCCATGCGACCAGTGGATGAGACTCTGCTGACAGCCGCTATGGATGGACAGCTCCCCAAGATCAAGAAACTTGTTGAGGAAGGAGCGGATGTCCACGCAGCCAATGCGCAGGGGACGACCTCCCTGCATGCGGCAGCCTGGAATGGACATCGCGATGTCGTTTCATTCTTACTTCGGAAAGCCGCGCCGGTGAATCACGTGACCAGCGACGGAGCCACCCCACTCTACATTGCGGCGCAGAATGGTCATCCGGAAGTAGCCGCCCTGTTGCTCAATAACGGAGCAACCGCGAATCTTGCTACCACCACAGGAGTGACGCCGCTTTTTATCGCCGCACAGAACGGCTATCGAGACATCGTGGCGCTCTTGCTCCGACATAAGGCCGACGCGAATCAAGCTGCGGAAGACGGAGTGACGCCACTCTTCATCGCGGCACAACGAGGCCAGCATACGGTCGTGGAGCTGCTGCTGCAACATGGAACCACCGCGAATACGACCTTGGCTGACGGATCGACGCCTCTGTTCGTCGCCGCCCAGAACGGCCATCTCCCAACCGTGACGCTGCTCCTGGAACAGGGTGCAGCCGTGAACCAGGCCATGACGGATGGCGCAACACCGCTGCTGGTCGCCGCCCAAAACGGACATCGCGCCATCGTGGAACTCTTGCTCGAACGTGGCGCACTCGTAAACCAATCGGTCCAGAACGGTGTGACTCCACTCCACGTTGCCGCGCAGAACGGCCATCGGGAAGTGGTCACACTACTGCTAAAAAAGAAGGCTGCCATCAATCAACAAGCACGAAACCGCGCGACCCCGCTCTTCCTTGCCGTACAAAATAACCACCGCGATGTCGCAACACTCCTCTTAGAAAAAGGTGCCTTGGTGAACCAACCCACGCCTGATGGCGCCACGCCTCTCCACATCGCAACCGCAGCAGGCTATCGCGACATGGCCGCCCTTCTCCTAAAAAAAGGAGCCTCGATCAACGCAAAGACTGCGGACGGGAAGACCCCTCTGCATCTGGGTGCCTATCATGGCAATCGAGAAATCGTGTCGCTCCTGCTCAAGCACGGAGGGAACAAACAGGCAAAAACCCTATCGGGCGAGCGTCCGCTCGATCTCGCCCGTCAACAAGGCCACCGCACGCTGTTTGCTCTCCTGAAGCAATAAGAGCCTTCATGCACTTTCACTTCGTGCAGCCACGGCGCGAGCCACAAAACCGTCAAGCCCTCTAACAGACCCACGATCCACCTCTGCACAAGGATTCGACCGACCGTAGACCTATAGCGCCTCGATCATGAACGCGAGCCAACTCCACCCAGTCCAGAGAATCTCACTCGCTTGAATCGGGCCACTAGAATAAGGAGTAGATGACATGAAACCGGTTGCGCCGAATTGGAAACGAGCCCTCTGTTCACTCATCGTCCTATTCATTAGTGGTTGTGTCACCACACCGGAGGAGCAACTACGCCTAGCCGCAGCAGACGGGAATCTGCTCCGAGTGGAGACCTTTCTTTGGCAGGGAGTCAACATCCAAGCGTCCGATGCGCGTGGAATCACAGCACTCCACCTCGCAACCAAGCACGGGCATCGGAACGTGGCCGCTCTTTTACTGAAACAAGGTGCAGCAGTCAACCCAGCAAGCCAGGACGGCGTCACGCCGCTTTCCGTCGCAGTCCAAGGGGGGCGGCAAGAAATGGTGGCGCTACTCTTAGCGAACGGTGCACAGGTAAATGAACAGGCGCAGATCGGTGGCACGACGCTCTTGCACGTCGCAGCCTACCGAGGGGATCTGGAGATCGTGAGCCTTTTACTGCAGCATGGCGCGGATAAGCAGGCAAGAATGACATCGGGTGAACGCCCTGTGGATTTGGCTCAGCAGCAAGGTCACCGGGCGTTGATTCCGCTGCTTGAGCCATGAGGGACTGAACAGAACAACCGGGCAGGATACGTCACTTGGCCAATCACCGCGTAATGCAAGATGTGTCGGTCGTCTCCACTACGACACCGTTCCCCTTGCTCTTCTGATCGGTGCCTCTTCGTCTATGAACAGGTGGTGTTATCGGCTATCAGTCCTTCTCCTCATCATATCGTCGACCGGCATGTCTGATGCTCAAGCACAAGCTCCCGCCCATCTGCATGATGCAACTGGCATAAGGGTTGCCACTGTTTCTCCACAAGGACATATCAGTGCCCCGGAGGAACAGACTTCTCAGAGTTTCACCATCACGTCGCTGGTTTTTTTATTGTCGTGTTTGGCCTAGCCGAACTAGGCCATGCGCTCCGGTATCCCCTGTCATTGTGGACCTGGTTCATGCTCCCTGGTGCGCTTACGGCGATCGGTCTGTTGGTGCTATTCGGGAATGACCATGGTGCGTGGCCGATTCGTTCACTTGATGTGCTCGACACCGTGCGGAGCTAAGACCAGGAACTGATTGAACATAAACTCTATGGAGTCCTTGCCCTTGTCATCGCCTTTTTTGAGGCATGCCGTCGAAATACAAGAGCTTGGCATCCTCTGTCGGCAGCCCCTCTCGTCCTCTTGACCCTGGCCGGTTCGTTGTGGCTGTTCGCCCATTCACACAGCGGGCATCCCGCTCTTGCCAAGATCCAGTTTCAGCATTCCTTGTTGGGGATCGTTGGGATCGGCGCCGCCCTGGCGAAGGGCTTTGCATCCTGGCTGCCCAGTGCGTCCCCCCATGTGACGACACGATGGGAAATCGCTTGGGCGGGATCCGAGATTCTTTTTGGCGTACTGCTCCTCCTCTACTCCGAATAGACACGGTTTTTCGTCTGGAGGGAATTCAACTCTCTTGGAACCGCAGCATGGCTTCCTGAGTCTCGAGGGGGAAATAGGAGACCGCGAACAGTTCCTGAGCGAGCCAGTCAGCCATTTGAGACACCCTCGCGTTTCCCCTTCAGACACCTGCCAACTCAATTACCAATATCGTCCTCAACGAGCAGTTTCCACCTTTCATCCCACTGCATCGCAAACCGAACGAGCAAAGGTATCCGACCCCATACTCTTTGGGCTGTACTGGGTACGTGTCAATTCCCTGGTTCGGCCTCTTCTTTTAGGTCGCCAAGTACACGCACGATCTCGCCACGCAACTGCGGACGTTCCCATGTGCGTGGAGCCAACGGCACCCTTGCCGAAAACAGCTTTCGTCTAGCGTCGAACTCCGTGAGAGTCTCATACTCGACTTGGCGCTCCTCTGGGGCGCTGCTGTCCTTGATTCGTGGCCAATCGGGGATGATCTTGCAGGGATGATGTGAACTGTCCTGGAAGTGAAGTATTGCGTCATCAACCAGCTCCTTCTTACCAAGATCGAATTGCAGACCCTCCATTATGTAATCTACAACTTGACCTCCGTATGACCGGATCGCCCTCTTCGTTAGAGCGGTGCGGCGCGAAATCGTCCACAGCGTACCGGATGGATGAGTGTCATTTGTTCGGAAACGAACATCAAGGGGCGAAACGATGGAAAGAAAGACAGACGGTGCATCCAAGGGTGTGACAACGCTTCTCAGGAACCCTTGGTCGACCTGTGCACCAATTGCCGAGATCATCCCTGCATCCAAACTCGGGATGGCCGCAAACTGGAGAACGCCCTCGATTGTTGCCTCGACAGCTTGCAGTGGCTGCCTTGCACGAACAAAAGCGTCGTATACGGATGAGGATACCACAAGCGGCACTGCAAGGTCGCACGACCAGTAATCAAGAGTTGTCAGAGACATGGTCGCGAACGTTGTGTTGTCTGTGTGAAACGGGTAGCGCACGACGCCCACTGGCCTGTCCGGGCTACTTGCCATCCAACGGATATCGGTCAGCTCTTCCGGCTTCGGATAGCCCTTCCCTTTGTAGATTCTACCGGACATTCGCTCTTTGTGACTGATCGTTTGTCCAGAGAAATCCTTGAACCACAGTTCTCCTGGCAAGCGAGGAACCCACTCTGAAACAAAGGCCTGTTTGAATCTGACTCGGTCGCCGGCGTGAAGTTCCTCGCCATAGAGCGCGCGACAGAACTGTGAGATCGAGATAAAATCAACTGGGGCGCGTCCAGAGAGCAGAGACTTGATCCTCTGATCCAGCCACGAGGGGAGGTGCAAGTAGGTCAGAAAACTACCCGCGAGGGCCTTTGCTGTGTCTTCTTTCATCCCCATCGTGTGGACCCTAATCTTCGAGGCCTAACAATGTTTAGAAAGACTGTATAATCCCGTTACAGTAACTTGTCCACTTCTCGCATTGTTGCCGTAAATATCCGACAGTCCAGAGTAGACTCTGGACATGGACACAAGAACTCGGATCATTCTTGCAGCGGAACTGGCGACTCAAGGGCTCTCCGTTTCCGCGATCGCGGGCCAACTTGAGCGCCATCGAGAAACCATAGGACTCTGGCTGAAGGCAGTTCGAATCGAAGGACTCTCTGTCTTTCTGGATCGCTATGCTGCGGCCAAGACGGGGCCACGTCCGGCACGACAGGTCCCGGGAGCGGTCAAACGCCTTGTCTGGGCGATTCGCGCCCGTGAATACGACTGCTGTGGGCAGAAGATTCAGTACTTTCTGGCTCATGAACAGCATATCCATCTCTCTGTTCCCAAGATCTATGAAATCTTGGCTGAACGATACGTCTTACGGCCTCGGGGCCGGACCAATCAGCCACGCGGCGTTGTGCCGATTGCCACGGCTCCCCGCGCGGTCATTCAGATGGATACCGTGGTTTTTGGCGAGGTCTTCGCCTTTACCGGGGTGGACATCTATACGAAGGAAGCGGATGTCGTTCTGCGGACCGGACTAACAAGCGAGGATGGGGCCATGTTTTTGCGCACAGCCATGACTCGCCGCTTTACCGGGCCTGTGCAGATCATCCAGACCGATGGGGGCTCAGAGTTCAAAGGCGTGTTTGCCCAACAGGTGCTCCAGTATTGTACACGACATCGCATCGCCCGTCCCTATAAGAAGAACGAGCAGGCGTATATTGAGAGCTTCAATCGAACCCTGCGCAAGGAATGCTTGGGGTGGATCTCCTATCGAGTAGAAGAACTGCCCACACTCCAGGGCGAGGTGCGTGCATTTCTGGACCGGTATCACTATCATCGGCCGCATCTTGGATTCACCCCGATGCGACCGCCGTTATCGCCAAGCCGTGAAGGACCTGACGGACTGTCGGATATTTACGGAGAATAGTGCGCTTCTGCTTAAGCCGGCGAATAACCACCGATTGCACGCTCTAACCAATTGAAACAGAGCACGTTTGTCTCCAATGCCACTTTTGGGCACTCGTCTTATACAGTCTGTATAAGACAGTTTACAGACCATCGATCGGACTCCTCACCCCGTGAACGCCCTTGCCCAACACGTGCGCGTACATCATGGTGGTGCTGACGTCCTTGTGACTGAGCGGGCAACAGGCACCCAGAATGATTACGTTTTTTACTGCCCCAGTCACGACTGACATAAATCACCACCGCCTCACCCCACTTCCCACAGCCTCGTATAGACAGGTCCGGTCGGACGCAGCTGGCTTTTTATTAGCACAACCGGCCCAACTGTCATCGTTCCTAGCGAGACGCTACGCTCATACACACCACTTTGAGCCAACAGCGGCCCGACCTGTCGTTCTCCAGTTTTAATCCTCGCCACAGTCAGATGGGGGCTGAAGGGTTTCTCATCTGAGGCAAACCCGAAGGAGTGGCAGCAAGATTCTATCTCCTGATGCAACTCCACCAATCGCTTGGCTGGTTCACTCTGAAGCCACGACTCAGATGGTCCCACCCACAGCACTCGCGGTTTCAGGGCATTGGGGAACGCCTGGAGCCGATCGATCGGGATCTGAATGGTCGGATGAGATTGCCTGACACGCGTCATTGCTTCGCGTAGTGGATCGATGAGCTGTTTCTCTATCTCGCCGAGAAACCTCATCGTGAGGTGAAATGAATTCCGTTGCCCCCAGGCGATGCGGATCTCCTTGGAGAGATGAGCCGTGAGCCGTTCCTTGATGTCCTGCTGGACCTGGATGATCCCTGTTCTCACCTCGTCACTAATCTCGACGGCCAAAAAAGCCCGGATCATACTTGTCTCCTCTCAAGAAGCCACCGACGCAAGAGGTCCAATGCTGCCTGTGAAGACCGCTGCTTGATGACTGATCGGTCGCCATGGAACCGGAATTCCTTTGTGATCGGCCCTCCCACTCCTCCGTCGAGCCCCACATACACCAAGCCGACCGGCTTCGTTTCTGTGGCTCCTCCTGGTCCGGCAATCCCCGTGACCGACAAAGCCACGGACACACCAGCCCGTTCACGCATCCCCATCGCCATGGCTTGGGCAACCTCTCGACTGACTGCCCCGTGTTGTTCAATGAGACTCACCGGCACACCCAACATGTCCGTTTTGGCTTGGTTGCTATAGCAGATTGCTCCGCGATCGACATAGGCAGACGCTCCCGGCACTTGGGTCAGTCGATGGCCGATCAGCCCACCGGTACAGGACTCGGCAACCGCAATCGTGCGTTGCTGCTCGACCAGTAATCGTCCGACGACGTCTTCCATCGTGTCGTGCCCTTCAGCATAGATCCACTCGCGTAATCGCTGACGCACCGCTTCGATTTTCGAGGTGAAGACGTGAGCCTTGATCGCACGATGCGCGCTCGTCGTCAACGACACCAGCACGCCATTTGGCGAAGCAAGCAGCCCCAGTGCGATCGGCTCCCGCTTGGAAAGCACTCCCTGCAATTTGCTATCGACATCAGCTTCCGGTAATCCCCAGGTCTGAAAGATCACCCGGCTAATGGGGTGGGGTTGTGCGTGCTTCGATTGTTTCAGTCGATCGACGATCAGGGGGATGACCGTCTCCTGCATCATGGCTTGCATTTCACTCGGAACACCCGGTAGCGCCGCGATGTACGTCCCCTTCCAAGAGAGGGCAAATCCCGGCGCAGACCCGACTGGATTGGGCAAGACAATGGCCTTGGCGGGAATCAGCGCTTGTCGCAACTGGCCCCGATTCGGCACCCTCCCCCACTGAGCCAATCGAGCCTTCATCGCCTCGAACGCTTCTTTGCGACGAGCAAGGCGGGACCCGGTCGCCGCTGCAACGGCCTCCCTGGTGCAATCATCGACCGTAGGACCGAGCCCTCCCGTCATGATCACCACACCAGCCCGCTGCCGGGCAATGTTGAGCACGTGCCCGATCTCACCCTCATCATCACCGACAATCGATTTGAACCGGACTTCTACACCAACAGTAGCAAGGGCCTCCGTAATGAATAGTGAGTTACTATCGGCCCGCCCCCCGACCAGCAACTCCGAACCAATCGCAATGGTTTCCGCAAGGCACGTACGAGCTGATGACGCAGACATTGGCATAGGCCGATTGAACCTCTATTCGATATGAGCAAAATCAACCAAGAAACGCACCTCTCCTCCGCCGGCAGGAAAGATCGTGATCGTCGTTTTGGCGTTCGGATCGAAATCGGCATAGCGGAACATCGCAACGATTTTGGCCTGAAATTTCTGCGACTCTAGCCACATGGTCGAACGATCAGCTCGGCCATCGGTTCGCACCGTGAGCGGGGTGATCGTTCTCCCCCCTTGCTCGATGATCATGTAACTGTTCACAGCAAAGTCTGGACGCTCTCCGACAATCGTCGCGCTCACGAGCATAGTAGCGGCTTCGATCGTGTGGGCGACATCGGCTGCACTCGGTTTAAGTCCGCGTACCGCCATATGGGCGGCCATCACCGACAGGCTCCCAAGCTTCGTGAGGAGAATGCCTTCGGCCTGTCCGGAATCAACGCCCCTGAATCGATGGTACAAGGTTTCAGGCGAGTGGTGTTGTGCCGCCGCTTGTTGTCCTCGATCGAGTGCAAGTTGAATTTGGGCCGGCGTCGGATTCACCTCGATCGCAGCCGCAAGACCGACGAAACTCAGCAGGCAGACGACAGTCTGTCCAATCACGGCATGAGTCCAACCCCTCATCTGTCAGCGGGTAACAGAACGATTCAACCTTGTCAATGGATGCCTCCTCGCCTCGTCCTCCGGTTGACAACACGGAAGGGGAAATGCTAAACGAAAGAAAAATACAAAGAGCACTGCCTCTCAATTTACTAAAGGAGCTTTGTAATGTCGACTCCGGAGACCCCCCCTTCTACGCCAGCACCTCGGCGCCAGTTCGTCAATTTTGCATTCTACAAAGTGGACCCGGCATGGCGGCGTCTCCCAGAAGATGTGCGCACCCAGGGTAAACAGGAGTTCTTACGGGCTGTTGAAGATTTTAACGGCAAGGTGTTGGTCGTCCCCTATTCCACTGTCGGTATCCGTGGCGACTGTGACTTCATGTTGTGGCGTATCAGCTACGATCTCGATCTGTTACAGGATATGAGCGCCAAGATGCTTGCCTCCGGTCTTGGACAGTACCTCTCGACTCCCTATTCGTACTTGGCCATGACCAAGCGATCCATTTATGTCGATAACCATTCGCATGCGGGACAGGAAGGGAAGCGGCTCACGGTCGTGCCAGGGAAGAGCAAGTACATCTTTGTCTACCCCTTTCTTAAAACACGGGAGTGGTTCCTCCTGACGAAGGCGGCTCGCCAGGGGATGATGGACGAGCATATCGAAGTAGGTCATCGGTTTCCATCAGTGAAGCTGAATACCACCTATTCGTTTGGATTGGATGATCAGGAATGGGTTGTTGCGTTTGAAAGCGACAAGCCAGAAGATTTCCTTGACCTGGTGATGGCCCTACGGGAAACGGAAGGATCACGATATACCTTGCGAGATACCCCGATCTTCACCTGCGTCCGCAGAAGTCTGAAGGAAACGCTCGACACTCTTGGCGGCTAAGCGCTGAGGATATCCGTACGGACTAGGGCCTTCGGTCATCCGACCGAAGGCCTTTTGTTTTTCGGCGATGACCTCTCGTTGTCACACAGAGAGTGTCCTCACGTTGCTGTTCCTCCAGCTGGAATAGACGTTAGGCCCTAGTTTTGACAGTTCGACAAACGCTATGGTACCTGTACAGATAGCACTATCAAGAAAGTGAGTGGCCATGGCTGACACGACCTCCCTCTATGCCTTGCGTTTCCCCGATGGCTCAGTCAGTCTCTACATCGATGAACAGTATGCTCAGGATAAAGGGATCGATCCATCCAAGCTCGTCCGGGTGGAAATTCCACGCGAGATGTTCATTAGTGGGACGATCCAGGATGTTCGGGAATATGTCGCGCGTCAGCTGGAGCAAGTCTCTCGGCAGAAGGCCGGTACGGCATAACCAACATCGCCACAGATCAACGGATTAGAAAAGGACATTGCACGAAGAGATCACCCCCTCTTTCTGTATGAGTCAAGCGGAACACCATGACACCAACACTCGCATCCTCTCCCCTCACTGTCGACATCATTGAGGAGGCTATTGCCAACCTGCCGATTCAGGGACGCATTATCCTCCGTCTACTGCTCCTGCAATATCTCGACGTCACACAGGATGAAATTCTGTTTATGGTGGCAGATCGACCAGACCCTCGCTGCGTCTCAGGCAAGAAACCGATCACGACCATGACCCAAGAATCCATCATCGCCATGGTCAACCGCCGGGATGAATACCGCCGACGAGCCAGACTGCGCCGGGAACGAACCTGGTTGCAATGTATGGCCCTCGAACATTTGATCAAGACAGCCGACGCATTCGCTACCCGTGCTACGGTCCTCCTCGCTGATCGAGGTGTCTCGGCTGACACCATCGCGGCGCTTAGCGCACAGGCTCGTTCTGCAGTCCCGTCCACGACATTACGACTCCTGGAACAACAGTGGGAGAAAGACGAAATCAGCTCCGAGGAGTACCAGAAACATCGTTTGGTCGTCGAAATGCAGACACAGCTGCGCTTTGTTGAACGATTCAGAAAACGTCTGACCTTGGCAGATCGCGAACGTCGAACCTCCGACTCTACAACGCTGCAGGACCATGAAATCGGCCACATCTGGGGCATCCCAGCCGGAACCCTCGCTGCACGCAAGGTCAAATTTCTCTCCCAGTATCTACTGGCAACCCAAGCGAGATGTTCAGATTCTCCAGGGAGCGGATCGTCCGTTCCGTCACCCGAGATGTGGCAAGCCACACTGCGTGCACTCTCCCAGACTCCGATTGAGCGGTCGATTGCCACGTACGACGGACTGGAAGGGACTGAGTCCGCACTGATTGAAAAATTGGGAATCTATGCGATGATGGGGATATCGGAAGCGACGGAGACCAAGTTCTGGAACTCTCTCGTGTATGGGGCCAGTTCCAACGCCATCCATACCGAAACAACCCGAACCCTATTCGGACTCCAACGGCTGGTCTCCATTCAAAAGGATCTGGACACCAGTACCGCCGCGTTGGACGAGGAACTACTGAAACGGTCGATGCCCACACCTAAGGCCGGCGAGCTTCCATCTCCAGCACCAGAGTCCGGTCAGGGGGAACTCACAGACTTCCAACGGCATATTCTCCATAACTTTATCGGGGAGGATGTGACCGGTCGGCCATCCGACAAATGGTGAACTTTCGGTATTGCCAATCAGGGGCGGTTCGGTATAATTACCTCCAGCCATGACGACGCAGGCCATCAGTCGACCAACATTCGTCACCTCTCTAGGACCGTTTCTTTTCTTCATCCTGTTGTGTGTATGTGCGCCTGGCTCACCTAGTACGACATCAGCTCTCGCGAACGGTCTGATTGAGATAGCGGAATTGTTGGCGCACCCAGAGCAATACGATCATCAGGACGTCGTCGTCACGGGAAAGGTTATGAATGTCCAGCTGGCGACCAATCGCCAGGGACAGCCAGCCTACGGATTTCTCCTCCAAGATCAAGCCGGCACCCTCAAGGTCGTGAGCCTTGGCCAGCTTGAGGTTCACGAAGGTGATCAAGTGATCGTGGAAGGTGTCTTCAGTCGTCTCCGCCAAGTTGGCCGCACCATTGTCTATAACGAGATTAAGGCCATCTCGGTTAAGCCCATGACACGCCTCAATCCAGATCTGGTCGGCTGATCGCTTCAATCGCTTTTCACACCTTTGGGACTTTGTTTCGAGTACATCTTGAAAGTGGTTGCTTTCCTATTATTCCCAGCCAACAATGGCTCACATGATACGGCAAAGCCTCGTCACAGTGATGCTAGGACTCACCATGCAGGTATCGCTGGCAAGTTGCAGCGCCCCTGCACATGTGGGTGAATACCCCAATCAACAACGCGTGGTTGGGAAATCAACGTCAGCGATCCTTGCCTGTGCAGGGACACCCCAAAAACAAACATCCGACAGTGAGCGGACTCTTCTGCGCTACTACCGTGAAGCGCCGATACTGGAAGAATCTCGGCCGGTTGGGAAAGGCAGCTTTGCGACAATTCGTCATGGCTGTTGGGCCACCGTGGTGCTGGTCGATGACCGTGTTGTCGATGTTCAATATCGTTTCGTCCCTCCAACATTTGATGCATCCAACGACTGCGAAGAGATTTTTGATTCCTGTCAGTAGCGGCGGCTTCCGGCTGCTGCATCACTGTCATGGCTTTTGGATCTCGTTCAGCGTTCCCACATTGAGACTCCTCATCCTGGGCCTCCTCCTCAGCTACCTTTCGAGTGGTACCCCCTCCGCATTGGCCCTCGAAAAGTACGGACGCCCACTCCCCTCCATTAACGATTCAAACGGACGTGAGGCGGAGGAATCCCTCTTCGCCGGCTATTTCCTCACCGGCGTATTTGCCTCAAACCCCTCTTTTGCTGCCAGACCTGACAATACAGGTCTCGTGGGTCTGCGTCATATGCTCCATCTTGAAACCGATCTCTACAAGCAGTACCTCACCTTCTATACAGATCAGAATTTTTTCTCAGATCGCACGAATGGATGGATTGAACTAAGTGAGTGGGACGGCACCTATGCGTTTACCGGTGTACTGGGCCACGTCAACTGGCGCCTCCAGTATGAACGCGACGCGCCAATTGACCGGAAGGGTGTGACGCAAGAGTATGCCGACGGGCTGGTGACAGCGAAATTTCAAGCCGTGCAAGATTTCCCTTGGTGGCAACGCCGATTCCCCCATCAAAATTTGACGGCCTATGCTGGGGCCGGCTGGCTTTTTCATAACAGAAACTACTTCGCCAGGCCCGACAATACCGGCCGAGCGCTCTTTCGGTACGTCGCCCATGCTGACCTCGATCTCTACAAAAACAAGATCGTGCTCTATGGCGATGTGAATATGTTTACGGATCGGGATGCAGGAAATCAGGCCAGCCCGACCGAATTGGATTGGATCATCGGGCTCGCCGTACGCTGGCGCAACATGGAATTTGCGGTCTATCACGAACAAGATCAGCCGCTGGATCGAGCCGGCCTTGTTCAAAAATATCTCGCGCTCCAGCTCCGCTTTTCATTCGACATTTCAAAGCAAGATCTTGGGATTGGCCTTGCTCAACCAACATCAGGGGATCAGTGAGGGAGTTTGAGGACAGCCGTAAGAAGGCGGTCCATGATCCGGTCTGGTAGAATCTGCCCGATAAACGCACGGATCTTTGCATCCGTACCGACCAGGTAGCGAGTCTTGGGCACCGGAGCCGTTAAGGCGTGCTCAACCGCCTTCGCGACAACGTCTGCTGGAATCGCTCGTTTCGCTGCCTCCTCCACCACCTTTCGCACCGCCGCCACAGTCGGCTCATACAGTCGTCGAAGATCCGTTCCCATCACGGCCTCTCGCCCAGCGGCATCCTCGGCAGACTTAGTCCAGATTGGTGTTGTAATCGCACCAGGCTCGATAATTGAGACTTGGATGCCCCATGGTTGCACCTCAAGTCTCAAGGCATCGGTCATCGCCTCCAGTGCGAACTTCGACGCCGAGTAGGCGCCCATCATCGGAATCGTCGAACGACCCGCAATCGAGCCCATATTCACAATACGCCCACGGGCCTGACGGATCAGCGGCAGAAACGCCTGCGTGACAGCGAGCTGGCCGATCACATTCACTTCAAGCTGCCGCCGAAAATCAGCAAGAGGGATCGCTTCGAGCGGTGCCGGCACTGCAATCCCGGCATTATTCACAAGCCCATACAGCCCACTCGCTCCACATCGCTCGGACACTATTGCACGAGAACGTTGAATGGATGGCAAATCAGTCACATCGAGCAGGATCGGCATGAGTCGATCAGAGCTGGACTGTTGAAGCACCGCCCCATCTTCAGGCTTCCGCACTCCGGCAAAGACGGTGAACCCCAATCGATCAAGACGCAGCGCACAGGACGCCCCAATGCCCGTGGACGCGCCAGTAATGACTATGGCCCGATCGCCTCTGGTTGACATCACACCCCTTTCAAGTTTCTACCGAGAAACCATAACAGGTTTGGAACGGCTTTCTCCAGATGGAGCCGGCCGTTCTTGATGCTCGGGGTCTCTTCCGCTTGATTTCATTTCTGATCGCTGCGATTGCAACTCAGCCACATTAACCAGACGGAACCGGGTTATAACCAGATATACCAATGAGCACCTACAGCCAGCCTCAACCATGCCACGACGGTTGGATGGAAAGCCCCTTCCAAGCGATAAGAGTCACTCGGCTTGAGGTGAATCGTTTTAGATACGAAGTGAATCAGTTTAGATACAACCTGAATCTTTTTGTGTTCACCCGTCATACCCTATTTCAACGCCAAACAGAGGCCTTTCCCACTACCCTATAGAGGCCACGTTGAGCTCACAGGCTACGTATTGCTCAATTCTGCTAGCCCTTGCCAGATTGCAGTGAGCGGTGGCTTGTAATTTGCTTAGATCTCAGACATTCAGCATGTCGTCAGAGCTAAGATCAAACCAAGAATGATTACGTATGGACATTTATTCCTGAGGTTGGAATCTAGGACTCCTACTTCATGGCCTCGATTCCCATCTTTCCCAAAGTTGAGTCCCTGCTTGTCACTTGCCATTCTCTTACTGCATTTAACAAATGGGGTTCTCACTGTATCGGCGGAAATGCCCATTACGTCATCTGGTTTGAACACGCACATTAGCAGTCCGGTCTCGGTAGATGGGAAGACACAATACGACATTACGGGTGGGACCAGAGTAGGAGCAAATTTATTTCACAGCTTCGGGAACCTTGATGTTCCTCAAAATACGATTGCAAACTTTCACAACGAGTCCATGCACCCCACGGACAATATCCTAGGACGTGTCACCGGCAATAGCGTTTCGGACATTCTCGGTACCATCAAGACCACTGAATTCGGTGGGGCGAACCTCTTTCTTATGAATCCAGCCGGGTTCCTATTTGGGCCCAATGCAAGCCTGCATGTCGGTGGAGCCGTTGCGTTCACGAGTGCAGAGTACCTGCGTCTATCGAACGAAGCCCAAACTGGATATTTTTATACCGACCCAGCTAACCCAAGCCTCCTCACTCCATGGCCGGTCGCTGCGTTTGGATTTCTGGGTTCAAGTCCAGGAGCAATTACCGTACAGGGTAGCCAATTGAAAGTGACGGAGGGAGCCAGCCTTTCACTAGTCGGTGGCAACATCATTATCGAGTCTGCGATGACTAACGGGGCAGTCCGCTCGGCACAACTCTTAGTGCCAAATGGCAACCTTCATCTCGCTACCACGGTATCGCCGGGAGAATTTCCTGCTGATATAAATGCTTTTTCGCTTGTAGAACCACTTGCGAATATTGATGGTCATTCATTTGCAGCCTTTGGGGCCATTACACTTACGCCAAACTCAACTGTCAACGTCAGTGGCACAAACACCGTTTCGATCCGAGGAGGCCACTTTGTCCTAAGTCTGAACGACACGACCCTCAGTACCACTGACAATACGGTAGCGCCAAATTTCATCTCACTAAAACCTACCAGTTTAATTATCTCGGCAAATGATGGTTCAATGCCCGGCGCCAACATTCAGATCAGCACAGCAACGCTACAAATGGATCGAGCCGAGATAATTACCCGATCTACCGGGATAGGAAACGCGGGAGCTATTGAGGTTCATGCACAAAACTCGATCAACATTACAGACTCTTCAATGTCTTCTGCGAGCGAAGGCCAGAACACCGATGCAGGGGCAGGAGGGGACATCCTTCTACATGCACCATCTATAGACATAACGGATAGCACGCTGTCCGCTGTTACCGTTGGACCAGGAAATGCTGGCAACATCTCCCTACGGGCGAATGCCTTACAACTCGTATCCGTCGACCCTAAAGATCTTAAGAGTACAGAAATTAGTGCAACTACCTCCGGACCAGGTCACGGTGGAAATATTTCTATTCTAGGCATCACTGGATCTGGCAGTCGTGTACAAGACGTTACGCTGTCAGGTTTGAGCAGTCTCCGAAGTGAGACTCTGAATGGTACAGGAACAGGTACCGGCACCGCCGGGAATATCTCGCTCGATGCCAGGCGGTTGTCGCTCATGGAGAAAAGTATCATCACAACCGCCTCGCGCGACAGTGACCCGAGCCACACCAACTCCGGTAACGCTGGCAACATCACGCTCAACACAACAGAATCAATTCATATCTCGCAGAGCCTCGTAACGAGTGATGTGAGTGAAGCCAGTACAGGAACCGGTGGCCATATTGTAATTACCACCCCGATTTTATTGGTTGAAGATGGGGGCTTCATATCGACAAGTACTACCTCTTCTGGGAACGCGGGAACTGTCACAATCAATTCACGCCATATGACGTTGGCTGGTGGAGGACAAGTAACAAGCACGAGTTCGCTTGAAGACCTGATACCTCCTCCAACTGGAGCAGCCGGCACCGTAATCATCCAGGGTGTCGAAGGCCCTGGAAGTCGCGCAAGTTCTATCAGTATCAGTGGGAAGGGGAGGTCTGGGGTATCAAGTGGGATTGTTACCGACACCCAAGGCACCGGTGCAGGCGGGAATATCACGCTCGAAGCTGATCAGGCACAGCTCGATGATGGTGCCCAAATTACAGCAAACAGCTCCGAGGGGGGAAGTAACGCAGGCAACATCACCATCACCGCTACTAATGGCTTCAGTATGAAGCAGAACAGCAATATCACAACGTCAGTGTCTGAAAATAGTACCGGGGGGAACTCAGGCGGTGGAAACATTAAAATTACAACCTCACCATCAGCAACCATACATCTGCAAAACAGCACGATCAGCGCCTCGGTCGGTGACGGACGAGGCGGCGGTGGAAATATCTCCATTGACCCACAACTTATTATTCTTCAGGGCAGCAACATTTTGGCTCAGGCTGATGAGGGAAGAGGAGGTCAAATTTCCATTACCGCTGGAGTATTCCTTCCGGATGCTAACAGTGTTATCAATGCAGATTCAGGATCCGGCGTGAACGGAACTGTAACCATTCAATCGCCAACGTCGAATTTGAGTGGTACCGTGGGCCAACTGGTATCCAAAACGAGCCCGCCCCAGGCGCTGTTACATAGCCGTTGTGCCGCATTAGTTGGTGGCCGTGAAAGTACGTTTATTCTTGCTGGCCGTGGCACACTCCCATCCGAACCTGGCGGTTGGCTTCTAAGTCCGCTTACCCTTGCCGGCTCTGAAGCCGACGGCAGCATGATGAGCAGTGTGGGTCTGCATACGAGAGACAGCAGGAAACTAGAAGCATCACCATTCGTACCTATGCGGCACATTGTCTTCCCAGAATTACTCACTCAGCCTGTTCCCATAGAGTGGCTGTCGAACTGCAAACCATGAGGTATCCCCCAGCTGTTCTTAGGGCAATTGCAATTTAATTTATTGCAACTTAACAATATTCCGCATCTACAAAATGGAGGATTTGAATGTCACAATTCATCATCAAGAAATCTCGTGACCCTAATGGGAACATTCAATATAGCATTACGTGGCCGACAAGGAGGAACGTGCAGAAGTATCGTTTCCTGGTTGGCACAAGCCCTGGCCTTGACGACATTTATAGCGGCAAAACAAAAGAAGGAACTGGACCGGGAAATTATACCGAAGAGCTGAAAGGTGTCCCTCGCAAGTGGCTTCAAGTTTCCTACTTAAGTTCAAATAGGCTTGGCCATACGACTCCCGAACAATTGCCTTAGATGGCATAACAAAATGACCATCAGAGTTTCTGATGGCAGATGAGGCAGACCGCTAGTTTGACCAGCGCGTCATAGTTGTAAGCCCGTTGCTCGATACGGTTCCGGATTTTCCCGAAGCGCTTGAACTAAGCCAGGGCTCGCTCGACATACTAGCGTATCCTGCCAAATCCAGAGCCAAGCTCCGTTCACCATTTCACGAGTTTTGGCTCGATCCTGCGGTGTCGGAGCTGACCTCGAAGCGGCTCGGAGTCATAGCCACGATCTCCTTGCACCCGATCAGGCCGTCATCGTGGCCGGTTTTTTTCCCCGCACCTTCAGCACCCCATCCACCAGCGGGAACACTTGGGTGACATCGTGGGTATTGGCCCCGGTCATCGGGATCGCCACCGAGTGCCCATGACATCAACCAGGATGTGCAGCTTCGAGCCCAGCTTGCGACGATTGGTGAAGTTGGTGCCTGTGTTCTTTTCGCCGCTCGACACCTTCGTGGTCGCACTGTCAAGCAGCGTGCGGGACCAATCGATCCTGTCGGCACAGTCGAACTCCGCCAACAGCACTTCTTACAGCTGCAGGAACACGCTATTCCGATGCCGCTGCTTGAGCTGACGTAGGCAGGTCATCCCAGAGCCGCACCACAGCTCGGCGGGCAGCTCCCGCCATGGAATGCCCGTGCGTGGCACGAAGATGATGCCAGTGAGAACCTTGCGATCATTCAGGGGCTTGCGCCTCGGATACCGTGTGCGCCGACGGCGTGGCTGAAGCAGGAGCGGGCTAGCCCGATCCCAGAGGTCACCGGGAAGCCATTTTGAAACCGCTTTTAGCGTTCATTCCTCCGTGAATGCCAGTATGCTGTATCATGTGACGAAATGCTGCCATCTCCTCGACGGGCATTTTGTTAGACGCTCTTACGCTTACCGGCTGAATCAGAAATGCTGGTGTGGCTTTCTTCCCAATCTTCCTCATAATCCAATAATTGAAGAGTATAATGACTTTACCAGGATAGGGTGCGCTCATTTCATCAACTGTTTGACCAGGAAGAGAATCAAATTGAAACCCCTCGAGGTCTAGACTGTCTCTCCCATTTTCGATCTTACCCACCTTACTTGCACACCACCATCCCTTCTGAAACCCTGTCCGGCAATCCGCACTATTCTCCGTAAATATCCGACAGTCCGTCAGGTCCTTCACGGCTTGGCGATAACGGCGGTCGCATCGGGGTGAATCCAAGATGCGGCCGATGATAGTGATACCGGTCCAGAAATGCACGCACCTCGCCCTGGAGTGTGGGCAGTTCTTCTACTCGATAGGAGATCCACCCCAAGCATTCCTTGCGCAGGGTTCGATTGAAGCTCTCAATATACGCCTGCTCGTTCTTCTTATAGGGACGGGCGATGCGATGTCGTGTACAATACTGGAGCACCTGTTGGGCAAACACGCCTTTGAACTCTGAGCCCCCATCGGTCTGGATGATCTGCACAGGCCCGGTAAAGCGGCGAGTCATGGCTGTGCGCAAAAACATGGCCCCATCCTCGCTTGTTAGTCCGGTCCGCAGAACGACATCCGCTTCCTTCGTATAGATGTCCACCCCGGTAAAGGCGAAGACCTCGCCAAAAACCACGGTATCCATCTGAATGACCGCGCGGGGAGCCGTGGCAATCGGCACAACGCCGCGTGGCTGATTGGTCCGGCCCCGAGGCCGTAAGACGTATCGTTCAGCCAAGATTTCATAGATCTTGGGAACAGAGAGATGGATATGCTGTTCATGAGCCAGAAAGTACTGAATCTTCTGCCCACAGCAGTCGTATTCACGGGCGCGAATCGCCCAGACAAGGCGTTTGACCGCTCCCGGGACCTGTCGTGCCGGACGTGGCCCCGTCTTGGCCGCAGCATAGCGATCCAGAAAGACAGAGAGTCCTTCGATTCGAACTGCCTTCAGCCAGAGTCCTATGGTTTCTCGATGGCGCTCAAGTTGGCCCGCGATCGCGGAAACGGAGAGCCCTTGAGTCGCCAGTTCCGCTGCAAGAATGATCCGAGTTCTTGTGTCCATGTCCAGAGTCTACTCTGGACTGTCGGATATTTACGGCAACAATGCGCAATCTATACAGCCCACTGCGAGCGTGCTATAGTATTGCCTTCTTTGGGTTGCAGTACAGAACCAGGTCGGTCTATGCTAGGGTATCTAGCTAGAAGACATCAGCCAAAAGTGAACGATCGAGTAAACCACAAGAACCCACGCAAGCTCTCTTAAAACAAAAGTGGCGGTGTAGCTCAGTTGGTAGAGCAGCGGACTCATAAGCCGCGGGTCACCCGTTCAATCCGGGTCACCGCCACCAAACCAACATCCCATTTGAACTTATGATCTGCCGCCGATGAGAAGCTCCTAAGTGCATGACGGTTCTAGCCAGGAGCCTATCACATTCCGAGTGACCTCATTACTGGGCTATCTTTGACGAGTCCCATGTATGAATCACGACTCGCTGACGCTGCCGGACAACGCCCTGTATATTCGTGAGTGTCGTACCATTGCCCAGCACAACTGCAGACTGCCGCAGATCCCAACTACCCTCCTCATGTTCACCCATGGCCGCCATCAATGCACAGCCCGCCTCAGACCAGGCTTCTGCCGGGCTTCGCCAGCGGCCTGTACGAACATCCGTCGGTTGATACGGATAGGCAACGTACCAGGATACTCCTGGTAAACGTCGACCGATCCGTTGAGCCGCATCCGGATCGAAATACATAGCCGGTACAAACACCTTCTGGCCAGATGCAGACCCGAGAAGATGGAATCGCTTCTCCACCTGTGTCAATGGTGCGAGTAGCAACCATGTAGTATTGGGACGAATGGTGCTTAATTGATCAAGATGGGCTTCATTGAAATGGACCCGTCGCATTTTCAGCTCGTTTCTCACGAAGTCTACAATCTCTGATGTCGAAAGTCCGCTCGCCGTGGTGAGAACGGTCACGGCCCTTGCACGGTCTCCTAGTGCTCGGTCAAGGAGCGCGCCAACCTGACTCGTTAGTCCAGGCAAAGGAAATGCGATACCTGGATTCTCGGGGAGATCTAGTGGTGTAACCGGCAGTGCGGTCACAACGGGCCATTCCATTGCCGCATTGATGTATTGCCGCTCCCACCCCACAATGTACGGCGCCAAAACAGCAGAGACCCGTTCATGTGCAATCTGAGTCTTCATCTGTGATAATGCATCGTCTGGATCAGCGTAGCGAATGATTTCAAACGGTGGAAACCGCGTGGTAGTGCCGATGGATGGACACGAAAGCAATCGGTCGCCGATTTCTCGCGCAAACGCTATGGCGACGGAATTGGGTAAGAGACCCAGTACAACCTTCGTCGTTACGTCCTCACTAACGGAACCTTCACTGATTTGTGTAAGGTATGAGAGTAAGGCGTCTGTCTCATCCTGACTGAGATCGAACCGAGGCATTGCTGGATCGAGCGATCTTCCACTGGAAGCCACCCCCTGATGGATAGCTCGACTAAATGTCAATCGGTTGTACGGAGGCCTCGCCCCACCGGCACGACGAGGTGCGAACACTTTGCTGAGAGTATGCCAACGAATATCAGGCGCATGGATAAACGCTTCACCGCCACCTCGCGCATTCGCGCCATGGCAAGATACGCAGGCTACGGCAGCTCCTCGAAGATCTAGACTGCCGTGAATACGCCCGCCTATTTCTCTGCCATCACGTCCGATTCCTTGTTCAAAAATACTCTGGCCGAGTTCCGAGTCAGGAGCGTCGGCACCGGCACACAGAGACCACCCCACCACGAATAGAAAGGTGACTGTCCATACACAACAAGACCTTGCCATGAAGTATTCCGTTATTGTTTGGCGGCCACTCGTTGCAGTTCCGCGTAGATAAACTCTGGGGTCGCATCGGGCCTGATTTTCACCCAGTGGGCTCGAGAGGCATTACCGGCAAGGAATAGGGATTTATGATCGGCCGGATCATCAGACCACTGCCCTAACCGACTCAGCAGCGGCTTCATGACCTCTTGATGGCCTGACAAAAACCTCCATCCGGGATGATCTGCCTGATGTTTCTTCGCAAAAGCCTTCAGCGTATCAGGCGTATCTCGAAGTGGATCAGATGAGAGCGACAAGAACAACACCGAGTGACCAAACTCATCACCAAATCGGTCCTTCACCTGTCCTAACAAACGAGTAATCAACGGGCAGGCGTCCCGGCACTCGGTATACACCACATTGATGAGGACGATATGATTGTATAGGAGATCACTGACAAAGCGATGCAGGACACCGTCCTGATCGAACAACTCTGCATCACCGAAGTAGGTACGCGCCTTTTGTAGACGCACGTCCTCTGAACTTGCTGCAGTATCGAGCCCGCCTGGCCCAGTCGGAGCCAGTAGAAACGCCACTACGATCAGAAGTATACGCCACCACGACATCCTTACCGAGGTTTGAGTGTTATACATACACAAGTTCCCCAGCTACTGCGCCCCAACCATCAGCAACGCCGTCTTGGCCACGTCATGAGGATCAGGAATGCCAACCCAGCGCTGCCACTTCCCTGTTCGAAGATTGCCGGCCATCATGATCGGCGGATGATCCTCCGGCCTACCGAATACCGGAACATTGAACGCGCGGAGCGCTTGTTTCACATCAGGAACCGTCCCGGTCAGCCAATACCAATGGGCCGTTGTGGCGAATCGACCCGCATAGTCCTTGAGCTGCACAGGCGTATCATTAGCAGGATCGACTGTTAAAGAGACCAAAACCAGTTCATCACCTAGGCGATCTCGCACATCCTTTTCCACTTGCGCCATGATGGCACTGAGGATGGAACAGCTCGTTTTACAGGACGTGAAGACAAAGTCAATCACAACAGTGCGTCCCTCCAACAGCCTGTCAAGCAGTTGGGCACGGTTCTCTTGATCAACGAGAGCCACTGTTGGCAGCCGTACCGTCGTCGATTCTCCCGCAACCGTAACGCGGATAAGAATTAGGCCCTGCAGGCACAGGACGCTCAGACAGAGAATCCTAAGAAGCCAGATGCTCGGTATCACGGATAGTTCTCATTACCGTCAGTATTAGGTGTGGAGGCTTCCACAATGAGAGTCGAGAATGTTGCTTCAACTGCTTGAGAGCCGCCAATGTGAACATAGTACCCGCCTGGCTCTGAGAGTGTTCCCTCTCCAACCATCTGGCCGGCATTGTTCTGATCGACCTTCAGAGGCCATCGAAGACTTCTCCCTCCTCGTGTCGGGACTACTCGCAGTTCGAATACGTCCCCCATCCTGGCACGTGAGTGCGGGCCATCCTTTCGACGAACGCGCATTGTAATGGGCTGCCCCACCACGGCACGGTGCACCGGATCTCCCAGCCATTCAAATGCGACTAGTTCCGACAATTCATTTACTGGGGCACGATCGACGTGCAAGCCGATGCATTCCCTTATCTTCGGAGCATCACTCGCGATGGCCAGGACCATCCGCCCAGCCGACGGCAGTTTCACGACGGCGGAGTATTCTCCCGGACCGACCTGTCGAAGTCCTCGTTGAATCGCAAGGGCCGCCATCGGCGTATGGCCGTAGGTGCGAAGACCGGAGTCCGGTGCGTTCATCCCTTCCATATAGTGATAGACCGTACGTTCCGTAGGAGACGCGAGAAAGGCCCCGCTTCTGTTCAGAGTAAGACCCATCGTAGAGGCAATCGGTAGGCCTTCTTTCGTCTGGGCGAGAATACCGGACCCAGCCGGGATATATTGCGGCGCAGGATGCGGCTTATCGAGGGCGGCTAGCGAAACCATGGCGACTTGTTCACTCGCCAGACTTCGCACATACACATATTGATCGGAGAACATCACATCATACGGCTGACCTGAGACCGTGATGGCATGAACCGGTTGCCCAGTCCCTGCATTCAGGACATGCACACGATGCTGGCTCGGATTGACAATGAGCACGTAGCGCTTGTCGGGCGAGAGTTTGGCTGGCCCGATACCGGGTTGAAGGGCCACGCTATCGATCGCCTGACCTTGTGCGGCATACCGATGCACCCGACCGTGTTTGCCATCGACTACCCAGACCGTACTGTTCGAGGGAATGCTCATGACACTCAACGGTTCACCAGGCACCGTCATCGTACGGATGATGGCGAACGTCGTGGCATCAACCACGGTAACACTTCCGGCCTGGCGGTTCGTCACATACACATACCGCCCCTCTTCACTAAACGCAAACTCATGGTGACCACCTGGCAACGGAAGACTCTTTACCAACTGGTTTGTGACAGTATCAATAATACTGACTCCCTCCTGCCGTCCGGCCTTGCCGGCCGCAATATGCCCGACCCAGAGCAACCGTTCATCAGGCGCCAGGGCAAGCCGAGTGGGAAGACCAGGAACGGGCACATGAGTAAGCACCTGTAACGTCTGAAGATCCGCAATCGCCACGGCAGGCTCTTCGGCCAGCCCGACAAAGAGCTTGGCATCATCCGATGTTTTAATCCAATCGAACCCCCTGCCTTTTAATTTGAGTGAACTGTACAGGCTGGTTCGGCCGGCAAAGCTGACTGAAGGATCGAGCACCGACACACTTGGCTCGGCATCCAACGTCAAAACATAGTAGCCGGTGAGGTCGAGAAGTGGACGTTGCAAGAGATCGCCACCAAGATAGCCCGCAACGCGTTGACCACAAGCCGGCATGGCACCGGATGCGGTCGACATCGCGTGATCCAGCCAGGCCCCAACGTTCCAGTTATTCAACGGATGACCATCGGCCTGGCGCGTGACTGCCATGCGGATTCTGATCAGCTGATCAGCGTGGATTCTCGCAGGGGCGCTCTGCTCTGTGACCGGGTCAATTAAAAACTGAACCCGCAGGCCTTCTTGCTCGATGGTCTTCTTGAGATAACTGGCGTGAGAAACAGCCGGCCCTACTCCGAAGAGCAGGGCCATTAGAACAAGAAGAATCTCTCGTCTTATGGAGCAAGTCTGCATGAAGAACGTAGCAGTTCAGGGGTGAAGCGAATGTTTGTTGAGTTTTCACGCTGTACAACTCTAACAATACTCCAAAGTCCGCTAGTAATACCAAACCCTCCATGATCTTGCCAGAGATAGTCCCCTGGTACTGCGTTGTCGCCACCAGCGGACTTCAACACGACATCAAAATGCGCCATGGGCGTAAGACTCTCTTGACCACCCATTCCCATCTGTAACGCACTCTCGCCAATACACTTGGCTGGGACGCCCCATGTCTCATGACGAGGCCCATTCGGATGCTTCTTGTTGACCGCTTCCGCGAGATACGGATCGCGCGCCCAATTATGTCCATGGAGCGAAAAGGTTGTCGCTCTCCCAACTCCCGTGGGCAACAAGGCACGAACTCTTAACTCAGTGCCAGCAAAAACTGTTGCAACCGGAGTATACGGATCCCCAACATTCGGTTCAGAATGGAGAGACGTTCCTCCCGTGTCACAACATCGATTACTAAACGCTTGCCACGCATGCATGACCCCACCAAACCCTTCCTTTCCAAATGGCGAGTCAGGAGATAACCCGAACCTAAACCACATAGGTTCGGTGCCGTAGTTAATGGCCATCTGTCCAGAGTCGTGTGCATCTTCCGGCGCCGTATTCTGAGGCGCTTCGTTTGCACCGGTTTTTTCTGCCGCCAAGCTTTGCACCGCATCTCCGTTGGCATAGCGAAGATTTAAACCTTTTTGATGGACGAGAACCGTCTCACGAAATCGCTTGATGCCATTTCTAGAAGACGCTTCCTTGAGTAAAGGATATTGCACTGTGGTCGTGGCTCGACTTTTCCGAATTTGACCAGCCTGCTGCCTATCAGCCACCAAATCATCCACAGGTTTATCCACCCACTCGGGGGTCCAGCTTGAGCGTTCTGGCTCAACCACGAGAGCTCCCACCGCACCCTTTTGTCCTTGTTTGATTCGATCAGGTGGAGTCAAATTTGTCGCACCAAATTCAACGGGGACAAATCGACACTCTTTACTGCGATCAGGAGCCTGATGAGGCTCTTTCCGCGCTACCACAAAATCGGTGTCGGTTGAATCAAAGTTAAAGAATCCTGCCTTCAGCACCATATTCTGCCAGGGAAAGACCTCCTCAGGCCGTTGGGCAAGACCCGCATCGAGCCCTTTGGGATTGAGCTCAGTCAGAATCCTGAGCTCGGTGGCTAGTTCGCCAAACACACCAGCTTGGTCCAGTTTTTCCAACCTAGGTTTAATCGTACTAAATTGCTGCGGTTGAGCGTCCACCACTAAATTCAGATTATTCTTAAACTGGTTCTGCAGAGCCAGGTTGTCCTGAAGGACTATCTGACTAGTGGCAAGCTGAGCTGACTGAGGAATATTGACCGAGGCTTTCGGTTCTGCGCCCACTGCGCGAGCCCCAAGTCGTTTATTGGGTGCCACCGACCGTTGCCGAAGTTGTCCTCCATCCTGCTTCATGGACATGGTACTGAGTGCCAACGACATCGCCTCCTGAAGTACGGGGATTTGACTCTGGCTCAGTCCGGTAACCTGGAGAATCCTGTCTTGATATTTCGAGACTAATACGTTTGACAGCAGCTGTGGATCTACCTCGAGGGTGCCAAACGGTGAAAACCTCAGCATGTCTATCTTCGTCAATGCATTTTTGAGATCGACAACGACCACACGCGCATTTGGGTCCGGCAAACATTCTTCATGAGCACCGACTCTCTCGACAGTACCCGCATACCATTCATAGATCTTGTGATGGCCCGGCGGCACGGTGCTTACTAGATTAATTCCGACATTATTCCCGTCATGTTTATTCGTATCGTACAGCACCATTTGTGGATGCAATCCAATATGATTAGAGGGGCGTATGAGGTTATTATTAAACGACACCATACTGGAACCAGGGAGACCTCGGTCCCGTATCTGGATTCCTGACAACGACGTGTAGCCCTCTAAATCAGGCATCCACGAGCGAAAGAATGGAAGCCGGTTCTCTAATGTTGCTCGAATACACTCGCCTGCGGCGGCCCTTAGGACAACGGGCTCTAGAGGATGATCCGCACGTAACTTACCCGTCACTGGGTCAAGATCATCCTTGTATACAATTAAAATGGCCGTAGGGTCATGGAGCGGGCCAGCTTGACCTGCCCCCTTGTTCACCAACGTGGTTCTTGGGTTGTAGACCAATGTTCCGCCATTTTGATTGAGTCTTGCGTTTGGAGCAGCACCAGGGATGGTTATTCCAGGAACAGGATCCAAAACCTGATTGGCCAAAACCGCCACTAAATGATAGGGACGAACAGACGCTGACTTAGGACAACTACCTTGCAGAAACGTACTGGGCACTTTGATTCCATTAACTACCTCCTGAAGGTTACTTTCTTCTAGCAGTAATTTAGGCTTAAGCCCTTCTACCTCTGAGTTGATTCGAGCGTTATTGTTGTTCGTCTTCTTTGCTACTTGAAATTTCGGCAACCCTCCCAAGTCAAATCTCGGAGGAGCAAGATCCTCTTCTCGCTCAGATATTTGAAGCAGTGACGCAATATTGAGATTGAGTGGGCTCACAGGAGCCTGATACCGCCTGATGGAACTACGGAGAATCCCCCAAACACCGCTCCACAGTCCATCCTGGCTCGTATCCACCGTATAAAGCCGATCAACCAATCCTCCCTGGGAAAATGCCCCCTTTTCCGTTATTCGGTCGGTAAATGTGAATTGCTCAGAAAGGCCGGTATTTTGTGAATTGCGCCAGCCTGAATGGGGCGCCTGGCCGAAGCCAGACCCCGCTTGAATCCAGGTTAAGGAATTGATCGTTCCGTTGTGCTCGTGTTCATGAGCCCCCCCCTGGACCTTCACCTTTACCAAGTCTCCTGCATAGGTGCGCATGTGAGGTGTAAAGGGGTCACCAGGAAATATCCCATTTGTCAAAGCCGGATATGGGCGTTGTACCACCCAATTCGATCCGGTCTTCACCAGGGTCTTGCCCAACCGGGTATTCAGCTCCGGAATTTTCCGATCAGCTCTCGTTTGGAAAGCAAATGCAAGATCTCCAGGGAAACCAGTGGCTTGCACCTTTGTCCCAGGATCGTACACCCGTGATGCGATTGGCTCATTTCGGTAATTGACGACCATCATACCCACATCGTCAGCTGAAATCGATTCAGGACAAGGGCGTTTGGGAGCCAAGGGATTGCCATACACCGAACCAACAAGTTTTTCCTCATTGGGACCACCAGGGCATGTCGCAGGGTACTCAAAGATATCGACTGGCACGCCACTGCCAACATTGGTCTTGCTGGCCGGCTTTCGGTACGAAGGATGGATGGCATAGCGAAATGATTCGGTCATAGATTGGTCATGCTTGACCATCAGATCGGCGCCAGGACCATCTACTTTTATAAATCGCAGGTCCTTTTCTAACGTGTCCGGACTATTGATGCGTTTTCCATCCTCATCCACGCCGACAAAGACGCCCTTCTCATACGCATGCTGAAAATCGCCGAATTGCAAGAAAAACTCTCGATGCGATTCATCCCGACCATCTTTATCGACATCCAATGGAAGAATTTCACCGAACTTGTTTCTTGCCTTGCTTCGGATTCTTGCTTGCCATGTTGTGGGACCACCATCCGGTCTGGTGTACAGTGCGACTCCCGTTTCATTGTGAACCCATTCAGAATTGGGCGGCTCGGTCAGCATCGTGGCATAGAGCCCCAGCTGCTGGTGAGTCGATGGCCCGAGATGGTCGTGGGTAAACGTGATTCCAAGACCACGATGCAGCAATCCTTTATTCACAATAGGGTCTGAGAACCATCTCTGAATGGTTGTGCGAGCGCCCAACCAATCGCACTTTCCAGGAATACCCCAGCCCTTTTCAAACTCTCTTAAAGTGGCTGCGCTCGCCCATGCGTTTTTACATTCCTCGTCGGTAAGCTGCAACACAGCCGCCCCACTTTGAAAAGCTGGGTTTTTCCCGAAATACGGATGCGCTGTAGGGACAAGGGGATTAGGATTGCCAACTGGAGGAGGAACCGGATTTGCGCTCTGTTTGTTCCATTCATTGATCGCATGAATGCGTTCGCGCACCGCTCCTGGCGAAAAGGTGCCGTCTTCATAATTAAATCCGTTGGCACCTCCATCAGCTGATGTGAGATCCCATTTAGGCAAGTGGATGTGTTGTCCGATCACATCGGTTGGTGTCGTGATCTGATAATCATCCAAATAGAATTCCTTGGGAACAAGATTCGTGTGCTGGTACACGGCGCAATCATACGTGTTCATCCGCAAGACCAACGGCTCCGGTGGACGCTGCCTGGTCAATAACCCAGGAACGTCCTCCCAGAGAGTGAGAATGCGTTGCTGGGGATAGTGATAGCCAACCTTATTGAACACCACATCCAATTGCAGATTCGCGCCCTTGTACACACGAGGGTTATTCCCTCCAAATTCTATCCCTCCAAGGAGGTCCAATTGAGACGAAAAGTACTCCTCAGGTCCCTTATACCTTCCGCCAAAGAATTCCCCATGCTGCCCCTTCAACAAACTCCGACCTTTATCGTCAATACAAGGATCGTTGTACGGCGCACCAGGAGTTGGAGGGGCTCCATTTGTAATAAACTCACTACCCGACGGCACGCCACTCATGTCGATCTTACTGGTTGGATGAATACGTTGTGCATGAAACTTCATTGCCAACTGTTCAAGCGGAGTACCAGTTTCGTCGTAATACAGAGGTTTCGCTTTCTCGATATCCTTGGTAGCTGTAAACCTAGTGATCTCCGAGTGATCGTGCCCACCTGACGAATAACCCGCTAAAGCATGTCTTGGCAGTCCTCCGTTATGTCCACCAGCCGATAGATCCATATCCAACGGTGGAGTCGTTGGGCGAGACCCCATAGAAACAGGATCTGCTTGTCCAGCACGCTGAGACACCCCTGCCACCCAAAAAGGGAACCCTGGATTGCCATGTTCACTCCCTTTCCCTGCGGGTGATACCTCTGCTACAGATCCATGTGTTTGGCTGTCATCCCCGATGCGCGGTTTGACCCTCACGGATACTGGCATCGGCGCCATGCCTTTACCAGGAAGTGGCACAATGGCAGGTATTGGAGTTCCCGCGACAATTTCCCCATCCGGTAAGGCTCGCGCCTTCTCAGATGGCCTGCCGTGCATTAACCCAAATTGCTCGGTGTGATAACCGGTCCTCGTATCGCTGACGGCCAAGTGTGTGCCGGCTTCAAAGACATCATGATTGCGCCACATGTACCACATACCCTGCGCAAAATGCGGGTAGAAGTGGCAGTGAAAAATGGCATCTCCAACGGTCTTATTGCGATTACCCGAGCCACCAAAGGCAATCTCATAGGTGTAACCAGAACCCGGCCCAAGCCCTTGCGCATCAATGTAGTTGGAATTGTCGTCGTTTGGGTTAAACAACCACTGATGGTTGTGGAGATGGAAAATATGCTGCTCTTTTCCTGAATGGATATTCCGGAATTTGACAAAATCGCCGATGTAGCTATGGTGAAGATTGGCAGGATCATGCGGATAATAGGCCTCGGTCGCCCAGTTCTTCTGTACACAGAACTTGTCAAACATGCCCTTATTCGGCCACGTGCCAGCTTCCTTTTCAGCCGGGGTAGTAGGGAGAAATTCCGGCTGACATCGATACGTCTCCATGTTGGCCGGCTGGTCCACAATCATTGCAGCATCACCCACCGCAAATGAGCTCAAGAAGAACTCCTCATACGCACAATCCAAACAGTCGTGCATGGGACCGGAATGCAGGCGATTGGCAATGATCTCCGCTCCAATACCTCCTGATCCATAATTGATCATGAACGCATCACGCACGCCATGCAGCGTATGGCCCAATTCCGGATGGTCGAAGAAATACGGATACGATTGAGTCGCTGCATTCTCATCATGAAAGACTGATACAAACTCTCGAAATGGCTCTAGCCGATTAGGCAAAGTTGGGTTGCGAGCCCACGGTGCCGCGGGATGAATATCTTGTTCGATTGGATACGTCGTGTGGGGAAATGATCCATCAGAGTTAGGCCCAACTATAATGGCATTAATATCTCCATGAATAATCCGATTGTTCTGAACCATGTTCAAAACTGGAAGACCTGACTTCCCTTCATTCGACCATGGCGAACCTGCCGGATATTGGGCTTCATAGTTGACAACCGGCTGGCCAGTAGGCGTCACACCCGTCGTTGCCAAACGCATCTCCTCTTCAGTCACTTGGGCACGATAAAACCTTGCCTGCTTCGGCTGCACTGCCACGGCACCAAATAACCCGACGCCACTATTGCCAGCCGTACCTTCCCCCCCAAACACCGCGCCACCATTACTGACAAGATACGCCCCTTCTTTAGGAGCAAAAAAGCAATACTCTTTTGTTTCTCCTGGCCTCGCAAGGCTATTGTTATTCTTCCCAACATAGGAGCTGTCGTCGTCAATGTTTCTCACTAGTTCCAACCCTTGTGGATGAAACCCAACCACTCGGCTTGCAACTTGATCGTCGATGTGATTGAGCCGCTGATCATCAGGCGTACCGATGGGATCCTTAGCTGCATGCTCCATCGGATGATCGACGTTGGGCAACGGGTCTGGAAACGAATTAAATGGATTCCCTGGTGTGTGGTGCGGTGGCACCGCCTTGTCCTCAAGCAAATTTGTAAACCGCACCTTGAGATAGCCACCCTCGGCGACTCGCAACACCAACGGCCTTGGCCGTAGATCGGGCCGCAATGCAATGTCGCGGCTTGTGGTACGCTTCACAACTTCGCCGAATAATTCCTCCCCTTTCGTCGAATAATCGAGGGATTTATTAGTTTTTAAATCAATAAGATCATGCCTCAGCGCATACATCATCCAATTGACATTCTGCGCACCAAGACGATTGAACACCATCGGATGGTCAATCGCCACGACATCGGCTCGAAGTACATCAGCCGGACAGGAGGCGACAGGTGGTTTGATCACAATCGGTGGCTTTATGATCCCAGGTATTGTTACCCCTGGCTTATTAAGGCCAGCTTCGGGGTGTGCAGCTCGACCTGCGTTAATCTGTTTGCTTACTGGCGCCGTGGCTCCTGTTGGAGGCTCCGCAAAAACAATCCCCGCGAAGGTCAGTGCCATGAAGACCGCCACACCCAGATTCGGATAGGAACGCGCCGTCATAAAATCCTCCTTCACCAAACCAACTAACCCATCCTGCATGATTATTTATAGAACCGGCTAATGAGGCAATCTTCGTAATCAATACGCATTCATTACAATCCGCGTGCTACTTACGCACTTTCGCGTGATGAGTCAAGTTCATTTTTTCACTCGTATTCTTAGAGAGAACGTTGCTATCGTGTGCCCAAAGCAAGGACCGGACCTGAAGGAGATTTTACACACTCACCTACAATCCTGCGGATATCTAATGATGAGAATAAGTTGAGGTGAATCTTTTTTGATCCACCCCGTATCTAAACAGATTCAGTGCAATCGCATCAGAGGGGTCCTCTGACATGTCAAGGTATGAACGCCAGTACGTGTCGTTTTGTTAGGAGTGGTCTAATAAGTCAATCGCGCATAAGGAAAACTGCGAGGCAGCTTTTAGATCTGGCAGAGCAGGAGAAAAACTCCACGGTTTGATCTCTATGACATACAAGATGCATCCTTTCTTAAAAGAAGCCTATGACAAAGAATTGGTAGCCGCTATAGAGCAGTACCATAGCGGCTACCTGAAACTTGCATTCACTAATCTCGAACGTGCGCATATCCTCGGCCAGTCCTACAATATTGCTCATGCACGAACGCACTGGTGGATGTTGAGGGTTGGTTTGCGAAATCGAGATATCGTAGAGATTCTGGGCCAGATTCCAAGGATTCTGGGGGCGTTACTTTTCTCGAGAATCTGGGCTCCAATCGGCAATACCGGAGGCGCTCGAGTGCCTCTGTTTAAGACGATGCCTATCCCACATGAACTTCAAGTACTACTTGATAGGTATGGGCATAAGCCAAATAAATGGCTGACTTTATGAACATCATGTGAATATTTCACTTCTTCGACTATCGCGGGCAAATCCAGCCCGAAATCTATTCGTCCCTCAGGCCCTCCACAACCGGTTGCCGCGCGGCCCATCGGGCCGGAAAATAGCCGGCTACCAATGTTGCCAATACGGCAAGTGCCACGGCTTGAAGGAGCGAGCCGATCGGAATGATCATTTGAATGGTCCATCCAAACGACTGCTTATTGATCACTTTGATCAGCAACAACGACAGTAGACCTCCTCCAATAAGTCCCAGCACAATCCCTATCGCACCAAGATAGATGGCCTCCCAGAGTACCAGCTGTTGAATCTGCCCCGGGCTGCCACCGATGGCCCGGAGAGTGGCGAACTCCCGACGTCGTTCGAGCACGGAGGTAATGAGTGTGTTGACGATCCCCAGCATCGCAATGACGACGGCGATAGCCTCTAAGACATAGGTCAGGAGAAAGGTCCGATCGAAAATCTCAAGGATTTCTTTCCGCAGTTCGGTATTACTGATGACTAATGGGGGAAGTCCTCCTTTGGTCACAACGCTCAATTGTTCGCCGATCCTGGCTCGTACACGATCCAGACTGGCTCGCTCGCGCAGATATACAGGAAAGACGGTCACGAACTCGTCGTGCCACAGGGACTGATAGAGGGCTCGATCCATGAGGAGCTTACCCCCGTCCGTTGAATAGTCATAAAACACTGCGACAATAGGAAACTGCCTCACCCCACTTGGCGTCATGATGTCAAGGGAGGACCCTTCCCGCACACCCAAGCGATCGGCCAACACTTCGGAAACGAGCAAGCCACCGATCTCAGCCGCTCGATTGAGCTGTTCTGACGAATCACCGTTTCGGACCAGATACTGGCTCCACTGCGCATGTAAGCGCAAATCTCTCGAAACAACGGCCACCCGATGGCCTTGTAGCGTAATACGTACATCGCGGTAGGTATCTACTGCCGCCACCTCAGGAATCGAGGATAGTATGGTCGTCCACGCCGGCGGCAGGCTCCGCCCGATGGTCCCGATCTCCGTACCTCGCAACCAGAGTGACGGCGCCACGACCACATCGGCTAAAACCGTATCGGCAACCCAGACCTCCACGGTATGCCGAAAGCTGCGCACCATCACCAGCACCCCGATCATAATCGCCAGCCCCACCATAAACGCTGAGACCGTAACACCGTTTCGACCGGGATTTCTCGACGCGTGCTCCACCGCAATCGTTCTCATCACCCCTGGCAATCCGGTTATTGGACCGATCGATCGATGATGATGCGTTCCTCTCGTGACACATAATGGAGCCAGACAAGCCAACCCAGCTAAGAGACAGAGCGTGGCCATGTAGCCCAAGACCGGAACCCCTTGAATCGGCCCTGGCCAGCTCAGGAATCCTGCCAGGCCAAGCAGTGCACATCCCATGAGAGCGAGACGGCCCACTCGCAACTGCTGACTCGCTTCATAATCTCCCGGAGCAAGAGCACGAACGGTCGCCGTCCGGCTGGCATCCACACTGGGGCCGATTGCTCCGATCATGGACACCACACAACCGATGAGCACGCCTTCCACCCCCATCGTGAACCATGGTCCGGCCCATAATGATTCTGATCCACCGGCACTCACCGGAACGTAGAGATCTGAGATGGTTCGGCTCAGCAGTGCGATCAGCTGCTGCGCCAACACCATTCCCGCGATACTTCCGAGAACACCTCCCAAGATACCGAACAGCCCAGCCTCAATGAGAAACAACAGCGCCACCCGCCCTTGAGTCATCCCCACCGCTCGATAGATACCAATTTCCCGCCGTCTTTGTGCAACGGCGAAGGCCATGGTGTTATAAATCAAAAACATCCCCACCAACAGGCCAACCCAGCTGAGCACCGTGAGATTCAAGCGGAACGCACTGATCATTTGCTCGACCTGACTCGTCCGGTTCACCGGTCGCTCGACCGTCACATGTGGCGGCAAGACCGTTCGTACCTTCTCTGCCACCTCCTCAACAGACAGGTTTGGAGCGGTCACGAGATCAATCCGATCGACCAGACCAACCATGCCAAAAGTCACCTGAGCGGCAGCAATATCCATGACCGCCAGACGCTCCCAGGACGAACGTTGATCGGATTCGCCGTGAAGAATTCCTGCGACTCGGCAACGACAGCTGCCGGTCCCAATGAGAAGATGAACCTCATCCCCTACCGACAGGTTCCATTCGGTCGCTAGTTTTTCCCCCATAAACACCGAGTATGGATGGATCATGTCAAGCATCTGGCGTTCGGTAGTCGGCTGACTCACACGAAACCCTCTCGTATTGAATTCAGCCAAGAGATCCAGACCAAGCACTTGAATCGCCTGTTCAGGTTGATCCCTTCTTATTCGAACGGCGGTTTGAAGAATTACGGGAGATACTGTGGTCACGCCGGGAACAGTACGTAGGTGCGTGATCAGTCGCTCATCAAGACCTGCCTCACCTCCTGCCACCTCCAAGGTGGTTGGACCGGCCACGGTCAGCACCGCTTGCTCAAATGAGCTCAGCACATCCACATTGGCCGTACGCACGGCCACGGATGCTGAAACCCCAAGGGCCACACCGCCGATCGTTAGTGCGGTCCGCAATGGCCATTGTCGCAGGTGGGAGAGAAGAATCAGAAGAACGACTTTAATAAAGGACAGCATGAAGGTAGAAGAAGCGGAACCGCGAGGGACACACACCAGAGACTGATTATCCGAAGCTGACAGTCCCAACCTGTTTCTGCAAATTCTTTGAGTTTCGTTTACACGCTGAGGACCGTTTGCTAGACTGACGCGTACTTATACAGAAGGAGCACCAATGGCAAGACACTCTCGCACAGCAGCAAAAGCATCCAAACATCTCGTACGAACCACCCGCCCCCCTAAGTCTGCAGTGTCCATCACCCCCAGGCAACGTGAAATCTTGAGACTCGTCGCACTCGGCCATACAAATCGCGAAATCGCCGGATCGTTGGGGATCAGTGTCAGGACGGTTGAGGTCCACCGCTTCAACTTGATGCGGCGGCTGAACGTTCGCAACGTGGCCCAGCTGCTACGCCAAGCATTGCAGCAAAATCTCTTGCCGCGCAACTTCGGCACCAAATGAGCTAGAGTTCCTTGAGACGTCCGCGGCACTCCTGAATCGATCGGTATCCCTTTCGGGTTAATACCGCCCCGAGTTCTGCCTCTAAACGACGGAAGGCGCCCAACCCCTCCTCCACCAATACTGTTCCAACCTGCACCGCTGACGCTCCACAGAGAATATGTTCAAACGCATCACCGCCATCCATCACTCCACCCGTGCCAATGATGGGCATCTTCTCTCCAAAGATCTTATAGAAGGCACGGACGTTCGCCAAAGCCACGGGTTTGATCAGGCGTCCGCCTAATCCACCAAATCCACCTTTCGGCTTGATCACGACCGTTTCCCGCTCCGAATCAACCACGAGTCCATTGCCGACTGAATTGATCAGGTTCAGAAAGTCCACGCCACATCGCCCTAGCATGGTGCCCATCGCATGATGATGGGCTGGATCAAAGTAGGGCGGCAGCTTGACCCCCATGGGAACGGTGATTTTTGGACGCACCTTTTTGAGTACTCGCTCAGAGGCGTCCGGGTCATACCCGATCTGCGGCTTCCCAGGGATGTTGGGACAGGATAAATTTACCTCAATAAGATCCGGTTGTGCGGCATTGATTGTTTCCGCAATCGTCGGAAAATCGTCCTCCGTCAGTCCGGCTACACTGGCAATGACGGGCTTGCCAAATCGTTTGAGCTGCGGAATTAATTCAGCATATGCTCGATAGCCAAGATTCGGCAGTCCCATGGAGTTGATAGAGCCTCCCGGAAACCCATAATACCTCGGCTCTGGATTCCCTTGACGCGGCTCAATCGTCATCGATTTTGTGACGATCGCCCCTGCGGTGGACCCTCCGAGGGCCTCCAATTCTTCTCGCGTCACACAAAGCGCACCAGCTGCATTCATAAAACAGCTGGGGAACATCACGCCTGCAATCGTCGTCGAGAGGTTCATGATGGGCAAACCGAATGAGTAACAGGGGTCGTGCGTGAAACCAGTCTACCGTCACGCATCGCCCACGTATAGTCAGCCGCGAACGCAGCCTGTGTGCTATGAGTCACCAACAGCACCGTCTGTCCCCCAGACTGGGCGAGCCCACGGATCAGTGTCATGATCTCTGCACCTTGATGCGAATCCACGTTGCCGGTCGGTTCATCAGCCAACAGAAGCCGTGGTTGGTGGACTAATGCCCGCGCAATCGCCACTCGTTGCTGCTCGCCACCCGAGAGCTCACCTGGACGATGGCGGCGCCGATGACTCATGCCAACCTGATGCAACAGATCATCGACCCGTGCAGCAATATCACGTCCTTGGTCTCCCCGCAACATCAACGGGAGTGCGATATTCTCTTCCGCCGTCAGTCCATGAACAAGATGGAAGGCTTGAAACACAATCCCGATTGTTTCACGCCGCATCGTCGTCCAGTCCTGACTGTTCAGCGTGCTCGTGGACCGTCCATCAATCACAACTTCACCAGAAGTGGGGTGATCCAGCCCAGCGACAAGATTGAGAAGGGTACTTTTCCCACACCCACTAGGACCGACAAACGCACAGAATTCGCCCTGCCGAATTTCAAGATCCACATCGTGCAAGGCGGTCACCATGGCCTCACCGCGCGAGTAAGTCTTGGAAAGCCGTCTGATCGTAACCACCGACTCCGAATGCTCCTGAACGACGTGGTCCTAGATCCTCTGAAACCCGTACTCCTATAACACACCCCTTCGGAACAGGACAACCTTGACAGGAGCTGCCGCTTCGCCATAATGAAACAAGCGCAAGGATTCATCTCTGTCTGCCATGGCTGCCTTTCCTCTGCTCCCAACATTCCTACGTCGTGTCACACGCTTTTTCTTCCCAATTCAGTGTGTCGTGTGTGGTGCACCCTTGGCAGATGACCTGATCCCTCATTTTTGTACCGGCTGCTGGAGCGCGCTTCAGCCGATGCCCCCAGCTCGATGTGCACGATGTGATCGACCGTTTGCTTCTGCATTGGCGACTGCCTATAGCCCGCAGCACCTGTGCTACGCCTGCGTTGAACGTCCACCTTCCTACACACGAGCCTGGACACTATATCCCTACACCCCTCCCCTCCAAGATGCGATCCGCCTGTTGAAGTACCAGGGCAAGGTGTCCCTCGTGACACCCCTTGCCAACTTGATGCTCACCACACTTCCACAGCTGGATACCATCGACATGATCATCCCAGTTCCATTGCACCACGCGCGGCTCTGCCAGCGAGAGTTCAATCAGGCACTGCTGCTGGCCGATCAGATCGGACGGCATCTGAATATTTCCATTTCGTACACCAATCTGGTCCGTACCACTTCCACCGCGCCTCAGACCTCTCTCTCCCGCAAAAGCCGGCTCAAAAACCTTCGCCACGCATTTGCGGTACGGCATCCTACTCAGCTCATGAACAAACGTATTTTATTGATTGACGATGTCTTCACAACCGGCACGACTGTCAACGAATGTGCCAGGACTCTGCGCCGATCCGGTTCAGCCGACGTCTTCGTCCTCACCTTGGCACGAACCATCGACCAGAATCTGATCCCTGATCGCACGCACTCTCCAGCATTCTATCCATTTTCAAGTCATTGAAAGGTCAACTTCATGCCCATCTATGAGTACCTGTGCCAGGACTGCACGAAGCGCAATGCGATCCTGATATTGAACCCCCAGCGAGTCGATCCGGTGCAATGCCGTCACTGTGGAAGCTTAAGGATGAATCGCCTCCTCTCACGATTTTCCGCTCCCAAGTCGGAGGAGGCCAGGCTCGAGTCACTTGCCGATCCCACCACCCTCGGTGGACTCGATGAATCTGATCCCCGGAGTGTCGCCCGACTCATGAAGAAAATGGGACAGGAGTTGGGTGAAGACGTCAGTGACGTCGAAGCCATGTTGGACGAACCAGGTAGAGACGACTCAAGCGTCGACCACGCCGACGACATCTAAGATGTTTCTCATATATTTTCACTTGACTTTCTTACAACGACCTCTAGAATACCTCCATAGTGGGGGTGGTATGTAGCATGGAAGCTCTATGACGAAGTGGAGTAATGAGCAAGACTCCCAAGAGCGAGCTGATGACAGCCATGAAAACCTACCGCTTCCTCAAGATTCCACAGGATACGCTCTATCGGTATCTTCAGCGCCGATCCATCCCTGGATCTATGCTTGGCATCGATTGGCGATTCGTTCGTTCGGATCTCGAACGGTGGATCCAAGACACCCAACTCCAGATATCCGGGCAATTCCTAAACTAAGGGATTATGATGTTCGCCGGTGAATATCTTTGCAAAGTGGATGAAAAAGGGAGATTTATCGTCCCCTCTCCGATCCGCGAGCAGATTGAAGCCGAGGGCCAAGCCGTGATGTTCTTGAAAGGCCCCGAACAGTCACTCCTGATCTATTCGATGAAGGAATGGGAGAAGGTTCTGGACCGAACAAAGTCGTCCTTGGATGAAGACCAAAGTCGGCTGTTCATGCACTTCGTCGTCTCGGAAGCCGGCTCATCGGATATCGATAAGACCGGACGGATCCTGATTCCTGGCCGTTTACGCAAACTGGTCCCGGTGGATGAGGACCAGGAGATCATATTGGTTGGACTCTATCACCGCATGGAACTGTGGAATCCAAGTGACTGGCGTCGTTATATTGCCCGTACGGAAGATCGGTATGAACAGAATATGGCCAAGATCGTAAACCTGCTCTAAGTCAGCCGCATGCCATCACGCCATCGACGAGGCATTGCATTCTCTTCCCGCATCTCCCTCGCAAAAACAATCCAATCTCAAGGAGCACGATCTCGACTACGGTTCATCGCCTCCGTTTCCCTGAAGACCTCTCCCCGTTCCCTCAAGTCCCTTCGGTCAAATACCAACGCTACTGATAACGCCCAATCCCATCCAGCGATGGTCACCGCAGACAGCCTAACGATTACGTTGCCAGTTCCTCCTAGCATCAACCATCAATATGCCACGGTGAACGGACGTCGATTGCTCTCAGCGACCGGTCGCTCATACAAAGCGCAGGTCGGTCAGCAGGTGTGGGTGACCTTGGCTCAGTCACCTGAGGCGCCATCCTTTCGCGACCGCCTCCAATCCGGCCCACTTTCTCTGTCGATCCGGTTCTTTTTTGCCTCGGCATTGAAGCGGGATCTTGACGGAGGGCTGAAGATCGCCCAGGACGCAATCTGTGAAGGTCTCGACGTCAATGACAATCGGATCATTGAAACTCATCTCTACAAGCACGTCGACAAAATCAACCCCCGCATTGAACTCTCCCTTTCCTGCTTATCACCTTCAACCCACGAGTCCTGACAATAGACTTTCTCCTTCCCGCAGCTACAGTTCTGTCCATCTTCCGCCGATAGGTTAAGAAGCCATCGACTTCGGAACTTTCTCAAAGGCATTTTTTTATCCCGACCATGCGCGTACCCATCAGCCAACTTCAGATCGGAATGTACGTCGCAGGTCTGGATCTCCCATGGTTTCGCTCCCCCTTCCTTCGTCATTCCTTCAAGGTCGAACGACCAGCGCAAATCGAGAAGTTGCTCCGCGCCGGAGTCAAGACAGTGACTATCGATCTTGACCGGGGGATCAGCCCTCACCCTGAGCAAGATACGACAGACCGACAACCCCCGACACCCCACACCCCGGCGATTCAGGACAAAAAGCCGATCAAATCACTTGCCCAACTTAACGAAGAATATGCACAAGCTGCGCTGGCAAAGCAGCAGTTGACACAGTCCGTTCAGACTGTCTTCACAAGGATTGCGAGTACCGGAACGGTCAATGCGCAACAAGCAGCCGATGCCGTCCACGAGATCACGATTGTGACCAGAACGCTCACCCCCTCATCCGTCTTCATGGCCTTGAGCCAGAATCGAGCCGGTGATCCAATGCTGAGCCAGCATGCCCTCACAACCTGTACCTTGGCATTGATCCTGGGACAGACATTTCAGTTCAACCCATTGGAGCTGCAAGAACTGGCCACGGCCGCGCTCCTGCATGACATCGGACTGCTGCAGATAGCCCCCGCACTCGTTCGTCATGCGCACGCCGACCAACGTCTTTCCCCTGCTCAACAACGAGAGTTTGAGACTCATCCACGTATCGGCGTGAGAACATTGCAACAAGCAGGCAGCAGCGAGACGGCCATCCTCCATCTCATTGCCAACCATCATGCCTATCTCGATGACAGCGGGTATCCGAAAGAAGCTCGAGGGGAATTTACCTCGGACCGAACCAGAATTCTTATGATCGTTGATCGGTACGATGAACTGTTAAGTGGATTCGGCGGGGCCACACCGCTGCCTTCGCACCGGACGTTTCAGCGGCTCTACCAAGAAGCTCGACAGAATAAGCTCGATCAGCAGCTTCTATCATCATTTATTGGGTTAGTGGGCATTTATCCGGTGCATAGCCAGGTACGGCTGAATACGAAGGAACGAGGCGTGGTAACGACGTTGAATCAAGAGACATTGCACCAGCCGATCATCACCATCACTCATCAGCCAGAAGGCACGACCTATCCGGACCCGTTCACCGTCAATCTGGCGAATCAACCCGATGGGCCGCAGACTCGTGCCATAGAAGCGGTCATCACGTAATGAAGCTGACGAACAGCGCACGCGACCAACCAGCGTACCTATTCGTAGCGCAAGGCCTCGATCGGATTCAATCGTGCTGCTTTATTGGCAGGATAGAGTCCAAAAAACAGGCCAACCACGAGGGAAAAACCGAATGCAGTCACAATCGTCTTTCCTGAGATGATGGTCGGCCAACCGGCAATAATGGACGTCAGCTTGGCCGCAGTCACACCCAAGAGCACACCGATCCCTCCCCCAACCATACTGAGCGTCATGGCCTCAATGAGAAATTGCATCATGATGTGGAGCCGTTTGGCGCCGACCGCCATACGTATTCCGATCTCTCGCGTGCGTTCAGTGACCGACACGAGCAAGATATTCATAATGCCGATGCCTCCGACAAGAAGGGAGACGGATGCAATGACAAGCAACATACCCGTCAAGGTCTCACTGGTCCCTTCTTGAATCTTTGCAACATCGATTTGGGTACGAATCAGGAAGTCATCCGGTCGATCTCCTTGTAATCGATGGCGTGATCTCAACACCTCCCGTATTTGTTCAATCGCATCAAATATATCTTCCGTCCGATCTGTAGAAACATGGACGCCACTGACGGACCCAAGAAACGATGTCCCCAACACCTTTCGCTCAGCAGTGGTGAAAGGAATAATCACCACATCATCCTGATCATAGCCAGAAGGACTCTGCCCTTTCGGACTCAAGACACCGATAACCCGGATCGGAACATTTTTCACACGAATAACCGCCCCAACCGGCTCCTCTCCCGACTCAAAGAGGTTGTCCACCACCGTCTGACCAATCAGTGCCACGCGAGCGGCGGTATCCATGTCCGTTTGGGTAAATGGACCTCCGCTGCTGTAGGCCCAGTCTCTGATCGTCAGCACACTCGGCGAAGCCCCTATCACCGTCGTACTCCAGTTGCGGCCTCCACTCATCACTTGCATCGAGCCCGATCGAGACCAACCTGCTTCAGCCAAAAGCGGAACCTTCTTTTTTAAGTCGATCGCATCGGCCACCGTCAAGGTAACCACGGCACCTTGCCCCCCACGCACACCGCTGATTACCGAATAATTTGGCCAAATGAGAATACTATTCACCCCCATGGAGGCGATCTGTTTCTGCACGGCTAGTTTTGCCCCCTCCCCGATACTGACCATGGCAATAACCGCACCGACTCCGATGATAATCCCCAACATCGTCAATCCAGCACGCAGGCGATTTCGTTGCAAAATTCGCAGCGCAGTCACAACTGTCAGCCACACAAACGTCGGCATCAGCACCCCTGCTAATGAGCCCGATCCTGAATGGTACGGTCACTCAGGACTTGGCCGTCCTTGATCACAATTTCACGCGCAGCAAGGGCGGCAATATCGACTTCATGCGTCACAAGAATGATCGTAATTCCATCACGATTCAATCCCTCAAGAATCGCCATGATTTCATAGCTCGACCCTGTATCAAGATTTCCCGTCGGTTCGTCGGCAAGTAACAAAGATGGCGAGGTCACCAGTGCCCGAGCGATGGCCACCCGTTGCTGTTGACCACCCGACAATTGCGTGGGGGTATGATGCTCCCGGCCCTTCAGTCCGACCCGTTCGAGTGCTGTAGAGGCACGGGCTCGCTGCTCCTTTAAGGACAGTCCTCGGTACAGAAGCGGCAATTGAGCGTTTTCCAATGCGCTGGTTCTCGGAATGAGATTGAAACTTTGAAAGACAAAACCGATTTTCTGATTCCGAATCTCTGCCAACTGATCCGGTTGCAACCCCTCCACCTCAACACCGCCTAACCGATAGTGCCCCTTGCTCGGCTGATCCAGGCAACCAAGAATATTCATCAGCGTGGACTTCCCTGAGCCGCTTGTCCCCATAATGGCGACAAACTCGCCATCGTTGATTGTCACACTGAGGCCCCTCAATGCCTGCACCTCAATGTCACCGACTCGGTACACTTTCCAGAGATCTTCGCAGACGATGAGCGGAGCCATATCCCTAGACAATTCTACAAGAATATTGGTAGGAGGTTAGAAACACGGACGCCCTCAGATGTGTCACGATCTCGTGCCTTATCCATTAGCTACGGACTTCCTCGCCACCTTCTGACATTTTGGCGCGGCCTCAGCGATTTCGAGGACGGGGCGAACTGCCGAACCCCGGAGGAAGCCCCTTGCCCTCCTTTTTCTCGTCGAACGATTGGTCAATCCCGATGACGATCACGTCCCCCGCTGAAAGTCCCTCGGAAATGATCTCCGTTGAAGAGCCGTCGGAAATTCCGGTCTGTACCGACAGCGGAACAAGGTCTCCATTCTCCCCCTGTTTCCAGACGATTTTTGGCGCCACCATGGGTCGCCATTCAGTCGTAACAGGACGAGCGGCTTCTCCCTTGCTTGATCGTCCACCGACATCTCGTGGACTCCCTTCACCTTTTGGTGGCACAAATCTAAGCGCGGCATTGGGAACTTTAATGACCTGGTCCTTCTGCGCGACTACAATCGAGACATTCGCGGTCATGCCTGGCTTGAGCCGCAAATCGGCATTATCCACACTGACCACCACATTGTACGTCACCACGTTCTGTACGCTGATCGGCGCAAGACGAACCTGCTTCACGATGCCCGTAAACGAGATCCCTGGGTAGGCGTCGACGGTGAAGACCGCTTCCTTTCCCTCCGACATCCCTCCGATATCCGATTCGCTCACATTGGTGTCGACTTGCATTTTGGTCAAGTCCAGCGCGATGAGAAAAAGGTTGGGCGTGGCGAAACTGGACGCAACCGTCTGTCCGACCTCGATATTGCGCGCGACCACAATCCCTTCGACAGGCGAACGAATCACCGTATATTTCAGCTCAAGATCCGCGGCATTCACCGCCGCCTCAGCCTGCTTGACCTGTGCCTCAGTGACTCGGACCTGTGCCTCGGCACTGTGGTAATTCGTGATGGCCACATCAGCATCATTTTGGGAAACAAACTGCTCCGGCAACAGCACTTCGACGCGGCTGAGTTCTCGTTTTCGTTGGGCCAAATCGGCTCGCGCACGCGCGACGCTCGCCCGTGCCATCTCCAAGTTACTCGCGGCCTGTTCCCGACGAGCCTTGAACGGCTCCGGGTCAATGACCGCCACAATTTCCCCGGCTTTGACCTGTGAATTGAAATCGGCATGAAGACTCTTGACCATGCCCGACACTTGCGTACCCACTTGGACGGATACCACGGGATTGATCGTCCCGGTTGCACTGACGACGGAAATAACCTGCCCACGCTCAACCGTCGCCGTTCGGTATCGAACAGGGGCCTTCCGCTCCCCGTTGAAAAATACATAGCCTCCGATGCCGAGGCCGACAGCTAGGACGCTAAGAATTAATCCAATTCGTCGCATACGTTACACACACTCGCATTAGGGCTATCCTTTCATCCTATCAGGAAGACTGCCAAGAATCACGCTTCCCCAATCCCGAGACATATGATCTTTCTGCCATACCCATCCCACTCGAGGAGCATGTGGGCTGCACGAGGCTAAGAGACTGAGCGCACGGCCAGAGGAAAATCGAACACGGGAGGATCAGGAAGGAACGATCACACGCTACCTTGCCAAGAAATGCTCCAAGAATGTGGTAGAGACATGGCCCTTTTGAAAATCAGGGTCTTCAAGGATTCGGCGATGAAGCGGAATCGTCGTCTTGATCCCCTCGATAACAAATTCACCCAAGGCTCGCCTCATCCGTGCCATCGACTCCTGTCGATCACGACCATGCGTAATCAACTTCGCAATCATCGAATCGTAATGCGGCACAACGATCGAACCTGACTCCATCGCAGAATCCACTCGCACACCGAATCCTCCCGGGGGGCTGTATTTGGTAATGGTTCCGGGGGATGGGGTAAACTTCTCAGGATCTTCGGCATTGATGCGGCACTCCAGACTGTGGCCGGCCAGCACCACGTCCTGTTGGCGTAGCGAGAGCGGATGTCCAGCTGCAAGCCGAATCTGCTCCTTGATCAAATCGATACCCGTCACCATTTCAGTAATTGGATGCTCCACTTGAATCCGGGTATTGACCTCCATGAAATAAAAGTTTCGATCCTTATCAAGAAGAAACTCCACCGTCCCCACATTGCGATAATGCGCAGCTTTGACGGCCTCCACCGCCACTCGTCCGATATCTCGACGAAGCTTGTCGTCGACGACCGGGGACGGGGTCTCCTCGACCAGCTTCTGATGCCGCCGTTGGATGGAGCAGTCACGTTCCCCAAGATGAATCACGCGGCCATGCTGATCAGCCAAGACCTGCACTTCGATATGGCGCGGCTCCAAAAAATAGCGTTCAAGATAGACACCGTCGTTCCCAAATGTCGATTTGGCTTCAGCTTGAGCGGCTTGGAAGGCGCGTCCCAAGTCTTCGGCTCGATTGACGACGCGCATCCCACGGCCTCCCCCACCCGCCGTTGCTTTGATGATGACCGGGAACCCGATCTTCTGTGCAGCCTGTAACGCGTCTTCCTCACTCCGCACCTCACCGGGGCTCCCTGGAGTGACGGGAAGACCTCGTTTGGCTACGATCTCTCGCGCTTTCGCCTTGTCCCCCATCATGGCGATATTTTCTGAGCTGGGGCCGATGAACTTGATTCCGATCGATTCGCACACTTCGGCAAAATGGGCGTTCTCGGAGAGGAAGCCATACCCGGGGTGAATCGCATCGACTCCGGTAATCTCCGCTGCGCTCAGGACATTGGGAATGTTCCGATAACTGAGCGCGGAATCAGCTGGTCCGACACAGACCTTTTCATCAGCCGCCCGTACATGCATCGCCAGCGCATCAGCTTCGGAATGGATCGCGACGGTCTGAATGCCTAACTCCTTGCAGGCGCGAATGACTCGCAGCGCAATTTCTCCACGATTGGCAATCAGAACTTTTTTAAACACGTCTTGGCTCCGACACGATGGAGAGAATCACTGTGAGAATAACCTATGGGGTGGCTTTAGGATCGATGAGGAACAGGGCTTGACCATATTCAACGGACTTTGTGTTCTCCACTAAGATTTTCACAATCCGACCATCTATTTCAGACTCGATCTCATTCATGAGCTTCATCGCCTCAACGATGCAAAGAACTTGGCCCTTCTTGACAAAGTCGCCTTCATCTACGTATGAATCCGCATCTGGAGAAGGGGAGCGATAAAACGTTCCGACAATCGGTGAGGTCACCGTCACAAACCCGGCCGTGCCTTCCATTACCGGCATTGCAGAGGATACCGTATGCGACGGTTGCTGAAGAATGGTCGGAGCTGACTCCTGATGAACCGCCACAGAAGCTTTTGCCGTAAGCTCGTGCCTCAGCCGTATCCGAACACCCTGGTGCTCAATCTCCAGCTCGGTCAGGTTATTACGCCGAAGAAGATCGATCAGTTCCTGGAGATGTTTGTTGGAACCGATCGTGAGCGTGGCTTCGCCAAGCGGTGGCCCCGGCCTTTCCGACAACACAATACGACGCGCCTTTGGCTTTGACCGACGACTTCTCACCGAACACGCTCCACATAGGATCGCGTACGAGTATCGATTCGAATCACCGTCCCAACCTCCAGATACAGCGGCACCTTAATGGTGGCTCCTGTTTCAACAATGACCGGTTTTGTTCCTCCGGATGCTGTGTCTCCCCGCACACCCGGCTCTCCATCGACGACCTTGAGCTCAATAAAGTTCGGCAGTTCCACCGCGATTGGGCGATGTTCATAGATGAGGATCTTGACGACCATATTTTCTTTTAGCAGATCGGCATTCTCCCCCAATTGACGTTTTTCAAACGTCAGCTGCTCATAGCTCTCCGTATCCATGAGCGTATAAGCCTCGCCGGCCGCATAGAGAAACTGCATATCACGCTCTTCAAGATCCGGCTCTTCAAATCGTTCTCCAGATCGAAATGTGCGATCCAGCACATTCCCCGAGAGGTAGCTCTTCAGCTTGGTACGGACAAATGCACCACCTTTGCCAGGCTTGACGTGTTGAAATTCAACGATATAGAAAGGTTCCCCTTCAACCATCAAACGGACACCACCACGAAAATCAACCGTGGAAATCACTCTAAACCCCCTTCGATGAGAAGAAACACTCCTAACCTACAACCAAGCTCATGTCAGGCCGGTCCTGCCTCTCTCTGCAGGAGAGACCGCCGGTTTGGAATCTGTCGACATGGACTTCGTGACATACTCGCATAGTCCACGCAGGGCCAACAAATAGCCGGATGGACCAAATCCAGAAACCTGCGCGACAGCAACTCCAGACACATAGGACTGTTGTCGAAAGGTTTCCCGCCGGTAAATATTTGACAGATGAACCTCGACCGTAGGGAGCTCGACCGCCGCCAACGCATCGCGTATCGCGATGCTGGTGTGAGTATAGGCTGCCGGATTGATGATGATCCCCTGACAATCTCGGCGGGCTTCCTGAATCCAAGTCACCAACTCTCCCTCATGATTGGATTGTCGAATGACAAGCTCAGCTCCAAGTTCATCTCCCAATTTGTGGAGAGACGAGTCAATCGTTTCGAGAGACGTGGTCCCATAAATAGACTGCTCGCGATTACCAAGCAGATTCAGATTGGGACCATGCAAAACCAAGACACGGAGCACGGCGCGTATCCCCCTTCCACACCAAAAGAAGACCACCCACGTACCAGAGGCGGCATTCTAGCAGTCTGCTTTCAGAGGGTCAAACCGTTGACGTCACACAGACGTCTTCTGGACAGGTTGCGGTGGGCCAGAAACATCACGGCGGCGCGCTTGGATCAAATGAAGCCACTGCTCAAGTCGTGCAACGACCGATCTATCCGTTTCCTGAAGACTCAAAGATGGACCAGCAGCTACTGGCTCGGCACATTTGGTTAAGCCAGGTCGGATCGGAGCCAAATGATCGTCACTATCATTCGCTATTACCTGAGCCGCCCCTCCCACAACTGATGCCATGGGTGCTCCACCAAGGCCATCAGACTGAGGCTTCTCAAAATCCACGGCTGGTTGGTGAGGAGCCGGAACATGTTCCTTGACCACTACGTGGTCAAGACTTGCCCGCAGAGCCAACGCTTCTTGATCCTGTGAGTTCACCGCCAAGATAGCGTTACAAGAACGGATGGCGGCATCCTTGGCCCCTTGAGTGGCATAGAGCTTGGCCAATGTTCGATGCGCACGCAGATTATCAGGGCTTACTTTTATGGCCTCTTCAAGAATGGCTTTGGCCTTCACTGGCTGGTTCACCTGCTCATACGCACGCCCTAACGCCACCATGGCCGTAATGAAACCGGGATAGGTCTTCAGGCCATCCTCCAGCACAACGACGGCCTCCTCCCACCGGCCAGCTTTCCCATACTCTTCAGCCAGAGGGATAAAGACTTTTGATCCTGGCTCTTTGGCGAGCGCCATGGCCAATCGATCAATTTCGGCAGCGTTGTCCGTCTTCTTGGAAGCAGAAGCCATAAACAGGATTACTCCACGAATGACTCACCGCGCGGTGCCACCAAATACAAATCACGCACCGCATTCAGAATCTCATCTGCCAACCGCCGCTTGGGCATCAGGCTGAATACTCTCTGCTCTCCTGTCGCTGATAGAATGACCGCCGCATTATCATCACTGCCGAACCCGCCACCTGTTTGCGTCACATCATTGGCGACAATGAGATCCAAACCTTTTCCCTTCAGCTTGTCCTTGGCATGAGCTAGTACTTGTTCCGTTTCTGCTGCAAACCCGACAACAACCTGTGATGTACGCCTTGCAGAGAGCATCGCAAGAATGTCCGGAGTTGCTTCGAGTGCCAGCTCCATCTCAGATTTCCCCTGTTTTTTCAGTTTCCCTGAGGCTGTCACCCGTGGACGAAAATCCGCAACGGCAGCCGCCATGATCAGGACTGTGCAGGAAGAAAAGTGCTGAGACAAGGCATCGGCCATCTCACTCGCAGTATTCACGTGAACCGTGGTAACCCCCGAAGGAGGTGTCAATGCAGAAGGTCCCGTGACCAAGACCACGTCCCCTCCACGAGCACGCACCGCTTCCGCAATGGCATACCCCATTTTCCCTGACGAACGATTGGAAAGAAACCGCACCGGATCGAGAGGCTCTTGAGTTGGCCCGGCGGATACCAATACCCGCTGGCCTCGCCAATCGCTCTGCCGAAATACCGCAGCATGAACTGTGTCCAGAATTATTGCCTCTGTTGGGAGCCTCCCCTGAGCGACCCGACCCGATGCAAGTGGGCCTACTTCAGGATCAAGCACAACCACCCCACGCGCTCGAAGCGCATCCACATGTTGAGCAACTGTTGGATGCGTCCACATCTCGCCGTCCATAGCGGGGGCAACAATGACAGGGCATCGAACATTCAGCAGCATCGTGGTCAAGACATCATCCGCAAGGCCAATCGCCGCCTTCGCCAGAAAATGCGCCGTCGCCGGCGCCACAAGAACCGCATCGGCACCCTCGGCCATGGTCAAATGCGGCATGGTTTCATGAGCCTCAAAGAGATCGGTGATGACGTGATGACCTGAGAGCACCTCGAACGTCAGAGGCGTCATAAATTTTGTCGCCCCCCGAGTCATGACAACCGATACGGACGCCCCTTGATCTCTCAATGCGCGAAGCACACCGACGGCCTTATAGGCGGCAATACTTCCTGTCACCCCTAACACGAGGTGTTTACCACCAAGAGTCATGGTGGACCTCGCTTCGTCCACCAGCTACTCCTCGGTTTGGACTACCGCCGGCTGAGCCGTATCATCTACATAGACACTGAGCTCTTTCTTGATCTCTCGCGCATCTTCCCCGGTCATCATCGCAATACGCTCTGTCTCGCCTTCTTTCCCACGCTTCGCCTCTTTCATCGCATCACGTGCTTCCTTACCGATCAGATACTTCACTTGCCCCTTCAACACCTCATCAAGCGCAACGGTGGTTTCCTTCGTAAACCGAGAGGGTCCACCAGGCCTGGCACCCTGGGTCAAATGCTTAGCCCTCTGCGAGGCGACAATCACCAATCGGTGCCTGGAGTCGAATTCATTGGAGGTATACTGCGGCAACAAATTCAGCATATCGATCATAATATAGCTCTCTCCCTATACGATAAAATGTAAGTAAAGGCTCTCAATCTGCCGGTACTGCGTTCGACCCATCGGTAAAACTCCGCTCAAGCCACTGCAGGTCCATCCGCTGAGTCTTCAGACGTTCAGCCTGAAAAATGCTCTGTAACTCGCGAAGAGACTGCTCAAGATCATCATTTCGAACGAGGTAGGAGTATTCACGAACACACCAGACTTCATCCTTCACCTTGCGAAGTCGGCTGAGGATTTCCTCCTGAGAGTCCGAAGCTCGACTCTGAAGTCTAGCACGGAGAACAGCCATCGATGGCGGTAGGATGAAGATAGAAACCGCATCGACAAACCCCTTCTTGATCTGCAGGGCGCCCTGAACGTCAATTTCAAGCAAGACGTCAACGCCCTGCTGAATCTTGTCCATAAGGGGTCCCCGAGGAGTTCCATACCAGTGGCCATAGACATGGGCATATTCCAAAAATTCGTCACGCTTCACCATGTCGTGAAATAGTTGTTCCTCAATGAAAAAATACTCTCGTTCATGCTCTTCTCCGGAACGAGGTTTTCTCGTGGTCGCAGATACGGAATGCCACACCCCTGATATCGAAGCCACAATCTGTTTGCACAACGTCGTCTTTCCTGCCCCTGAAGGGGCTGAAACAATAAACAGGATCCCTTGACGCCCTGGAGCAGGTTGCCCGTCAGCCAGCCCGGAAGACAGATGGCGTGTGGTCGCTGGACTACTCATTGAACGTTCTGTATCTGCTCACGTAACCGTTCCAACTCTGTTTTCATTCGAACAACCTCTGCGGCAATCGCCGAATCATTCGCCTTTGAGCCAATGGTATTCACTTCTCGCCCCATCTCCTGCAGAAGAAAGTCCAACGTCTTCCCAACAGGCTCGTTGTGCTGAACAGCCTGTTCAAACTGTACCATATGCGCATCCAGTCTGACCAATTCTTCCGTAATGTCACATCGATCGGCATAGATGGCCAGCTCCTGGTTGAGTCGCGGAAGGTCCGGAATGGCATCTCCGAGTAGTTTTTCTACGCGCAGCTTCATCCGATCGAATGCGTCCTGTGTCACGGATGAAGCACGGCAGGAAACCACCGTCTTGCAGGTCCGTACACACGCTAGTCGGGAAAGAATGTCCTTCGCAAGCAGCCCCCCCTCCTTCTTGCGCATGGCGACCATATCACGTATCGCTTTTGCCCCCAACTGTTCGACAAGCTTGAAGAACTTTGGATCATCAGTTGATTGCTCAGACAGCACGATGACATCGCGAAACCCAGCCATCATGGCGATGTCAATCGATCCTTTCAGCTTCAACGTGCGTTGGAGGGCCCGAAGAGCTTGATGGTAGTGCTTTGCTAAATTCTCGTCAAGTTGAGGCACTCGTCCATTCCCTCGCGCTCCCTGGATCACGACCGTCAGATCCACGCGTCCACGGGCACAATGCTGCTGGATGGTCTTCTTAAGAACGTCCTCCAGCCCTCCCATTGATTTTGGCAGACGAATAGATGTTTCCAGAAAACGATGGTTGACGGATCGCACCTCGATCGTGACGGTCGCTTCTCCAGAGGTTCCCTGACGGCGACCAAAACCGGTCATACTCGTGATCATCTGGTCAGTTTCCCTTCCCACTTACAAACATTAGAGAGCACACAAGCACGACAACGGGGCTTCCGTGCAAGACACACGTATCGCCCATGAAGCAACAGACGCTGTGAAACATCCGTCCACTCAGCTTGTGGGTAGAGAGCCTGAAGATCACGCTCGATCTGCTCAGGGTTTTGTGAGCGGCTCAAGGCTAAGCGGTTCGCCATACGTTTCACATGGGTATCAACGACGACTCCCGGTTTTCCAAACACCCCTCCAAGAATCACGTTCGCAGTCTTTCGCCCAACACCGGGAATTGACGTCAATTCGTCCATCGTACTCGGTACGTGACCACCAAAACGGGTCGACACAGCCTGCGCACAGCCGACCAAATTCTTTGCCTTGCTCTTGTAGAAGCCCGTCGGTTTGATCAGCGACTCAAGATCGGCCTGCTCCGACATCGCCATCGACTGTGGGGTTGGATATCGTTGGAATAAAGCCGGTGTCACCTGATTCACCCGCCGATCCGTACATTGTGCGGAAAGAATCGTGGCAATCAAGAGCTCCCAGGGAGACCGGTGTGCTAACTCTATCCTCACCTCCGGTATGGATTGACGTAGTTGTAATGCGATTTTCGCTGCACGACCGGAGGGAGAGCCGGCCTTTCTACGATTGATCGGTATCATAGACGCCCGATTGTGCAGCGCCTACTCGTAAGTTGCAAGAGCAACCGCACCATTCCCGTGAGACACCTCGGCCGTTTGATCATCAACAGGCAACAATGCTTTCACGTGCGACTCCAGTCGAGTCAGCAGAGGACGCAGCGTGGGCGGCTGGAGCGCAGAGATCCCGACGGCTTCGTACCGTCGGCAGAGCCGTTCAACTTGTTGTGGCAATGCCCGGTCACATTTATTGAATACCAGCACTCTAGGAATCGTAGTCAGCTGAAGCTCGGCCAAGATGGTTTCCACAGCGGTGATCTGCACGTCAATATCGACGGCGCTGATATCGACGACGTGGAGCAGGAGATCCGCCTCGCGAAGCTCGTCAAGTGTCGTCCGAAACGCGCCAACTAATTCTGGCGGAAGATCGCGAATAAAACCCACGGTGTCCGTAATAATGACTTCACGGTCCTCGGGAAATCGCAACCGTCGGCTTGTTGTATCAAGTGTTTCAAATAGCCGATTTTGAGCTGAAACCTGACTCTTGGTCAAGACGTTGAGCAGGGTAGACTTCCCAGCATTGGTATACCCCACCAACGAAATCACAGGAAGCCCAAATCGCCCTCGTCGGGACCGTCGCCGGTCTTGATGCCGCGCAAACCGCGCCAATTCCCGCTCTAAATGCGTGATCCGCTCACGAGCTCGTCGTCGATCCGTCTCGAGTTTCGATTCACCAGGCCCCCGCGTCCCGATGCCTCCACCCAAACGCGATAACTGAGTGCCACGCCCCGACAATCGTGGCAACAGGTAGCGGAGTTGTGCCAATTCGACCTGAATTTTCCCCTCACGACTATGCGCACGCCGAGCAAAAATATCCAGAATCAGTTGCGTGCGATCAATGACTTTGATATCCGTCATTTCCGAAATGGCCCGGAGCTGGGCCGGCGAGAGCGTCTGGTCAAAGATGACCATGTCGGCCCCACGGTGAAGGGTTTGAATCAAGACGTCTTTCATTTTGCCGCTTCCCAACAGATAGCGCTGATGTCCGTCCGATGTTCGTTGGGCCATGCGATCGACAACCGTCACATCGGACGAGACCGCCAACTCCGCCAATTCAGTTAAGCGTTCCTCCTGCTCTGCTCGGCTTTTCGCGGACGCACTCACAAGAATTGCTGACTCCTTTCCATGTGCAACCGAGTACTGCGCACAAGCCTGCTGAAGTTCCGTTTCGAGCCTCTGAATAAACTCGTCGAACGCAACCCTAATGCTATGAAAGGGAGTCGACTGCCACACCTTGAACAATTGGCCTCCGGCATTCGGAGGCAGCAAACTCGCCATATACATGTGCCCCAGTTGACCATCAGCGGCAACACTGAGGACGCCAATGAGATCAAGTCGTAAGAAGGCAAGATCGGTGAGCACTTCCTGGTTCAGCGGCTGATCATGCAATTGCGTCCGAATAAATCGCAACCCACGAAGCGCCCGACTGCCGACACGGAACAAGGTGAGCGTCGCAGAAGAGAGTGTCAACTCCGTTCCCACGATGACTTCCTGAACCTGTCCCCGCCTGGTCAGCAGCACACCGATTGGTCGACGTAGTTCAAGCGTGAGTTGGCCCATCACCTTGGCCAGATCCGGCGACATGATTATGTCAGTCGCCACGCGACGACGATACAGCCGTTCAAGCGCGACGAGCTGGCTCGCGCGAAGCCCAGCAATATGACCACGGATGCTAGAGATGGTCCTTCTCCTTCTACTTTGGGAATCCCGTCGTGGCCAAGCGCCTCTCAGTCAACGTCATGGCCCCCTCCATCGGGAAAATGTCCAGATCTGAAGAACTGGGCTCTCCACACATCAACCGTTGACGCCCCGCCGACGCAATCATGGCCGCATTGTCCGTACAGAACTCCAATGGCGGAAGCGAAAGTTGGAACTGCCCAGGCTCCGCTCGTTCGTTCAATAGCGCACGTAGCCGCGAGTTCGCTGACACGCCCCCTACCACCGCAAGCGCAGATAGTTTCGACTGCTTCAAAGCCGCCAAAGACTTCGTCACCAAAACCTGTACGATGGCCTCTTGATACCCAGCCGCAAGATCGGCGACCTGCTCAGGCCTGAGCGGAACGGTCCTTCCGCGTAACTTATAGAGTAATGAGGTCTTAAGACCACTGAAGCTAAATTCAAGACTACCCCTTGACCCATGATACCGGGGAAATGGAATGACCTGTCGATCTCCGCCCCGGGCAATTTGGTCAATGGCCGGTCCTCCAGGATAGCCTAGCCCGAGCATTTGAGCTCCTTTATCAAAAGCCTCGCCGGCTGCATCGTCACGAGTGCGTCCAAGCAGAACACACTCACCATTCACCTCACGGCGATAAAGATGCGTATGTCCTCCGGATACAACCAGAACAATGCAAGGAAGAGGAAAGGTCGGATCGGCTAACCATGCGGAGGCAATATGACCCTGCAAATGATTGACCCCGATAAGAGGAATGCGTAGTCCGTAACTCAAGGCTTTAGCATAGTTTACCCCGACAAGTAATGCCCCAGCTAATCCCGGCCCTTGAGTGACTGCCAGAGCCTGAAGATGACGTTTCTCAACCTGAGCTTGTTCCAATGCGCGCATTACCACCATATCAATCTTTCCAAGATGGGCCCGGGCTGCCAATTCTGGAACCACTCCACCGAATTTTTCATGGACGGAGTGCTGCGACGCCACAACATTGGAAAGCACCGCTCCATTGGAACCAAGGACCGCAGCGGCGGTTTCATCACACGAAGATTCGATACCGAGGATCGGTCCCGATTTCCAGACCATCTAGCGAGGATCTTCCTGTGCTCAAATCCCGACAGCCATCATAGCTGACGAGGCCACCAAACCTTCTTGAAATAAAACGGCCTCTGTAGCCAGATGCTACAGAGGCCATGTCCATCGTATTGAATCGCTGAACAACCACAGACGGGCATTACACCCCAGCCATCGCCTCCTGCTCAATAAAGGCCGGAGCCCCATCTCGCAAGACCACCTTCACCTTACGGCTTTCCTTAAAGCGCCCCCGGATCAGTTCATCAGAGAGGGGATCGCCGATAGCACGTTGGATGGCCCTTCGCATCGGTCGTGCCCCATAGAGCGGCTCATAACCCTCTTTAATGAGCCACTGTTTGACTTCATCATCAACCTCAATCTCAATCCCTTTGTCAACCAGCCTCAGATTCAACTCATGGAGAAGGATGTCCAAGATATTGTAGAGCTGTTCCTTCTCGAGCTGATGGAAAATAACGATTTCATCAATACGATTCAAAAACTCTGGGCTGAATGACTTGCGAAGCTCTCCGAGCACCTCTTCCTTTTTCCGACGTGCGGCTTCGCCTTCCGTACTCTGGAACCCTAGCGACACACCCTTCTGGATCATCTTCGTCCCGATGTTGGACGTCATAATGACCACAGTATTCTTAAAATCGACTTTTCGGCCAAGGCTGTCCGTCAGAACCCCGTCATCTAACACTTGGAGCAGCACATTAAACACGTCGGGATGCGCTTTCTCAATTTCATCAAACAGGACAACGGAGTAAGGCCGACGACGAACCTTTTCCGTCAGCTGGCCTCCCTCCTCATACCCCACGTAGCCCGGAGGGGCGCCGAAAAGCCGAGAGCTAGTGAATTTCTCCTGATATTCTGACATATCAACGCGAATCAACGCATCCTCGCTGTTGAATAGAAATTCCGCCAGAGTCCTGGCAAGCTCTGTCTTGCCGACCCCTGTCGGCCCAAGGAAAATAAAGGAGCCAATTGGTTTCTTTGTCTCTTTTAGACCAGCTCGAGAACGCCGAATGGCTCGGGCAACGGCTGAAATCGCCTCGTTTTGGCCGACTACCCGCTTGTGAAGAAATTCTTCCATTCTCAGGAGCTTATTTGATTCTTCCTCTTCCAGCTTGAAGAGTGGGATACCCGTCATTTTTGAAACAACGTAAGCGACATCTTCCTTGCCGATCACGGGCTTATTTTTTTCCTGGTTCTTTTTCCACTCTCGCTTGGATTCATCAAGGAGTTTGCGTAACCGCTCTTCTTCTTCACGGTGTCGAACCGCTTCCTCAAAGTTCTGCGTAGAAATTGAGAGCTCTTTCTCACGGGCAACTTTCTTCAGTTCTTGCTCCATGGCCTTCAATTCTGAAGGAAGTGCGTAGGTCTGCAGCTTAGCGCGTGATCCGGTTTCATCAATCAGGTCGATCGCCTTATCGGGCAAGAACCGATCAGTGATGTACCGATCAGACAACTTGACGGCCTCCACGATCGCATCCTCCGTAATCTCCACTCCATGGTGTTCTTCATAGCGATCTCGAAGTCCTTGAATAATACGGACGGTTTCATCCATATTCGGTGGCTGGACATAAATCGGTTGGAATCTCCGCTTCAATGCCCCATCTTTTTCGATATGCTTCCGGTACTCATCTAATGTCGTCGCGCCGATACACTGAATTTCTCCTCGCGAAAGCGCGGGTTTCAACATATTCGATGCATCAATGGATCCCTCAGCCGCTCCAGCACCAACCAGGGTATGAAGTTCGTCGATGAATATAATGATGTTGCCAGCCTGAACTATTTCCTTCATTACAACTTTGAGACGCTCTTCAAACTGTCCACGGTATTTTGTCCCTGCCACAAGAGACCCTAAATCTAACGCGATGACTCGACGTGAGAGCAGGTTGTCTGGCACTTCTGATTGGATGATTCTTTGAGCAAGCCCTTCGACTATGGCCGTTTTCCCGACACCCGACTCTCCAATGAGCACCGGGTTGTTCTTGCTTCGCCGGCTAAGAATCTGCAAGACGCGCTCGATTTCGTCCGCCCGACCAATCACTGGATCCAATTGACCTTCTTGAGCCAACTGGGTCAGGTCTCGACCAAATTCATCCAACGCCGGGGTATTGCTCTTCCGATCACGCTCACGCGGAGCAGATTTCCGCAAAAAGGTTACAGTTAACTGACGTGCGGTCAGTAAGTTTGCCCCCAGGCTTCGAAGGATTTTTCCACCGATCCCTTCCTCTTCACGCAACAGCCCGAGGAGCAGATGCTCGCTCCCAATGTGATTATGGCCCAGTAACCGAGCCTCCTCAACCCCATACTCAATGACCTTCTTGACCCGTGGGCTAAAGGGGATTTCCCCAAACGTCATCGTTGTTCCCCCGCCGGGCAGGTTACGTTCGATCTCCAGTCGAATCTGCTCAGTCGATAATCCCATCTTCTTCAGGATCATGAGGGCAATCCCATCGGACTCACGAAGGATCGCCAAGACCAGATGTTCGGTGCCCAAATAGTCGTTCTGGTGTCGCTCAGCCTCCTCACGCGCAAGGATGATGATCTTTCGACCCTTATCCGTAAATCGTTCGAACATCCTGCCTCCTTCTCGGTGAGTGATACCCCGGCCGCATTCAAGCAAACCCTTGAAAAACCTTGCTCTGATTCTAACCACAGTACGTTTGAGAGTCAAGATTGAGTAGAGAACGAGACTGGGAAGCAAGGTTCTGGTTTCTGAATTCCGTGGTCTCCTGTGCAAGTAGATTGCAGGACAGCTCGATTGCCCTCCAGTCATAGATTCAAGAGACGCATCCTTTCCTGCTAGGCTGTGGTCCATTGGGTCGCTACGGATTGCACGCTGGCAGAACAAAAAGTTGCTCACACACTCCTTACAAAGAGAATACGAAAAACCCAACAGCCTTTCCGTTGACATAAAATTACGCATCCCGATACAATGACTATTCTCATCCGCCCACCCACATGCTTGGCATTCATGAAAAGTAAAAGTGTTGGGATTTTGACGAAGCCAAAGTTCCCTGAGGTAAAGACCACGCTGCTAGGCGTAGTAGCCTGGCTTCGTGAGCATCACATCGATGTCTTACTTGACACGACCTCCGCACTGTTATTGAACGAACTCGGAGGAGTCCCTAAAACTCAACTCGCGCAACAAGCCGATGTTCTGTTGGTACTGGGAGGGGACGGAACCATTCTCAGCGCAGCACGGCTTTCAGCTGAACGAAGTATTCCGATCCTGGGAGTCAACATGGGAGGGCTCGGATTCCTGACGGAGGTCCGACTCGACAACCTCTATCCATCTCTCGAACGAGTCTTCGCCAACGATTTCGCCCTTGATGAACGGCTGATGCTTACCACGCATATCCACCGGCATGGAGAAACTGTCGCGCAAGGCGTCGTGCTTAACGATGTGGTGATCAGCAAAGGCACCTTGGCTCGCATGATTGAACTACATGTTGCAATTGGCGGCCAATTCGTAACGAATCTTCGTGGAGATGGCCTCATTATCGGAACACCCACAGGCTCTACCGCTTATTCACTCTCGGCCGGGGGCCCGATCATGAATCCCGGCCTCCAGGCGCTCATCCTGACACCAATCTGTCCACACACCTTAACTCACCGACCCTTGATCGTGCCCAACAATGCCGTGATTGAAGTCACACTGACGAGTAAAGATGATGGATCAATGGCAACGTTGGATGGGCAAGTCGGCGTGGCCATGACACAGGGCGACACCGCCGTTATCCAAGCTTCAGAGAGCCGGACTCGGCTCATCAGGTTTCCGGAAAGCCACTATTATGAAGTCTTACGGGAAAAGTTAAAGTGGGGACATAGTTAAGGACGGGATAACGATCTATCGGCTTCAACTACTCGTCTGTTCGATATACTTCAGCATATCCTGGTTCGCCGAAAACTTGAACTCACCGATACAGTCGGTCTTCTCGGAGAACGAACGTTCAGCCGCATCTAGAGCCCCCAACCCATTCACATCAACCGGACGACTCTGCCGTTGCTTTAACTTCGTGTGCAGGCGGTCCAGCACGATGTTCACCCCTCCCCCGCCAGACTTAGCGCCCAAATACCGTTCAACCACCTCCGCACACCAATCTCCATCACGTTTTGCAACACCAACGAGGCCTTCACTGGCTTTTCGAGCCCAACCCGCCAAGAACACCCCTTCCATGACCTTGCCCGTCGATTCATCGTAAGCCTGAAACAGGGCATCATCAGGATCATTCCCCGTCTTGTTGGGATTAGTGGTAAACACTCCGTTCTTATAGGGAAGACCGACTGTCTCATCGACCCTATCGCCGACGGCAAACACCACTGAATCACAAGGAAACTCATAGTACGTTTTTAGGCCGACAGCGACCGTATCCTCTCCTTTGGGATCGAGCCGATTGTCTTCCATTTCAAGTCCGCGAACACGATTGTTGGGATCAATGAGAATCCGTTTTGGAGAGGCCAGGAAACGAAAGCCCATCTTTGTCTCAGACACCTTGGGTTCGCATTTAGTAAACTCGCCGGTAAAGGCCTTCAGGACTTCATCAGGATTTTGGCCGACCCTGGTGAGACGGTCCTTGATGCGACTAAACTCAGCGCTGATCCCCTCAAGGTCCATATTGGCACAGATACTCCGAATCTCCTTGGGATTGTATTTTCGTTCGACCGGCCCACGTCTCACGATCGCCGTAACCCGTTCGACCTGTTTATAGCGGGTTAACCAGTGGGCAATATCCACCATCACGTCACCAGCTCCGATCACCGCAACGTGCTTTCCCATGTCAAACGGGCGATCCCCAAATCCCGGGAGTCGGTTAAAGTGATAGACGACGTCCTTTGCGTGGAACACGCCTTGTGCAGAATCTCCTTCCACACCAATGGCTTTGGTTCCCTGAGCACCGATCGTAAAGACAACCGCGCTCGCTCCCAACCCACACACCTCTTCAACTGTGAGGTCCTTGCCGTTCCCAATCGTGACGTTCCCTAAATAATGGACGTTCTTCTGTTGAAGGAGCTCCCAGTACTGTTTTTTAAGACCACCGCGAAGCTTCAACTTGGATGGGAAGATCCCATATTCCGCCAACCCACCAAATTTTATGTCACGGTTTAGGATGATCACCTCATGCCCGACCTTTGAGAGAGCAGCCGCCACCGCCATACCAGCCGGCCCTGCCCCTGCCACAATAACGACATGCGTCTGCAATCCGCTCATGTTCAATCGCCCTTCAGGATGTACGTAGAAAAGCCTTGATTATCAACGATCGGCGGACTGTAGCATAGCGATTCCCGCACTGTCAAAATGGACAGCGTATTGGTTACTAAAGGGAAAAGCCATCCATATGCCTCTACTTGCACAGTTCTTGCGGGTCGTCTACAATCCACACGCTTCCACAGGAGGGTGGGCGGATCACACGCAATATCCGTTTCGGTCTTGCTCCTAAATATCCAGAACAGCCAATGCCGATCTTGTTCTAGATAGGCAGAGCCATCACAACCAGTGAGACTCGGCAAGGTTCTTCATGTCCTCGCATCAGGTGACTGCCTCATCAGACACTGGGCCCCAAGCCACTTCGATTCACTTCCATCCGGCTTGCAAGAATGGCCAGCCAGTCGCTCCCAAGCGATTGCGCCGAGACGAAGCATACCTTGTACCGGATTTTGACCAAGCCGAAGTACTCATTGCTCAAGGCGTTAATAGCGCTCGCGTGGCAATTAGCGATAGAGCCTCAGTAAACGATCATGACCCGGGATACGCTCAAGTGGCGGGAGAGCTACAGCTCGTGCCTACCTCACCATTCACCTTTGAGGAATCTATCCTTGTGGTTCTTCCGACCTATAATGAGCGTGCCAATCTAGAGGCACTCGTTACGGCAATCGGCCAATATCTCGTAACCGATATTGTAATAGTGGATGACAATTCACCGGATGGAACCGGTGAACTGGCTGATCAGCTCAGCACCCGCCACCCTCATGTCCATGTGCTCCATCGGCCAAGAAAGGAAGGGCTCGGGCCGGCCTACATCGCGGGCTTCCAGTGGGCCCTCCAGCGACCGTATGATCGAATCATTGAAATGGATTGCGACTTCAGTCATGCCCCGTGGGATCTTCCCCGCTTAGTTCACCGCAGCCACACAGCCGACTTGGTCATTGGCAGTCGCTATGTTCCTGGCGGTGGAACGGAAAACTGGAACGCCCGCCGACGCCTCGTGTCCCGATGCGGCAACAGCTATGTAAGCCTCTTTCTAGGCTCGATCATTCAAGACTGGACCGGAGGCTTTCGGTGTTATCGCCGGGGACTGCTGGAGAGGATGGCTTTGTCGACGGTGCAAGCCAAGGGATACATTTTTCAAGTGGAGTTAGCCTGGCGAGCTGTGCAGCTTGGAGCGACGGTCAGTGAACTCCCTATTCGATTTATAGCTAAGTTCACAATCATTGATAGGCCTTGACGATGTCGTCGAGCGTGGCTTGCTCCTGATATTCCCGGCGTTTCTTCAGCACGGCGAAGTCCCGCTCGATGGGATTGAGGTCGGGGGAATAGGGTGCAAGGAATAGCAAGGTCGCCCCAGTCGCCTTGATGAGCTGCGCTGTTTCGGGCGAGGTATGAAAGGTGGCATTGTCCATGATGACGAGATGGTGGGCGGTCAGGCGCGGGCACAATCTCGTCTGCAGCCACGCGTTGAAGACCACGGTATCGCAGGTGCCTTTGAACAGACAGGGCTCTACCAGTTGCCCATCCATACGAGCGGCAATGAGCGAGGTGCGTGGCCGTCGATGCCCGGACACCAGGCCATCTACACGCTGGCCTTTCGGCGCGTATCCATAGCGCCGCACCGTCGACGGGGCAAACCCACATTCATCGATGTAGACGGGCTGTTTGCCGCGTCGCAGAAACCGTTCACGAAGACGGAGGAACCGTCGTCGTTGGAGAGGGTCACGTTCTTGGTAGCCCATCCTTTTTTTTATGCGTGACGGCCAGTTTGCGCAGCGCGTTCCAGATGCAATGTCGGGAGACGTGGAAATGCCGCGCCCGTTCTGCTTGTATCCGATCGGGATGGTCCTCCACATGACGGCGTAACTGCTCCCAATCCAATTTGTGGGCCCGACGAGGACCAGGACGCTGGTACGTTAGGCCACCAGGCTTGAGCCAGCGGTACACGCTCGCCTCACCGACTTTGAACCGCCGAGCCGCGTCGGCCTTGCTTCCCCCACTTCGGACAAAATCCACGACCCGTTGGCGCAAATCTGGTGAACATCTCATGCCCGCATGATCGCTAAAGTCCACTGCCTATGTCCATCAGTAATTGAGGGCTTGGCTATAGCGACCGTATCTTAGGTCAGAGCAAGCTGGGGTGGCCATCGATCATCGAAGGGTTGATGGAAGTGCCCAGGATGTGCTTTAGAGGATCAACGAGGCAATAAAGCCCCTCTCCCCTCCGGACTTGTCGTCAGTCTTGCTCGTCGCCTTCTAAAAGCCCTAGAGAAGGGGATCAGCTGGGCTTCCGTGAACAGAGCGCCCGGCTATTCATACAGGGGCCTATGAGCAATGTGACCGGCTCAGAAGATTCAAGCTTGGTTAAATCAATAACCAGCTCATCTTTAGCGTTGGCAAAGACCCCGTCAAGCAAGCTGCTTTGCAGGGGAATCATCGCCTCAACCGGCTGAAACAGCAGATCAAAACCCTTGGCCGCGGTCGGCCTCATAGGATAGCGGCGGTCGTAGATCATGCCATAGGCTGGAATCCCGTAAATGATCCGCCAGTTACCCAGCAAAAAATGCAACTCCGCGCCATGGATATACAATCCACCCGTCGTAATAATGCGCCGAGCAAATGTTTGCGGTTGGCTGAGATAAAACGTGACACGCTCGTTATAGGCGGCTTCTGCCAACGCTTCCGCCAGTTGAGACGACAAGAGCGTTATCTCCTCATCCGTGAAAGCCTGAACCAATGGAGACTCCCCAAGAAACCACCGTTGCAGTACGGTCCGGTGTTCCTGCACCTTCATTCCCGTCAAGATTGTACGTATGGTGCCAGCTTCTATGAGAAAAGGATGGGTATGGTGAGTGGGTGGCCATTCAGCGAGCACATCGGCATCTTCTTCGAGCCGCACATAGTTCACAGGATCTTCGTACACAATCCGTGACGGAATGTGCGGCACCGCGCAACCGATCAATAATATGATGGGGAAAAGAGTCAGAAACACGATGAGCGCCGACATCACCGTGTTGAGTTTTCGAGCGTGCGACTTCCGATATTTCACCCCTCCTTCCCCCTTTTTCACCCCTCGCTGATCGTGACGGTCATCTCAGCACGCTCCAATGGATTGTCCCTGCCATCACGCTTCATACCGACAATCTTGTCGGCGACGTCCATACCGCTCACCACCTCTCCAAAGACCGTATATTGCCAATCGAGGAAGTTTGCGTCTGCGACGCAGATAAAGAACTGCGACCCGGCGCTATCCGGATCATTGGCTCGAGCCATCGAGACGATCCCTCGCTTATGGGGAGTGCTGTTGAACTCTGCCTTCACTTTGTACCCAGGCCCACCCATACCATGTGAGGAACGATCTGGGCTCTTACTATTTGGGTCCCCTCCCTGAATCATGAATCCAGGAATCACTCGGTGGAACGTTGTCCCGTCGTAGAATCCCTCTTTGGACAGCTTGATGAAGTTCGCGACATGACCGGGTGCCACATCGGAAAAAAACTTGAGCATAATGTCACCGATCGGTTGCCCCTTGCTGGTTACAGCAATCGTCGCTTGGACTTTGTCATTTTTCTCAGCCATTCGATGTATCCTTTCTCACATTATCGAAAGAGAAACGGCGGTGGCGCAACTCCAGCCTCCAGCCCCTCATTCACGGCAATCCATGAACTCCCGTCGTCGCTCCGAAACACTCCGGAACTTGTTCCGGCATAGAGTCCGGTCTCCTTGGATCCGATCAACACCTGGATAGCCTGGTTCGTCAATCCCTTATTCACCGGAGTCCATTGCTTCCCCTGATCCACCGTCTTAAAAATTCCATTCCCCGTCGCCACAACCAATGTCCGATCGCTCGACACAATACCCCGGATGGAATCATTGGGTAATGCCCGGCTGATCGGTCGCCAGGTCAGTCCACCATCAGCACTGCGGAAGACACCGCCATCGAACGTTCCGGCGACAATGTTCTGGTCGTGATCAATGACGAGGACGCGGATGAAGTTTTCGATCAGCCCCTCATGGTCTTTCAAGCCATGATGCAGCCGCACCCACCCTGATGAACGAGGGCTGAAGCGAAAGAGGCCTTTCCCCGATGTTCCGGCGAATAACGTTCCATCAGGCGAACGAGCCAAGGCATGAACCAAAATATCATCCAATCCAGTCGTGACGGGAATCCAGTGATCGTCCGAGTGCCGCAGACGATAGACACCATCACCCGTTCCAGCAAAGAGTTCCTGATCAACTGCCAGGAGAGCCTTCACCTCCATCTGTTTGAGCCCGGTGCTCACCGGTTGCCACGAGCGGCCGTCGTCACGCGAACGAAACACTCCCCCGCGAAACGTACCGGCGTAGACCGCACCATCCTTGGTGGAGGAGAGGCTCAGAATAAACGGATCAGTCACTCCTCCCCCCGCTCGAGCCCATGTTGACCCACGATCGGCGCTACGAAAGATGCCATGTCCAAATGACCCAGCGTAAATCGTCCCATGGCCATCCATGACGAGCGCTTGCACACTCGCGACGGATTGTTCAAACGGGCCGGGCGATGATGAGTGATCTGCCATCGGGGTCGGTATCGGAGACGACACGAGATGCGTCTGAAAGGCCTCACCCCCTACCACATACAGAAAACCAGCTCCCACGAGCAGGGTCACCGTAAGAAGAGCGATCCGATAAACCTTCACAAGCCGAGCCGTCATCGCACCCTCGTTCCTGCAGTATTGATCGGCAGATCCGGATCAAGCGGCAAATCAACGTCGCTGTGAGTCAGATTCCGTCCAAACATACGCGCGCCAAGAATCCCGACCTCGTACAGCGCCATCAGAGGAACGGCCATGAGAAGCATCGTAAATAGTGTCGCGTCTGGCGTGACGACCGCCGAGACAATAAGACAGAGCAAGATGGCATGCTTACGGTACTGAGCGAACTGGTGTGCAGAAACGAATCCCGTCATCGCCGCAAGGGTCATGGCCAACGGCAATTCGAACGCACACCCAAAGATCAGCAAGAACTTCACATTGAAATCAATATAGGTCCCCACACTGAGTTGTGGGGTCACGTCACGGTCCAACCCAAAACTCACAAACCACTCGATCACGAGCGGCAGGATCACTACATTGCAAAACACCAATCCTAATGCGAACAACCCGCCGGCAATCATAAACAGCGGGATGGCCCAGCGTTGTTCGGTCGGCAACAACGCTGGTTCAATGAACTTCCAACACTGGTAGAAAATGACCGGCAGACTCAGGATCACTGCCGCCAACAACGAGACCTTGATCGAAGCGAAGAGCGCCTCCGTCGGCCCATAAAATGCCAGCTGGTTTGGAAATGGGCGATTCAGCCAGGCCACCATTTCCGACGAAAACGTGAACGTGAGCACCAGTGAGCCCACCACCGTCGCCCCGATGATGAGCAATCGACGCTTGACGGCTTGAATGTGAAGGGCAAGCGGATGAACGACGTGCTGCATAAAACTGGCTAAGAGTTCTAAATTTGTATGGCAAGCGGCTGATTACCGTGCTGGCTCCAGTTGTTGGTCCCGATACAGACGAATGAATTCTGCCAGCTTGTCTTTCTTGACCAACTTCTCTTTTTGAATCCGCTTTTTCTCGATCTCTTCGTTTGGCGTCAGCACATGACGTCTTTGCAGCTCATTGAGTTCAAGGTCCAGGCGATGGTGAGACTCTTCCAGCTCTCGAAATTCCGTATTGGTGTGGCGAAGTTGTAACATGATCGCATCTTCAGTCAACATACGACACCTCCTCTGGTTAGAGTGAATCTGACAACAGTGAGTCACCTCCTGAGCGGCATGTTCGATCTCGCTGCCGCTCACCTGGCAGTACAAGCGGATTTATTTCCATTAAGAGCGCGTCTTCAGTGGGATGGGTGTAATACTGCGGACGTTTACCGACCTGAATAAACCCCATCTGCGTGTACAACGACCGTGCAGCATCGTTCGAGGCTCTGACTTCGAGGATCGCTCGAGTCGCGGCCTGTTCAAGCCCCAAGCGGCAGGCCTCCATCACCAACGCCCGTCCCACTCCCTGTCTGCGCATCGTCCCTTGGACTGCCAAATTCATCAGCCGCAGCTCTTCAAATACAATCCAAAAGCAATGATAGCCCAGAATCACTGAGTTCGCTTCCCCCCCCGACCAATCCTGGCGGAGCGCGACAAGAAAATGCGCGAAAGGATTCCCCGTTAACTCAGCTTCCAGCATTTTGCGCGTCCAAGGCGCCGAGAAGCAAGCCTCTTCTAGCGAAACAATCTCGGGCAACATCTCCGCTGTCGCTGGAAGAATGTGCAGATCCAACATCGCTCTCCCACCGCACAGAGGAATCACACCCTCGACCGTTTCCGGCCTCGCGCCAATCGCTCTGCCGTCTTCCGTTCAACCCGGCCTTGACGCCTCGCGACGGGTGACAGCCCTCCAGATCGTTCGTATTGGATGTCGGCCTCAGCCCGTTGGACATAGAGTGGAGCCACGACCTCACCGGCAACCTCCCCCCGTTGAAGCCGACTCATCCCAACACGAGCAACTGAGACAGCCGACGGCGTGAAGACATGTTCTGATCCGACCCTCACCGTGCCCGCCCTTGCGAGACGGTCGTGAGTCTCGGGGGCCATCGTCGTCCATCCCGCTCCAAATACCAACGTCGGTTCATGGAGACTCTGAACGAACACATGTTCCGTCCCGACCTGCTCCCCTAACACACGCTCGACATGCCCATCCACGCCTCGGCGAAAGATCGCCCAATACACTTCTCCCCGACGGCTGGGCAAGAGGGGACAAATCGGTATGGTGCTATCCACGTTCCAGGCCATGGCTTCCAATGTTGGGACAAGAATCAGGGGAAGTCCGGTTGCAGCCCGGAGTCCGAGGCCTGTGGCGAGACCGACTCGAATCCCTGTAAACGAACCCGGCCCAGCGGAACAGACCACCCCGCTCAGCTCATGAAGTTTCACCTGTGATTGCATCAGCAGGCGATCGATGGTCGGCAAAAGCAATGCGCCATGGGCCCCACCAGCCTCCTGCCCATGCTGGGCAAGCACGCCGGTTTCATCGAGAATCGCCACACTCTGCCACGTGGTGGCCGTTTCAATTGCGAGAATCTTCATCGCGGTTACAAAGCCTGTCCCAAGTCTTCCGCTGTGATGGTCTGATTCTGATGCAATTCATGGAAGGTGATTTGCACGGCTCCCTGCCCCCGTCCAGCCTCGAGAGAAATTTTGAACGGGCGTAGCAACCGAGCCTCTGTATCGGCGATGACCTGCGACGATACGGCACCTCCCTCATCGAAAGCCCGAAAATCATCGTAGTGAATCGTGGCCTCAATCTCCCCATCCCCACCAAGCCGATCCTCCTGCACCACCAACAGCCGATGATCAAACCAAAGACGGCGGATGAGTGTCCGCGACGAATGGCCACCCCCACGTGCGGTCCCGTAGATATCAAGACGATACCGACTCCGCTCCAGTACAAGCTTGGCGGTTTCGTCTTTGGCAAGCGCGTTCGCTCCCAAAAGACCTCCGATGGCCCAAGTACTCAATTGGGAGAAGCGCGCAAGATTCCCCTGATCTTTTAGGTCGGCTTGCGAACCGGTATAGACTTTCCCTTCCATCGGGAGCCGAAGCCTATACCACTCGTCAGCCTGCACGAATTCAAACAGCTCGCCTCCGAACGGAGTGAAGCCCTTGAGCCTCAAGGCATTCGGCCGTCGATAGTAGACTGTTCCCTCGACTCGGGAGAGAATCGGAATCAGCCCACCACGCACCTTGGCGCTGAACAAGCCTTTCATGGAATGGACTGCGGTATCACGTTGGCGCAACAGGGTGGTAAGGTCCTCCACCGTAACTCGCTTGAGCGACAGCTCTTCCTTGGGACCAACCAGTGCGCAACCCGTAAGCAAGACAAGCGGCCCAAGGAGAATGACGAAGAACAGACGCGTCATGATCATCGGTGATGAACTCGGCCTCTCTGCCAACAAACTACGCCAAGACCACGTCGAGCGCCTCTCTGACCTCGTGAATCCCAATCAACTCTATTCCCTCGATCGGATCCAGCTTCGACAAGTTTCGCTCTGGTAAGAGGCAGCGCTTGAACCCCATCTTTGCCGCTTCACGGATGCGCGCCTCAGCCTGACTGACCGCGCGGACCTCCCCGCCTAAGCCGATCTCGCCTAACATCAAAAACCCCGGTTCAACCGGGATATCTCGCAGGCTCGATGCGACCGCCGCCACAATCCCCACATCAATCGCCGGCTCGTCGATATGCATGCCACCGACGACATTCACATAGACGTCCTGTCCGGAGAGATGCACACCCAACCGTTTTTCCATCACCGCAAGCAACAGGGAGACACGATTCAACTCCACCCCATTCGCCATCCGCTTGGGCATAGCATAGCTCGTCGAGGACACCAGCGCCTGTAGCTCAACAAGGATCGGTCTTGTCCCTTCGAGACTCGACACCACCACCGATCCAGCACTCCGCTGGGAACGTTCGGCCAAGAACAACTCAGACGGGTTACTGACTTCTTCGAGCCCGGCGTCCTTCATCTCGAATACACCGATTTCATTCGTTGATCCGAATCGATTCTTGACGGCCCGGAGAATGCGATAGCTATGGCCTTTGTCACCCTCGAAGTACAACACCGTATCGACGATGTGCTCCAACAATCGCGGCCCGGCGATGGCCCCTTCCTTCGTGACATGTCCGATGATGAAGACCGGGACGCCGGCGCGCTTCGCAAACCACATCAGTTGTCCCGCCACCTCTTGGACTTGGCTGATGCTGCCCGGAGCCGAGGTGATCTGTTCCGTGTATACCGTCTGAATAGAATCGACGACTACCGCAACCGGTCGAACCTCCTGAATTGATTTCAAGATCAGTTCGAGTGACGTTTCAGCCAAAATCAGCAGATGCGGATGTTCGATCCCCAACCGCTGCCCCCGCATTTTGATCTGCCGAGGCGATTCTTCCCCTGAGACATAGAGAACCGGGGCCTCCTTCGTCGCCAACCGTGGCAAGGCCTGGAGTAACAACGTGGTCTTCCCGATGCCAGGATCACCACCGATCAAGATCACCGAGCCGGGAATGACACCACCGCCCAAGACTCGATCAAACTCCCCGATGTGGGTCAACCGACGGTCCTCACCAACCACTTCGATCTCGGCGATGGGTGTGGCCTTGGCTTGAGCTGTTTTCAAGTCAGCAGGCCGACCCTTGCCGGTCGCCGCTTGCCGCTCTTCTTTCATCGTATTCCAACCGCCGCAATCAGGACAGCGGCCGAGCCACCGTGGCGATTGATGACCACAAGCCTGGCAGGAAAAGGTCACTTTTGATTTCAACGATGGATCCTCACAGCGAACAATCGAGCTACCGGCTATCTTAATGGATGGTGAATGGGAAGGAAAGGACCAGCCCTGCATGCTGACATCACGCTGTCGATGGGATAAATCTCAAGATTTGCGATATCCTGGCCGATATCGCTTAGTGACAGCCTACAACGGCCTATGAAAAAGCACATCCGAATCGATGAATTAACGCTGGGCATGGTGGTCGACAAGCTCGACCGGTCTTGGTTGAGCACACCGTTTTTTTGTCACAGGATGACGATCACCTCCACCAAGCAGATCGCGCAGCTGAAAGCCTGTGGCGTGCAGACGCTGACCGTCCGCGTGGAGGCCGAAGAGGTCCCTGAAGAAGCACCGACACCATCGACTCCAGAGGACAAACCCATCGACTCGACAAATGAATTGCCGGATCCCGTCCCATCCTCCACTCCTACATATGTCCCTTTCGAGGAAGAGCTACCGGCTGCCAAGCAGGTCTATCAGGCCGCCAAGACGATTGTGCAAAACGCGATGCAAGACGTACGGCTGGGACGAGCGCTCAATGTCGATGCCGTGCAAACTGTCATCAGTGATATGACCGAGAGTGTCTTTCGCAATCCAGACGCCCTCCCCAGTCTGTCACGGCTCAAGCGATTCGACGAATACACCTTTTACCACTCCGTGAATACCGCCCTACTCGCAATGTCTCTGGGCCGGAGCCTTGGCTTCGATCGATCGATGATTCATCTCGCCGGCGTCGGCACACTCTTGCACGATATCGGAAAGATGAAGGTCCCTCTCGAACTTCTCAATAAACCTGGTCGGTTCGAGCCTCATGAAATGGAAATTGTGAAACAACATGTGCTCAGGGGTGTCGAAGTCCTTTCCTGCACGACCGGCCTGGGCGACACGTACATCCAGCCGGCACTAGAACATCATGAGCGAGTCAACGGCGACGGCTATCCGCATCGACGCGCTCATCAAGACATCAGTCAGGTCGGTCTGATCACCGCGATTGTCGATATCTATGACGCCATGACAAGCGACCGGGTCTACCATAAGGGCAAACCGGCCCATGAAGTCCTCCAATTGCTGTATCGGCTCTCGCTCGAAGGTCACCTCGACCCCACACTCGTGCAACGATTTATCCAGGTCGTCGGAGTCTATCCGGTCGGATCAGTGGTGGTGCTAAATACTGGTGAGACCGGCATCGTCAAACGCATCAACCATAATGCGCCACTGGCACCAGTGATACTGTTCGTCAAGGGCGCTGGAAATACGCTCCTCTCACACCCACAGGAAGAGGATCTCTCTCAGCAGACAGCGACACCCCCTCGGAGCATCAAAACGGTTCTCCACCCCCACCAGACCGGTATTGACCCAGACGTCTACCTCGATAAGAAAGCAGCGTAGCCTCAGGCATAAGATCCTGCGTTTCTCTCGTCTATCACCACCACACCGGAACCGCTACGGCTCATTGCACCTCAAGATTTGCGAATAGTGGTCCGATATCACGTAGCGAAGGATCCGATTGACCGCATCATAACCATGAAAAAGCGCATTGGAATCGATGAACTAAAACCAGGGATGCTGGTTGAACAACTGGACCGGTCCTGGCTGGATACGCCGTTTTTTCGGCATAAGATGACCATCACTTCAACCGTCCAGATCGCACAGCTCAAAGCCTGCGGTGTGCAAACCCTGGTTGTGAGGACGGATGGAGAAGATGGAGAAGCAGTTGAAGCAGAAGCGCTCTCTGAATCGGACATCGCTACAGATCCTGTACTCACCGCAGGAGGAGAGCCAGCACCGATTCCCCAAATTGTTCCGTTCGAAGAGGAACTCCCGGCGGCAAGGCAGATCTATCACGCCGCAAAAACAATCGTGCAGAACGCCATGCACGACACCAGGCTGGGACGGGCGATTAATATGGAGGAGGTCAACCGAGTCGTCTCCGACATGACGGACAGTGTACTCCGAAATCCCGATGCCCTCACAAGCCTGACGAGACTGAAACAGTTCGACGAATACACTTTCTACCACTCCGTGAATACCTCGCTTCTCGCCATGTCCCTCGGACGCCATCTTGAGTTCAACCGAACTGCCTTGCATCAGGTGGGAGTAGGCACCCTGCTCCATGATGTTGGAAAAACCAAGATCCCTCCAGAAATCCTGAATAAGCCTGGCCGGTTTGAACCGCATGAAATGGAGATCATGAAGCAACATGTGCTCCGCGGCGTGGAAGTGTTGTCCACTACGACCGGATTGGGAGACTCCTACCTACGTCCTGCCTTGGAACATCATGAGCGGGTGGATGGTACTGGCTATCCGCACCGCCGAGTGAGACACGAGCTCAGCCAATTCGGCCTCATAGCCGCGGTTGTCGATATCTACGATGCCATCACGAGTGATCGATGCTACCACAAAGGTCGTGCGGCCCATGAAGCCCTCCAGTTTCTCTATCGGCTCGCGATCGAGGGGCACTTGGATACCACGCTGGTGCAGCAATTTATCCATGTCGTGGGGATCTATCCCGTAGGATCAGTTGTGGAGCTGAATACGGGCGAGACCGGAATCGTCAAAGAAGTGCATCACCATGCGCCGTTGGCACCGGTGGTACTCCTTGTGAAAAGTTCCGGCAATGCCCTCCTCTCGAATCCCCGCGAGCTCGATCTCGTGGCACAGATCGAAACACCTCACAGAAAGATCAGCGCCATCCTCGATCCAAAACAAGCGGGAATCGACCCGACCGACTATCTCGACAAGAAAGCGGCATAAATTCCCCACCATCATAGCGAACCACTCCCCCAAGATGGCATCCCAGCTGTCACTGCACGCTCTTGGTCTCACGTCAATTCCAAAACACACTATAAAGACTCCCGACCCCTATTTTTTCATAAGCAATATACTCATCACTTTTCCGAAACTACATTTTATAACTTACTTACAATCAGTCACTAGATTGACACTTCAGCCTCATGAAAGTGTCAAGACTTTGAAATCCTTCCACACGTTTAACTACGTAATTCACCAATCATTGGAGAATTGAGCGGTACCGATTTGGCGCGGCTCTTGCTTCCCTCAGTCTACAGCTATGCATCTCACTACCTAGGAGGGATCGATGGAATGTCCAAAGTGTAAAGGGACAATGATGCTAGAGCGGTTCTCGGATTTCTTTCTCGTCTTCTATGCCTGGAAATGTTTCAACTGCGGAGCCATTATCGACCGCACCATCGCCGAGAATCGCAGAAAAAGTCTGGCAGCCAGCGAATCCCAGACCGTCGGCACACGCTAAGGACATCCTGACCATTGCGGGCTCGAATTCCGGGCCCGCAGGATCCAACAAGCACGACAGACCAAGAGGATCCTGACCACTGATTTGTGCAAATCGTCGGTGTCTACCCGGTCATATAGGTCTTGCAGCTGAAAGCAGGTGAGACCGGGATCGGCAAACAGGTTAACCAGTGGGCGCCACTGGCGCCGGCGTTGCCTTGTGAAAAGTAGAGGGATGCCCCCTCCGCAGACATCTGCACGAGCCAGATCTCGTCATGGAGGTAGCAACTCCCTGTCGGGAGATCACAGCCATCCTCGATCCCGAAACAAGCGGAAAACGCCCAGACCGACTACTTGGATAAGAAACCAGGCTGAGAGAACACTATCGTCTGTGAGGAACGAAGAGGATGATACTGATCTTCGTCCAAACCGGCCCGGTCCTAGCGATTGCTCTTGAGCATGCTGTTACACCGATCCACTCGACGCTGCCCCACCCAGATCATTCGCAATCAGCCTGAACTGTTCGAGGGCGGATTCAAGATCGTCGACGATTTCTTGGGCGATGATGTCGGGGTTGGGAAGGTTGGCGGAGTCTTCTAAGGAGTCGTCTTTGAGCCAGAAGATATCGAGACTGGCTTTGTCGCGGGCGATGAGGTCGTCATAATCGTAGGCACGCCAGCGGCCTTCGGGCTTCTTGTCAGACCAAGTGGCTTTGCGGGAGTGCCTGTTCGTCGGGTTGTAGCACTTCACGAATTCGTCGAGGTCTTCGCGCTTGAGCGGATCGGTCTTGAGCGTGAAGTGTTTGTTCGTACGGAGATCGTAGATCCAGAGCTTTTTGGTCCAGGGGGTCTCACTCGCGGGCTTCTTGTCGAAAAAGAGCACGTTGGCTTTTACGCCCTGCGCGTAGAAGAGCCCGGTCGGCAGACGCAGGAGGGTGTGCACATCGCACTCGTGCAGGAGCTTGCGGCGCACAGTTTCCCCTGCCCCGCCTTCGAAGAGGACATTGTCCGGCACCACGACGGCGGCGCGGCCATTCTGCTTCAGCAAGGTTTTGACATGCTGCACGAAGTTGAGCTGCTTGTTTGAGGTTGTCGCCCAGAAGTCGTCACGCTCGACGACATCCCGTTCTTTTGAAACCTCGCCCTCTTCTCCGACGATCGTCGTGCTGCTCTTCTTCCCGAATGGCGGGTTGGTCATGACAATCTCGAATCGATCGCCAGGGTCACTCGCCAAAGAGTCCACTCCAGCCTTAATCGGTAATTCCTTATCGCTACCGATCCCGTGAAGCATCAAGTTCATGGCACAAAGCCGCGCGGTACTTTGGACCAATTCCCACCCCTTGAACGTGCCTTGCTTGAGCTGCCGCTTTTCATCCTTGGTTAGGTTGGGAGAATGCTTCACGATGTAGTCGTGCGCCGCCAGAAAGAATCCGCCGGTCCCGCAGGCCGGGTCGCAGGTGGTCTCACTGGACTTCGGGCCAATGGCCTCAACCATCGCTTGGATCAGCGGCCTGGGCGTGAAGTACTGCCCCGCACCGGACTTGGTGTCTTGCGCGTTCTTTTCGAGTAAGCCCTCGTAGGCATCCCCTTTCACGTCGGCGCTCATCGTGGACCAGTCTTCTTTGTCGATCAGATCCACAATCAGCCGCCGAAGCTTGACCGGGTCCTGAAACTTGTTCTGGGCCTTGGTAAAGATCAGGCCGAGCATGCCCTTTTCCTTACCCAGTTCTTCCAGAAGATGTCGGTAGTGATCGAACAGATCGTCGCCGTCATGCTTCAGGAGGCTGGGCCAACTGTACTTGTCGGGAATAATGCTGAGTGGTTGGTTGCCCGCCTGCGCGCCGTGCGCGGGCAGGTACGGCGGCTTCGTGCGCTCGTCGGCCATCTTGAGGAAGAGTAAATAGGTCAATTGCTCGACGTAGTCGCCGTAGGACATTCCATCATCCCGCAACACATTGCAGTAATTCCAAAGTTTGCTAACAATTGCAGAAGTAGTCATGGTCTCCGTTGGTCGTCGCGCCTGTCTGCGCCAAGCAAAGCGCGGCAGGCAGGGAGGACGTTGCAGTAGTTCCAGAGTTTTTGGACGATTTGGGAAGTGGGGCTCACTTGGCTATCCAAGCAAGCTCACGAAGACGCTGGTACGCAACACGGATATGCTCTGGGCGGAACATCTTCTGCTTTCTCTCGTTCCATCCATGCACTGACTCTATAGCTGCCTCTGGGGTAATTGCCTTTGGCTTACTATGCGTGCAAACCCAGTGGACGGAAGAAAGAAGCTCCATACCGTAAGGAGTCTCGAACCCTTGAATAAGGTTGCTCACGCGATTCACCCGGACGATCGGCAGCGGATGTTGGCTGAGGTATAAGTCAGCCTCTTTCGCCGCATCGGGAAGCAACTCAATTTCAGTGTCAGGCCTCTGACTGTCGCCATACCCGCGAATGAGATGTCCCTCAATTCGTTCCAATACTTTGTTCAGGTTTGCAGCGTACGGGCCATAGGTCCCCGCCTGGAACCGTAAGCGAAGAGGCTCGCCCGCCTCCTGAAGAAAGTACATCAGCTTTTGGATTTCAAGAAGAGTGAGACGGTAACTCAAAGACTCATATTGGTGCATGACCTTCACGAATAGAGCACGGCTGATGGTCATCTCCGGTCTTTTCGTGTTGACCGGCATGGTCTTAGCCTCTGGCGAGCCTGAAGGACTGAACAAGTGCACCTGTGTATCAGGCAACTCAGCAAAAGCCGCTTCAATGAGTGGGCGAACAGCTTGCCAGTCCAAACCGCCATTCCCACAGCCGAGCGGAGGTACTGCAATCGAGCGGATTCCCAGCCGCCTGATATCCTCGACCAACGCACGGAGACCGTTTCGGATGTCCTCAAGCCTAGACTTTTCTCGCCAATGTCGCTTGGTGGGGAAATTAATGATGTATCTGGGATTGACCATTCGGCCAGACTCCCAAACCAGCATATGCCCTGGACGAACTTCCTTCGCACGACAAGCCTTGGCATAAGCATCGAAGTTATCAGGCCAAGCTTGCTTGAACTGCAAAGCAATACCTTTGCCCATGAAACCGTCGCAGTTAACGGTATTGACGAGGGCTTCCGCGTCAGTTTGGAGAAGGTTGCCTGTAGTGTTACGAATCATAGGTAGAGCGGTCACCAATAATACCAATTCCGATCAACCCTGACTACCCTCCTCTGACCTGCAGGGAAAGCGGCCAGGATTGTCTCAACGCGTTGTTTCATCCTCCCATCAATCACCACAATCTCCTGAATCAAAGACCACGGACAGCACTGGTGCACAAGAAACTCAGCCTGTTTCTTACGCTTACGATCCATGTCATCGATGGTGTCTGTCCAATACCGCTCGTTTACTAATGTCCAGTCAACTGCATCCAGCTTGTCGAGGTTGTCGAACCATTGAGAGAAGGTAACCAGTCCATGGCCATCCGAGAACACGAACCTGATACCCGCTGTCTCCAGGGCTTGAGCCGACGAGACAAGATAGACCAGGGGATCCTGTCCTTCGCTATAACCTTCTACGCGTCCGGTTTTCAGGTTTAACAACATCGGAGACAGACAGCCGAAATAGAATGGGACATAATCGTGAATTGTCCCACCCGGCCCCAAACGAATAGACGTCTGAGCACGAGCACTCTGAATTGCAGCGCTATGACAGAATCGATAGGACAACCCGTCATTCGGCACATGATTCGGAGCATGAAGACCGCCTCGCCGAATGATCGTGTCAAGGTTGTCCACGTGGGTGAATCGAAGAATTGGGGTAGGATTGGGAGGCATCTATCCTAGGCTCCAAACTCCGAAGCCGGAAGAAACGCGCGTGCAGTTTGTGACGCATGCCTCCTCACGCGCGACACTACTTCAGCTAACGTCCAGCTCCCGTTTAGCACGAGGTAGACATGGCCATGGTCCAGCAGAATGATAGGCGTTTTCCGTCCAGACGCTTGCTCAACCGCTGTCGATGAATAACCAGACATAGAAATCATGATTCCCATCGTATTGTCGGCCTTGTCGTTCACTTTAGCCAAGAATGTATCAACATCTGGGGCACCCGCTTGTTCTCTGGTGAACTTCAATTCGGTCAAATAGGTCGTGCCCTCAACCGTTACAGACCCATCAATCTGCCGTCCGCCTGAAGAATATGGACGCCGATTAGTCATCTCGAAGAAATCGACCACATCAAAAAACCAATCTTGGAACTCGTAACCAGCCTCCGCAGTACCGATCCGCCTTGAAAGTTCCTTTAATTTCTCGGCGAGGGTTTCCAGAGATTGTCGCTTCTTAATCGTCTCCTGCATTCGCTGATGAGCGGCCTTTCTGGTCTCTTCCCTCGTCTTGGCATCGTCTGCGTTTTGCTTCTGCATATTCAAATAGTGACGAAGTGCCACTATTGCCTCTTTAGCCGATTGAATCTTTGCGGGCGCATCTTCCCAGCCTTCGAGGTCGGGAAACTTCACTTGATCGGAGAGCGACGCACCCATCTGCTTAATAACCTGAGCACCCTTGCTATCCGATTCTAGCTTTGGAAACAATCGCCCTACAAACACACGCTTGGTTTCAGTTTCTTGCCATGTTGCAAGAAAACCTTCTGCAATCTTGTGACGCCGGAGAAAGTTTAGAAGGGCATTCTTCCTCCAAAACGATTTCAGCAGTGCATCTTGGACCAGATCAATGAAATGAGAGGGTAACCGTTCAGGCATAGTTACCCTCGCACTCCATTAGATATGAACTTTCCATTAAAGGCCTGTGAAAGGATGGACTGCCTCAAACGATCGGCGCGGGCGAGGTTGACTTTGACGGCGGCTTCGAGTTCCTCGATGATCGACAGGCGGCGCTCGACTTCGGCCACGATGCAAAGTTGTTCGGAAAGACTAGGAATCGCGATGGAAATCATCCGAATCGTTCCCATGGAAAGAGAAGGCTGCGCTACCGCTTTGGCAAATCCTAACGCTATTGCGTTTCCAAGGGGTGAACGGAGAAACAGTTCCAGGTAGCCCGGCGACACGAGTTCAGAAGTCACTCTAATCATCGCAATGTTAGGGCCGAGAAAATACGGTTGGTCATCCGGCACTCGAGCTACATTTCCGGTTCCTGCTCCGACGAAGACCATCAAAAGATCACCGGGGTATAATCGGGAGCGGGTAAGGTGAGCGACTGTGCTGTTTTTGACGCGGGAGAACTCAGTTCTCTTAAAGCCATACCTGCCCGCGTTCTCGGCTTTTATGACGGCAAGATCGCCACCTTGGTCATATTTTACGTATTTCGTGTATTCGAACCCTGCGAGCTTGGTGACGAATGCTATTGCATCTACGCTTAACCAGCACCATTTCTCTGGTAGCGACGGCGCACTCCTGCCATCCGGAGAAATAGGCTCCTTGTATTTCCCTCTTCCACTCCACTTCGCCCGGCGTTCGGCGAGGATGCGTTCGAGGAGCTTGCTGGCTGGCTCGACGTTAGGGTGCTGCTTGCGCCAGTCTTCGGTCAACTTCCCTTCGACAGCGGCTTTGAGGACGGCAGCTTTGTAGCATTTGAGGTTGGCTTTGACGCGCTTGAGATTGGCGACGGCTTCGTCGAGACGGGAGAATTGCTTTTCAATCTCCGCGACGATGTCGCGTTGTTCATCTAGGGTCGGCTTGACCAACTCTGATTGCTCAAACCTGCCCTTAGTGATATGCGCCAGCCCAGCTCCACCATGTGCAGCACGGATATATTCGTTGAGGTTCTGGTTGATCGCAAGCTGAAGAAACTTCTTATCGAAATCAGCTTCGTCAAACATCACCTTAAAGATGTGTTGGTTTAGCCAAGCCTTCCCACCGCGCCATATATGGGCACCAAATGAAGTTCCGGGCGTGCCAGACCAAGCAAACAGCAGATCGCCGCTATTAAGCAAGAACTTCTCTGGTAGATCCCCCTTGTAGTAGTTGAAGGGAGCTTCCGCATTATTCAGATTTTGGATACGGACGATCGGGATGCCGCTTTCTCTCCATTCGGTCGGTTTGAAAGCTCGCCCGTTAATCAACCTGAGGGCATCGCCAATACGAACCTTGCCCCAATCACTCGTTGCTTTACTCCCCGCGATTGTCTTCACGCCGCTAATGCTCCGTTCAGCCCTTCAATCACCTTGTTCAGCTCTGTCCCAAAGGACTGATGCACTTTCTCTAGCCCACCTTCTTGAGCAAAGAGCGCGAACTCGAAGTCGTCTGGCGCAACAACAAGATTCGCCGCGACATGGTCACGGATCATTTGCGGGCATACCCAACGACGGAGCAGAGCCCTTGCAACACGGCTTGTATGGTTTGTGGCGACAGTGCGCCGAAGGTTTTGACGATGCTGCTTTCGGACAGGGTAAAGACTTTGTCGAACCTGATCCAACAAGCTTTGGGGAGAGCGCCTTCCACCAAGTCCGTTGCAACGATTGGCATGGCGTGATTTGGCTGGGCAACTGGGGTGATGGCCAACCCGATGAAGTCGGCATGTCGATCCGAAGGGGTCAAGACCATGACAGGCCGTTTCTTGGCCGACTGGAGATCAGAATAGGGAAACGGAATCAAGACCAGGTCGCCTGGCTTACACGCCATTCCAAACCTCGTCGTCCTGGTTATCCCACACATGGCGCATGGCCGGTTCCTGCGCCTGCTTCAATTCTTCGGTATGACGGTCTCTCAGGCCATGCTTGATTTCGATGTACTCGACGAAATCCAGTACTTCCCGCGCCAAGACGTCCGGAAGTTTCTGAACTTCCTTGAAAATTTGTTCAGCTGTCGACATATCGTTCTTCCTCTCTTAGGCCACCAGGGCCATATTCAGGCTTTCTATTATGGTCTGAAGGCCGTCCGGAAACAATCGATAGGCTTTTCCCAACCCACCGGCCTGGGAAAAGGGTGCGTACTCGAAGTCGTCTGATTCAACCCCCATGTTTGCCGCAATATGGTCCCTAATCATGCTGAGCCACTGCCTCTGCTCATCGGTAAACTTCCTGCCTCTGCCCTCCTGCTCCCCAAGCCAGGCGTTGAAGTTGGCATTGACCTTCTCGGGAAATGGCACCAGCTCATTGTCCTGATGCGTGGCAAAGCGGACAAGAGAAACCAGATCGGTCAGGATGCGCTTGCCGCTCGTTCCTTTAACCTTCGACTTCTCCAACGCCGCATAGGCCTGCCAGAGCTGCGATTCGTTCCAGAGGTAGGGCGGCTTCTCAATGGCGTTGGCCAGGTCCTTGATGTCCTCGAACTTCAGCCGCTGTTTATACGGCTTGCTGTAGAGCACCTGCAGGGCGGTGATCTCGTCTTTGTGCTGTGTAATGAACTGTTCGAACGATTGCACGATGGTACGGGCGCGTGCTAACGCGCCGGCGCTGAAACCTGCTTCGATGACCTGGTCCTGGCTCACGTGATCGATGGTCAGTTCGTTCTTCTTTTTGATCTCGACCAGGAGTTCCCTGAATTTCGGATCGTGAAACGGCTTGGCCGCTGTTTGGATCAGCTTGGTGGCCACCTGCTGAATCTGCTGCTCTGTCGGCTTGCTTGTGCCGAACTGCTGCGTGGCTCGCTCTTCCTGCCGATCTGGATTGACCGCTTCCACGAGACTTCGGCTGAGGTCTTTGAGCGAGAAACCGCCGCTCGCTTTGCGGATGGCCTGTTCATCGGCCTTGGTGATGCGATGCTCCATGCGGGCCAGCCGTCCGGCGATGCTGGTGAGGACGTCCTCTTCCGTGTTCCCCAATGCGACGGCTTGAAGCAGCTTCTCAAAGGCCACGTCGGGCTTTTTCTCCATCGGTCGCGCGTCGGTCTTGTCTTGCTCGCACACGCCGACGGTATCAACGATGACGAAGTGGTCTTTGGTCGTGGCATCCGGCGTGACGGCCTTCAGATCATCCGGCTTGATGACGCGGACACCCCGGCCCTTCATCTGCTCGAAGAAGGTGCGGGATTTGACCGCGCGCATGAAGACGACGATCTCGACCGGCTTGATGTCGGTGCCGGTGGCGATCATGTCCACCGTGACGGCGATTCGGGGATGATAGCTGTTTCGAAAGGACTTGATGAGGTCCTTGGGACTTACGCCGGTGGTGCGATAGGTGATCTTCTGAGCGAACTCGTTGCCCTTGCCGAACTCTTCGCGCAGGATTTCGACAATGTTCTCCGCGTGAGCGTCATCCTTGGCAAAGACGAGGGTCTTCGGCACTTCGGTGCGGCCGGGAAAGATATCAGTGAAGAGCTTGTCCCTGAAGGCTTTGACGATGGTGCGGATCTGGTCCGGCGCGACCACGTCGCGGTCGAGCTGATCAGGATCATACGCAAAGTCATCGTCCAGCCGCTCCCACCGTTTGGTCCGCGTCTCCCGATTCATCAGCTGCACGCTATACCCGGCCTCGACCGTGGAGCCTGTCTGCGTGATGGCGGTGCGGATGCGGTACACGTCGTAGTTGACGTTGACGCCGTCGGCCACGGCCTGCTCATGGTTGTATTCCATCACGAGATTTTGATTGAAGAAGCCGAAGGTCTGCTTGTTGGGCGTGGCAGTGAGGCCGATGAGGTGGGCATCGAAGTATTCCAGCACCTGCGCCCAGAGGTTGTAAATGGACCGGTGGCATTCGTCGGTGACGATGATGTCAAAAGTCTCAATCGGAATCGACGGGTTGTAGTCCAACGGATCGGGTTTCTTGAAGAGCCGTTCGAGGTCAGAGACGGAGGCTTCTTCGTCTTCGTCCGACAGTTCCCGCCCCTTGAGCATGGAATACATGCGCTGGATCGTGCTGATGCAGACCCGCGCGGTGGTATCGAGAGTATTGCCCGCCAACCGCTGAACGATGAACTCTTCGGTGAACTTGAAGTTGTTGTAGGGCGAAACGTATTGCTGGAACTCTTTTAACGTCTGGTCGCCCAGGTTCCCGCGATCCACGAGAAAGAGGACGCGCTTGGCCCCACCGAACTTGATGAGGCGGTAGATGAAGTTGATGGCGGTGAAGGTCTTGCCGCTGCCGGTGGCCATTTGAATCAAGGCGCGCGGGCGGTCTTGCGCCATCGACTGTTCTAAGTTGGTGATCGCGGTGATCTGCGCTGGCCAGAGGCCGGTGGTGCTCAGCGACGGCAGCGTCTTCAAGCGGCCACGCAGTGTGGTGGCTGTTTCAGCGGCCAAGGATGCGCCGTGCAAATCCTTTGGCACTTCGTCATGGTGCGGCATGAACGAAGCCAGTGTCTCAGGTCGATGGAAGCTGAATACCGGACGGCTGCGCGGATGAGGATCGAGGCCGTTCGTGAATCGCGTTTCTACGCCGGTGCTCTGATAGAGAAATGGCAAGGGTCGGACATGGGCGGGCAAGTCTGATGGGAGGCCCTTACTGTATTTCTCGGCCTGGACTTCCACGCCGATGAGAGTCACGCCTTCTTTCTTGGCCTCGATAACCCCGGCAGCCTTACCATCAATATAGAGAAGATAATCCGCGAAGCCGTGCCCGCTCACGAGAGGGAAATTTCTCAGGACGACTCCCCGGCCGGCATGAAGATTGGCCGACTTGGTGTCTTGGACCTTCCAGCCGGATTGTTCCAACGCCCGATCAATCTGCTCGCGGGCTTTATCTTCAGGCGTCGGCATGCCCAAGCCTCATCCAGGACTGAGGGAGAGTTGGCGAAAAGGGATACCTTGTTTTGTTGAGGAATGCAACTATTCCGAAGATGGGACTGCGTTGAGGCCAGGAGTAGAATCGCTGATGGCCTACGAGCCATGCCCTACAATTTCTTCCTCACATCCTTCCAATCCTTCGCGACTTTCGCCTTGCGCGGCACCTCGCCTTTCGAGGGTTCGGGCACCATGATCGCCTCAAGGCGGCGTTGCAAGAAGGCCTCCGCAAATGCCTTGGATCGGCCGACACCAACCTTGACTGTCCTCCAACCTGCCTCATGGAGTTCATCAATTTTCATCCCTAGGGCGTTTGCGTCGGCCGGTAAGGTCACCACAGTACCCGTCGGGAACTTGTGCTGTTTGAGCCAATCTCTGGCTTCGGCGCTCGCCTGAAACCCATCCATCTTTGTGTTTGTGGTGACCACATAGATCACCTTGTAATAAAACTGCGTGAGCTTCCCGAGTTCATCAGCGGCTCCGGGCATCGGCTTTCGTTCTGATTCAAACGTGACTCCGATGGCAGGAACTCCGTTCGGTGCCGACCCTTCGAGCAGCGAGGACAGTTCGATCATGAGAATAGGCTGCCGCTTCTCCCAGACCGCAAGATTGGCCTGGCCTTCTGTCTTCTCAACTCGCGGGCTGTTGCCAATGATGACCTTGACTGGTGCGACACCTTGTGCCTTGGTGGTGTAGGCCAGCAATGCCCGGCCGTCCCAACCGGTCAACGCGGTGGCAACAACCTTTCCGTCTACCACGAGTTCAAGTGGTTCTCCCCCGAGTGCAGCAATGAGCACCAGGTGTTTCGAAACGAGCTTGGCTTCGATGGTCGTCGGCTGACCGGGAGCGGTCAGCGCATCTTTCACAAGGATCGTAGCGGAACTTTTCTCCGCTGCAAACAGCGGACTCGGTGAGGCAGCAACGAGAAGAGTGAGAAAAACACAGGCGCCGCGGATTTGGTTAATCATTGGCCGCATCGCCTTACTGGACAGGACAAGACGGATCCGGAACTCGTTGATGACCGTTATGCTTTTAACGCTGTGAGTACTTCATCCGCATGCCCATCGACTTTCACTTTCCGAAAGACTGCCTTCACGTTTCCTTCAGGATCGATGACAAACGTACTGCGCTCGATGCCCCAGTACTTCTTGCCGTACATATTCTTCTCTTTATAGACACCATACGCCTTCGAGATAGCGGCATCTTCATCACTGAGCAGCGGAAACGGAAGTCCGAATTTCTTAATGAACTTCTGGTGTGATTCTTTTCCATCCAAACTCACCCCGACGATCGCTCCTCCGGCCCGAAGAATCTGCGACTCCACATCGCGAAAATCACAGGACTCTTTCGTACAGCCAGGCGTATCGTCTTTCGGATAGAAATAGAGGACGATCTGTTTTCCCTTAAAACTCTTGAGCATCACGGATTTTCCATGCTGATCTGGAATGCCCAACTCCGGTGCCTTGTCTCCGACCGCCAGTTCTTTGCTCATGGTTCCATCCTTCATCTGAATTAATACCCACCAGGCATACCGCCACCGAACGATGACCGACGAGGCGTATAGGGCCCCGGCATCTTCTTGTTCTTGTTCTCCGGATTGCCGTATGGCGAGAGTGCCGGTGAATCCCAAATGACCTTGTCTCCAGGGGAGAGATCCGCGGCTTCGAGAAAATGCTTCCTGGCGACTTCTGCATCGCCGAGTGCATTCAGAGCCAACGCATAATTGTAGTGGGCCGGGCCTGAGCCTGGCGCTTCAGTGACAGCTTGCTCGAAATATCGCTTCGCATCCTCGAACTGTTGGGCTTGATAGGCCTGCGTACCTTGCTCTGTCAAGGTCATGGCCTGCGGCCGGGCTGCCCCATCCAGAGTGAGCGGCACCAGCGGCTTCCGCTTCTGGAAACAGCCGGCACCGACGAGCAGCAGAACCATGAGGGCGAGAACCGTCACGCGCGAAAGGAGACAAGTCATGGTCACAGCACCTCGTTGTTCAGATCTTCACCTGCTTGCGGGTCTCTTCTTCGAAGGTCTTTCGATACAACACGTCCCATTCGGCGCTCCCCTCAACAAGACCTCGCGAATACGAGGCTAACTTCGTCCTCACTGTCCGATCAATGTGCTGTTCCTGCGCAAGTTCGTCCGCCAACACCTTCTTGATTTCCTTCAAGACCTGCTCGTCACTGCGCTTGAGCCGAACACCGGGCGCGTGCTTCATGGCCTTGAGGATCACATGTGACAAGTGGCTGACCTTGTCTTCAGTCAACATACATCAAAATTCGGTAAGGGGTTAGTCGTGAGGGGTAAGGGGAAATCATCGATGGTTCTTCGCCTCACCGTTCACTCGTCACAGGACGATTCCTCGCTCGCGAACTAATTTTTGCTTCACCATCTGAAACATTTTCTGGTAATCCACTTGACCCTGGTCAATCTGCTGTTGATACGCCTTCAAGAGTTGACGCACCTCAGCATTCAGACGATCTTCGACTGAGAGCTCCTGTGTGATGGCGTGATCCAGCGCCTCGACCAAGACCTTGCGATCGCCCACCAACTCCAGATCATCGTGCCGTTGCAGATGCCCCGTCAGACTTTCCGCGAGATGACGCACCCGTTCTTTGGAGAGCCGCATCGTGCCTACCCCTGTTCAAGCACAATGGACGGCGCGTGCATGACCTGCCGGAGCTGTGTGGCATCGCCGACGATCTTCCCGACGATATTCACACGATCGGCCGGAACCGGGTCGGCGCCCATACTCATCGGCGTTCGCCCAAAAAAGATGGCCAGGACTTGCCCGACCCCCCAGAACGCGACATCACCGACTTTCACCTGCGTGGTCGCGGTTTCCCGATGGTCGCGGACTCCGGGAAGAGGGAAATAGAACTCCTCGCCCCACGTATTGATCGACGCCGTCACGGGAAGCGCCGCATAGACCTCGTCCGCCGTCTTGGTCTTTCTGAGTTCCGCCTCCAACCGAACGCCCCCGACGGTAATGCGGATTCGTTTTGCCGGCACAGTCATAGGATCCATCGGCAAATAGTTCCTGACTCGACACTACAGTTGTTCTTGATGCCGCGAACTCTAGCTTGTCTCCTACGCGAAATCAAGGCTACAATCCTTCGTGATGCTCACTTCCAGCTTCATCTTCTTGCCAGGCGTCGGTCCGGTCACGGAACGCCGTTGGTGGCAGGACGGTGTACTGAACTGGAACCGCTTCCTCGCTCTTTCTGCAATCCCCGGACTCTCGATGGCTCGGAAACGTTGGTATGACGACGAACTCCGAGCGGCACAATCGGCCACAGAACAGGGCCAGTTTCGTCAATTGGCTTCGCGCTTCCCACGACGCGAACATTGGCGGCTCTACGAAACATGCCGTTCCCGCGCAGGCTATCTGGACATCGAGACCACAGGCACCTCACCACAGGAGGGCGACGTGACGGTCGTTGGACTCCATCACCACGGACAGACGATGAGTCTGGTGCGAGGGGAAACCCTCACGGCAGAACGATTACAGGCTGAACTCGACCACTGTGACCTCCTGGTCACATTTTTTGGATCCGTATTTGATATTCCCTATCTCTGTGCTAAGTTTCCCGGGCTTCGTCTGCCTCCATGGCACTTTGATCTGTGTTTTGCCGCACGCCGACTTGCATTACAGGGCGGACTCAAGCACATTGAACAAACACTGGGTATCGAGCGGAGCGAGTCCATTCGGGGACTAGATGGATGGGATGCAGTTCGCCTCTGGTCTCAGTGGAATCAGGGGGACCTGGTCGCTCGTGACCAGCTTTTGGCCTATAACCGAGCAGATACTGAACACCTCGTGCTCCTGGCAGATCGATTCGCGGAGGATTTAATGACTCAATTGGGCGCATCTTCGGTCGTGTTGTCTACCTCTCACCCACCCTCAACCCGATGAGTACATGGATCGGTATCGGCCGAAGCGAAACAGGTCTGGTGCGGGCGTCAAACCAGGATGCCTTTGCCGTAATGGACACCACAGGAATGTGGGCCGTCGCCGACGGGATGGGCGGTCACGTGGGCGGCGCGGTCGCAGCCCAGACGGCCATCTCGACGGTGCAAACCCAAGCTGCGTTCTCACAGGAGCAGCTCCGCAGCGGATCAGCCTCACCGATTGATGTGTTGACCACGCTGATCAGCCGCGCGCATGACGCCATTCTGGCGCAGGCCCGCTCCCAACCGAAGCTCAAGGGGATGGGGACCACCCTCGTGCTGCTGACCGTCGTCCCTGACCAAACCTCCATGGCCTACGTCGCTCACATCGGTGACAGTCGTGCCTACCGGTTTCGCGCCGGGGCGCTGACTCCCCTCACCAGAGATCACTCATTGATCGAAAAATATCTCGAGCGCGGTATCCTCACTCCGGAAACAGCCAAAACCCATCCCGAGCGACATGTCCTGACTCGCGCCCTTGGCGTCTCGTCAACAGTAACCCCCACGATCGCCGGCTGTGCCATGCAGGAAGACGATCTCGTGATTCTCTGCTCAGATGGCCTGACAAAAATGTTGGAGGATCAGGATATTCAACGTGTGCTATGCAATGACGACCCCAGCCCGGCCAGTGCCTGTGATCGTCTGATCGCTGCGGCACTCGATCGTGGCGGGGAAGACAACGTCACGGTCGTCGTCGTCGCCTATCGATAAGCCCCGCTGACTTCGTGGTTGACAAGACACACGCGGGCGTGTACGTTCCCGCATCACACTAGTGAAACCCGTCACACTGAGGGAGCCCCTAACATGCGCCAACAGGCGTCGTTTGTTCTTGTAAGCCTTGCCTTCTTCCTCTGCGTCACCACAAGTTCCTTGGCAGCAGAACCCTCCGATCCCGAGACAGCCATTCGCTTGATGATACGTGCGAACGCCGAAAAAGACCTCCCGGCACTGTCACGCCTCATGGCGCATGATGCCGACATCGTCAGCTATACCGTCGGTGGGCGCAAGTACGTTGGCTGGCCTGATTTTGAACGGGAGATGCGTGAGGAATTTGTCAACGCGCAGAAAATCGAAATTCCCATCACCGAGTTAAAGGTCTGGACCAAGGGCGATCTGGCTTGGTTCGCGATGGAAGTCGACTATATCCGCTATGTCGGAGAGGGATCAGCCGTCAAACGAACCGTCCTCCCTTTACGGGAAACCGGTGTGCTCGAGCGTCGTGCCGGGCGCTGGCAACTGCTGTCATGGCATGAGTCCTTTCGATCCGCTCAACTCGGTGGGCCACTTGCGTCGCCCGCGGCGGCAGCAGGATCGCAAAAGCTCGTTAGCACTGTTTCCATGCCTGATGTCAGCGGGGAGTGGGACATTCTCGAAGTCGAGGATGAAAAACGCTACAAGGCCACCCTCGATAAGAGTGGAAACGGCCCTTACACGCAACAAGGCGGACGGTTCGTCACCACCAAGATCGAGAACCACCTGTGGCAGGGCACGTGGCATCAGCCGGGTAATGATCGCGAAGGTGGTTTCGAGGTACTCCTTTCAGAAGACGGGAAGGAAGCCAAGGGAATCTGGTGGTACACACGAGTCGATACAAGAAAAAACATCCCGCCTAAGGAACATGGAGGCACCTATCATTGGAAGAAAGCGGCATCATCGCCGGCCAGCAACCAATGAGTCAACGTGCTTCCTCTACGGCATATCGACAAATCGGAGTCCGGTTCAACATCATCGCTTCACTGCCTCAGGGAGGTCTTATGTACAGATCCCTCATGCTGTTTCTTGCAACCATGTTCATGATTTCATCGGCCTATGCGGATGGAGGGCATGATCACCATGCCGTTCCCACATTGAAAAAACAAGTCGGTTCAAAGATCGTCTATGGGGAGAACACAGCGACTCTCACCTTCGGACCCATTGATCTTCCGGCCGGGCATACCGAGGGCGACATGGGCGATTCCATGCCTCGGTTTAACTTCCAGTTGCCTGAGGACAAGTACTTGATCGGCTTTAAGTCCGCCTTATCCACAGCCGATGGAAAAGAATTGCCGAGAAACTATCTGCATCACATCTTGATGATCAACAACAGCCAACCCAGCATCTCCTGCCCCGGAGAACCGCTCTTCTTCGGCGGGGCTGGCTTGGAGATGGCCGAAACTCAATTCCCCGATGGATACGGAGTCAAACTTGAGAAGAATGACAAACTGATGACGGTCGTTGCCTTCTATCATGGTGCTCCACCAACCAAGAACGTCATTGCCACCTTCACCATGTATTTTGCTCCCAAGGCCAAACCTATCCAGGCAATGAATATCTATCAGGTTGGTGTCAACATCGTCTGCTTTACCAAGTTTGGGGATCGTCCCTCCGATCAGACCGACGAGGGAATCGAGATTCGGCATGGCGTTCAGGTCCATACGGCACCGCTAAAGTTTTCAACAAGCGGATGCGTCAAATTCGCCTACCCACACGGTCACGATGAGCTGCTCATGATCGCACTGGAGAACAAAACCAAGAAGCAAACGCTTCTTCGGACGGTACCGGATGTTGAAGGAGACGGAACGCTCCGTGAATTCCTCCCCCATCAAGTCTATAGAGACCCCCAGGGATTTCCAATCAGTAAGGATGATGATTACGAAATGATAATGGTCCATCATCACCCGCTTCAGAAAACTGAACTCCAACATGGGATGGGGAACTACTTGCTATACATGACGCCAGGATCTTGTCCAGCCAAGAGTGCCTCCGTCACCCAGTAGCGCGAACGTACTCGGACCAGTCGGCTCATCATAGCCGGCTGGTTCGGTTTTCGCTGTACAGCTCCACGCCCGCTCGTTTCGTCTCTATTCCTTCTTCGATATAGAATATCCCCATCTGGCACGCCCTCACCTGAACTTCTGTTTAAAAATCCAAATCCTTTGGTAGAACCGGCATCGGGCTTGTATACTGAGTGAGCTTAGGTTTCATACGTACTACATTTCACCAAACACGACAGCACGGTTATTTACCTCAACGTTGCCCGGTGATGATAGCCGCCACATCGTCCCAAGCCAATTCTTCCTCCGCTGGTCATGAGTCGATCCAGACGCTGACACGGTTTCTGCAAGCGATCGGACACCCGACAAGTCTGACGCGCCTTGCCGACCAAATTCTCTTGAGCCTCTCTGAAATCGCCCACTATCCACAGGGTTCCCTTTTCCTATTCGAACGAGAACATCGCCACTACCGTCAGATACATTCGTTCGGACAGATCAAGACCGTTGCACCTCCTTCGGTCATGGCTGTTGACCATCCTCTAGTCCAGGCTCTCATCGCGGACCAACACATCGTGGACAGGCTGGAATCACCTCTTATCCCACACGCCAAAATTTTCAATGACAGAACGCATCCCCTTCCAGGGTCCCATGTCCTTGCCGTTCCACTCCTCACACATGGAACCCTGATTGCATTCATATTACTTCACTCTCCAGCCACACAGGCAGCACTCTCACCCGTCACCATGGAAATCCTGACAGCGATGGCCCAGAGTGCCGCAAATGCACTTGATTCGCTCCTGATTTATGAAGATCTCCGCCAATCCCAGTCCCTCATGCGCCGAACCGACAGGCTGCGTTCACTGGAAATCATCGCCGGCGGGTTTGCCCATGAAATCCGTAACCCGTTAACGTCCATTAAGACCTTTATTCAGCTGGCTCCCGAGCGGAAAGACGACAGCCAATTTATCGTGGAATTCAGCCGCATTGTCCTTGAAGACGTCAATCGGATCGAGCGATTGATTCAAGAAATCCTTGATTACGCCCGTTACATGGAACCGCAGATGACCGACGAGGACCTGAATGACCTCGTCACATCCTGCCTGTACTTCATCCAAGTTAAGGCAGACGGGCGAGGGATCAAGATTGAAAAACAGTTGGCGCCTGAGACTCCTCGTGGCATGCTGGATCGTCAGCAAATCAAACAGGTGCTTTTGAATCTCCTCCTGAACGCTCTCGATGCGATGGGTGAGGGACGCGGCAGCCTCCGGGTACGGACACATCAATTCCAGAAGCCTGAGGGTACGTTTTTCATGCAGATCGACATCGAAGATACCGGACAGGGAATCGCACCAGAGAACCTTGAGCACATCTTTGATCCATTCTTTACAACGAAACATTCAAGCACGATGAACGCCGGAACCGGGCTGGGGTTAACGATCGCGCACCAGATCATTCAGGAACATCACGGCACCATTCATGTAACCAGCACACTCGGTCAAGGCACGACGTTCCGCATTACTCTTCCCGCGCTTCATCAGTAGTACCCAAGGAGCCCTTGTGGAAAGCGTCATTGCAAAAAAGCGACTGTTATTGATCGACGACGAAGCCAGGGTCCGTGCCTCACTGAAAATGGTGCTGGAGCCGCTTTACGATATCGCCCAAGCAAGTGACGGTCCTGAGGGCCTCGACATCTTCCGCAAAGAAGTCCCTGATCTGGTTCTGCTCGACATCGTCCTGCCTGGCACCGACGGTCTCGCCGTGCTTCAGACGCTCAGAACGGAGCGCAAATCCACTCCGGTCATCATGCTCACCGGCACCAAATCCGTGAAAACCGCCGTGGATGCGATGAAGTTGGGGGCGGCCGACTATCTCTCAAAACCCTTCGACGTCGACGAGCTTCGGATCGTGATCGACCGTGCCCTGAACTCATCGGAGTTGGAACAAGAAGTCACCCAATTACGGGCACAAGTCGTCAAACGATACGCGTTTCACAATCTGATCGGGAAAAGCCAGGGAATGCAGGAGATCTACGCAAAAATTGAACAGGTTGCCGACAGCCGAACCACGGTACTCATCACCGGAGAAAGTGGAACCGGCAAAGAGTTGGTCGCCAAAGCCTTACATTACAACAGTTCCCGCCGAGAGCGTCCGTTTGTCGCACTCAACTGCGCCGCATTGCCTGAGACGCTGATTGAAAGCGAACTCTTTGGCCACGAAAAAGGGGCCTTTACGGACGCCACAGCCCGACGTGTCGGGCAGTTTGAACTAGCGAATACGGGAACCTTATTCCTCGACGAAATCGGCGATCTCAGTCCGATCACACAAGCCAAGCTATTGCGTGTCATTCAAGAACGAGAGTTTACGAGGATCGGCGGAGTGCAGCCGATTAAAGTCGATGTCCGCATCGTCGCTGCCACCAACAAAAACCTCGATGACCTTGTGCGAAAAGGGCTGTTCCGAGAAGATCTCTACTATCGCATCAATGTGATCGCACTCTATCTGCCTCCTCTTCGTGAACGGGTTGAAGATATTCCCCTCATCGCCAACCATTTTTTGGAGAAACGACTGGAGGAAGCACAACGTCCCCCTATTGAATTTGGGAAAGAGGCGCTGGAACTCCTGACCCGTTATCCTTGGCCGGGTAATGTGCGTGAGCTTGAAAACTTTATTGAGCAAGCGTTCATCTGGTCCCAACATGCCACGGAAATCACTCCGGAGCATTTACCAACATCGATGAAGAGCACCTCGCGTTCGCCATCGCTCCGCGACGACACCCTTGCCGGTCGGATGTCACTTGAGAAGGCCGTGATGGAATTTGAGCGGGAAATCATTCTCGACGCCTTGAAGCGAACCAATTATGTCCAGACCCATGCGGCACACCTACTGGGGATCAGCCGCCGAATGCTCAAGTATCGAATGGATACACTCGGTATCGGGCGACCAGACAATTCAACTACACAGGATTCCGAACATCACACGCAAGAATGACACGTGCACTTGCAAGAATGCCACACTTCTGCACATGTCACCATCATTGAGACATGAGCAATATTTCATAGACTTACCGCATATTCATATATGTAGCATTCTAAATAAAATGAGCTACCATATATGTACATTTACTGTAAGGCGTTGATAAGGAATGGTTTTTGCTTGTTTTTTGTCACGACTCATCTAGTATGGATCGCATGACGACTTCTAGCCAACCTTCCGCACAACCCACTGTTCTTATTATTGATGATGAGGTAGGCCCACGAGACGCATTGAAAGTTGTGCTTGGTCCATTTTGCACCATCCACTGTGCTGAGAATGCCAGGATAGCACTGGAGCTTCTCAGAACGAAGTCGATAGACCTCATTACCCTCGATCAGAAACTTCCGGATCGCCCAGGCCTAGAGCTCCTTCAAGAAATCAAGCTCGAGTATCCCCACATAGAGGTCGTGATTATCACGGGATACGGAAGCCTCAAATCCGCCATGGAAGGTATTCGTCACGGTGCGGCAGGCTACCTACTGAAACCCTTCAATACACACGAACTGACCACGCTCATTCAGCAAACAATCGAGAAAAAACGTCGACTAGATTTTCTTCGGCGATACCTCCGCAACTCACCGGAACTTTGGGGATCTCCGGAACAAGGCACCCAAGCGTGGAAAATTCTCCAAACCGAATACTTTTCTCTGTCTCCAAACAATGAGCCGGCGGCAGCGATACCCTCGCAAGACGATATGACACTGCTTCCGCTGCTCTCTGACATCCTTGAGGCGACTGACCGTCAGCTATTGAATCATTCGAGTCGTGTGAGTTTCTATGCCACATTAATGGCTGCTCGACTCAATCTTTCTCTTACGGACCAAAAGGCCTTGGCTCTAGGAGCCTTTCTCCATGATATTGGCAAAACGAACCTGCCTCACTATCGATTTTCTGACGATCAAGTTCTGCCGTCACGGGAACCTGTTTTGTGCCGAGAACATCCCGTCAACGGGGCTCGCATGATCGCACCCTTAGAGCTACCAGCTGAAGTAGGGCAGATTATCGCCGCGCACCATGAGCGATGGGATGGACAAGGATATCCCCGTGGACTGCACGGTACCGAGACTCCGCTGTTGGCTCGCATTGTGGGTATGGCTCAGTTGTTTGACCATTTGACTGCAGATACTCCAGGACGCTCTCCCCTTTCCGTCGAACAAGCCATTCAACAGATCACCAACCCGTCTCTGATGCAGTTCGACCCACAGCTTCTGGAACTGTTCATCGATGTCGTCAAAGAATCGACCGCCTCAATCCCGACTTTGAGTGCCGCTCCCGCTGCCTAAGCTACTCTTGTGCTCCAGCAATTCCGCAGCTGTTGCCCGCGTCTTTTGAGTCACTCGCTCACCGCCGAGCATGCGTGCGATTTCACTCTCTCGACTGGCACCTACCAAGGCCCGCACCTTGGCCACCGTCCGCCCTTTGACCTCGGACTTTTCCACGCAGAAATGGTGCTCGGCCTGGGAGGCAACTTGTGGAAGGTGGGTGATACACAGCACCTGATGATATTGTCCCAGGGCTCGCAAGCGCTTGCCGATCGTGGCTGCGACAGCTCCTCCGACCCCTGTGTCGATCTCGTCAAAAATGAGCACCGGCACCTGATCCACGTCCGCAAGGACAGACTTCAACGCCAACATGACCCGAGAGAGTTCCCCTCCTGAGGCCACACGGGCCATAGATTTGAGGGGCTCACCACTATTTGTCGATAACAGAAACTCAACCCGATCAACCCCATCCGGACCATACTCATCGCCTAACTCTGCTGGCTCCACCTGCACAAGAAATCTCACTGGTCCCATCTTTAACGCCTCGAGATCTTTTCCGACCAGTTTTGTCAACGAGATCGCAGCCTTGGTCCGCTTTTCAGAAAGCTGGCGCGCTAACTTGGCAACGGCCTGCTGTTGTTCAAGGATCAGACGATCACACTGCTCGAGCTCACTGCCTGAGCGGCTGAGTCGCTCCAACTCCTCCTTCACCCGACTCTGCGTAGCAAGCACGGCTTCAATCGTCCCTCCATATTTCTTTTTCATTCTATGAATGACCGCTAAGCGATCCTCGATCGTTGTTAACCGTGATGGATCGGCATCCAGTCCTTCGACGTACCCGCGAAGGCCATCCGAGACTTCCTTCAAGAGGACTCTGGATTCCGAGACAAGCCCCGCGATACCCTTCATCTCAGGATCAAGCTGAGCCAGTTCTCCTACCGCCCGCTCGACCAACGCCAAACTGGCCAAAATCCCCTGTCTATCCGCCTGAAGTTGTGCTTGGGCCTCCGATGCCAATTCCGTCAGACGACGAGACGAGGCTAACCGTTGCCGCTCAGCTTGGAGCCCTTCCTCCTCCCCAAGACGACAGGCTGCTTGATCTAATTCTTGTTGCTGAAAGCTCAGCACATCGTGCTGCTGCATCCGCTGATCGTTCGCAGCGGCCAACTCAGCACGCGTATGACGGGCACTGGTCCATTCTCGATGACTCGAGCGATATTGGTTTCGTAGATCTTGCAGCCGGCCAAATGCATCCAACACCTCCAGTTGAGCTGAGCCGGAGAGCAACGACTGCTGATCATGTTGACCATGGATATCGATGAGCGTGCCGGCAAACTCTTCCAATGCGTGAGCCGGGCTGAGCACTCCGTTCAGATAGACTCGGTTTCTCCCTGATCGGGCGATCGTCCGTCGGATGATGAGCTCGAAATCGTTCGGACCAATAAGCCCTTGGGCCCGAAGCCGAGGAAGGATTGGGTGAGTGGGTGGTATCTCGAAGACCGCTTCGAGCTGCGCTTCATCCTCACCAAAGCGGACTTGGTCACTTGAGACGCGACCACCAATAAGAAGCGCCACCGCATCGATTAACAGGGACTTCCCAGTCCCTGTCTCTCCGGTCAGTACGGTAAACCCTGAGTCGATTTCAAGACTCAGTCGCTCAATGACGGCAAAATTCGTAATCCGCAGCTCAGTGAGCATTGCTGCGACGAGACGCCCTAGGCAGTCCCAGCATGTTGAGCAAGAAGTGAATCAATCATTTCCTTGAATTGACGCTTTGGCCTGGCCCCAACCAGCTTCTCTACTTGTTGGCCGTTCTTAAAGAATAGAATAGTCGGAATACTCATCACCTGGTACCGACCAGCGACCTCAGGATTCTCATCCGTGTTCAACTTCCGAACTTTTAATTTCCCGTCGTATTCTTTTGCCAATTCATCGATGATCGGAGCAACCATTTGGCAGGGTCCACACCAGACGGCCCAAAAATCGACCATCACCAGTTCCGAAGCCTTCATAACTTCTGCATCCCATGTAGAATCTTCTACTTTCAAGGCATCACCAGCCACGTCTTTCCCTCCTTACAGAGTTAACATCACACACATGTCACGAGGCAATCATCGTACCCTACCACTGATTTTAGAGTCAAATACGGATCAGCGCCCGGCTTGAACGCGAGGTGGAGTCCCGTTGGGCTCGGAAACCTGTGGTGGCAATCCATAGGGTCCCCCAGGAGCCGGCCAGGGCAGACCGCGTTCTCCATATACCAGCGGATTCAGCAACGTCCGCATGAGGACAGCTTCTGCATTGCCCACACCGCCGACCCCCGTGAAATTCAACATGAACCCGTACTGCTCACGATCGGGGAATTTGATGTAATGGAGCCCCAATGACCAACACTTGCATGGATTTTGATACAAGGCGACAACGTCCAATTCAGGACTTCTCCCCTGCTTCACGTCATAATAGGCCTTGGCCCCAAAGGTCCACCCCCAGGGAGTACGTACCCCACCCCCCATCGTCACGAATTGAATCTCTTTTGTCGGAGCATACACTTCGTTGAAGGAGATGGGGTTCCAAATATCCCCTCGCCTGACCCGATTGCCATCCCTCGTATAACGCTGCCCCACTTCAACATACCAATTGGTTCCCTCCTGAAAGCGGAGATCTGCGTTGAATTGGCTCACGGTCAGCTGATACGGATCAACAAATGCGTCCATGGTCACGTACCGATTGATGGGAGGCCGCAGCGCCCAGGCTTGAGCGCCCTGACCAAAAATTGGAGTATCCAGCTGTGAAATACTGCTGAGCGGCGGGAGATTATTCCCAATCACGGCTCGCACCCAGATATCAGAGAACCTCTTGCCTTGAATAGGGACCGTCGCCGGCTGGATCGGCTGGGTGAACGAGCCAAGGAAAGGGGCGACGCCAGGCGTAAACTCGCGCGCCAACGTCTGCACGCCTCCGACATGGTAACTCTGAGCGACAGTGAGATCCAGCCAATTGAAGGCCGTCCCTGTCCCTGATTCCAGCACACGACTCCGGAGCATATAGGTCACGAGATTCTTCTTGGGCAGATCATCGATCTGATCGATTTGTGTCAACGCCGATTGTCTGGTGCCGGGGACATACTCATAGGTCACCGTCGGTTCCATCGTATGCAAGAGACTGTTACCATCAGCCAACGAAAAGCGGCGTGTGAGTTTCGATGTCGCATCGACCCCCAGCCAAAAGGTTTCTCGATGTTGAGCATCCTCCGACTGCGCACCTCTCGTGTAATACACCTCCCTAAACTTCGCCTGAGGACGAATCCCTACGAGGTGTCCGAGCTCAATCAGCTCCGTGGCAATGCCAGGAACAAGATTGAATCGGTTGAGGGCAAACCCGTCTTCTCGGTAAAAGTTGACGTAGTTTCCTTCCATGCCATACCGAACAGGTGAATTGAACAGAGACACATAGGGCAAGTTGTACCCGGCTTCGGGAAGGCGCTGAAAGGTATCTTTGCCACCGGCCTGTAACGGCTGCAGATACAAACCTAAGAGGTAGAGACTGCCGTAGGGAAGACGTTGGGAAAGTAAAAGATTCGATTCGGCACTCGGCAAGGCTCGGAGGACACCCGAGTTGCTCAACTGCTGATAAAAGTTCGGGTCAGTGACCAAATTGGCATTGGCCCGCAACAAAAGCGTATCCGTCAGATACTGCGTATGACTCCCGGTCACTGTTGCACGGGCTTGTTGCGCATCGCTGTTGGTCCCGATACCGCCGGCGTCCGGTAGCTGAGTCTGCTGCAAATAACTCAGATACCATTTGCCGCGCGATCGACGGTCCAATATGTAGCGATACTCAAAATCAGACCCGTATCCCAATCGATTGTAGTAGGACGGTGAGATCGTCACATCCTGACTCGGACTGATTGCCCAGAAAAAGTGGGCCTGCGCACCAAATCCAAACCGACTGTTGTACTTCGGAGTAGGAATCAGAAATCCGGTTTGTCGTCTCGCCATCGGATACGAGAAGGTCGGAAGAGGAATCGTCGGCACGTCCAAGATGCAGAACCATCCACCTTTAAAGGCCAACGTATCACTAATCGTCATGTCCACATCGTTGGCACGGAACCGCCAAGCCGGCACTTCTCCTTCTTGGGCATCACAGTTGGTAAAGCTGCCATCTTTCACACGATAGTGGTATTCGGACAATCGCTGTAGATATTGACCCGACACGAGCGCATTTCGGGAAGGAATGAAAAGCTCCGCATGCGTGGCAATACCGGCCTCGGTATTGACGTTCAACTCCAATCGCTCGGCTGTCACATCAGCTTGTACGTCGGTTAAATGAACATGACCGACAGCCGTAAGGATCCCGGGTAGGGCTTGAATGGTGGCGTGATCAGCAGTCAGCGTGATCCCTCCCTGACGAATGATCACGGCCCCGTTCGCTTCGTAGATTTCCTGTTCTTGTTGATAGTCGATCCGCTCGGCCGTGATGTCCAGAGGAGTAGAAGCCGAAGAAGATCCAGCACTTCCCCCTGGATGATCAGCGGCGGAGACCGAAAGGGGTGAGAGCAGAAGCGTGAGGAGAGTGAGCAGACCTCCTTGGCGAAGCCACGCGAGAGGATCCCCCATGCTAGCCGCGAATCGGAGACAGATCACAGCCACATATTGCCGCTTTGATATCCCCCAGGAGCATCAGCGAGCCGGTGATGCAAAGAAGATCCTGCGGCATCGCCCGACTTCTGGCAAGGGCCACCGCATCCGTCGGAAGCATCGCCTCTTGCACCGGTCCCGACCATTCATCCAGCACCGCACGGAGCTCGTGAACCGTGGCAGATCGCCCGAGAGCCGCTTGAGTTAAGACGATCTCTGAGACCACCGGCAGGAGTGGGGTGATAAATCCCCGATGATCCTTGTCCCGCATCATGCCCCAGACGAGGATAATCCGTGAATCCGGGTGCTGGGCGGCATAATCCGTGAGATATCGAGCAAGCACCTCAGCTGCAGCTGGGTTATGTGCCCCATCGAGCACCACATGGGGTGCTTCGTCGATCTTTTCCAAACGCCCTTCCCAAGAAACCGTCCGCAAACCTTCCAGGACCGCCCTCTCGTCCAGGGTCATTCCTCGTTGATCGGCTGCCTCCAGGAGCGCCAATGTGCAGGCGGCATTATCCCATTGGTGGCGACCAACCAAGCCGCACTCCACCCCCTCGATAACATGCGTGACCCCTCGGTACACCAGTCGCCCGTCACGATCCTGATCAAGAGAGAATTCTCGACCAAGACGCCAGAGTGGTGCGGAGCGATCTTTGGCGAGGCGGGACAAGACTTGCTCTGCCTCCGCCTCCATCCGGCCGATCACAACCGGCACGCCGGGCTTAATGATCCCACCTTTTTCAAAGGCAATGGTCTCTTCCGTCGTTCCCAAATACTCTTGATGGTCCATGCCGATCGTCGTAATCGCACAGGCCAGCGGCTGCTCGACCACATTGGTCGCATCAAACCGTCCCCCCAACCCAACCTCAAGAACGGCAACATCCACTGCTGATTCGGCAAAATGCAGAAAGGCGAGAGCCGTGGTCATCTCAAAAAACGTCGGATGCAGATCATCCCTCAGCACCGCTCGTAATCGTGTGAGCAGTCCCTCGACCCGCTCCTCCGGAATCATCTCACCGTTGACGCGAATCCGTTCCCGAAAGTCGACAAGGTGAGGGGACGTATAGAGCCCGACACGTCGACCGGCACAGTGAAGGACCGCCGCCGCCATCGAAGCCGTGGACCCTTTGCCGTTCGTGCCCCCGATATGGAGGACCTGAAGCGACGACTGCGGATGACCCACTCGATCCAATAACAGACGCATCGTCTCCAGACCCAGCTTGATGCCGTGTTTCTGGAGACCATAGAGATATTCAATCACTGAGGAATAGCTCATCAACAAGCCGGGAGGATACAGGAACCTAAAAATGATTCACGAGGGTACCGACCGTCTCCTTCAAGCGCCGACGTTCAACGATCATGTCGATCATGCCGTGTTCGAGCAGAAATTCGGCGCGCTGAAACTGGTCGGGCAATTGCTGCTTAATCGTTTGCTCGATCACGCGAGGGCCTGCAAATCCGATCAAGGCTTTGGGTTCCGCAATGATGACATCACCTAACATCGCCACACTGGCCGTGACGCCGCCGAATGTCGGGTCGGAAAGAATGGTAATGAACGGCAGTTTGGCTTCACCGAGCTTCGCCACGGCCGTCGACGTCTTGGCCATCTGCATCAACGAGAGAATCCCCTCCTGCATCCGAGCCCCACCGGAAGCGGTCACCAAGATCACAGGCAATTTCAACTCCAACGCACGATCGACCGCGCGACAGAGTTTCTCACCGACAACCGAACCCATACTCCCACCCATGAAACTAAAGTCGAACACACACAACACCACACGGCTCCCATTTACCAACCCTTCTCCGATCACCAGAGCATCCTTGCGCCCGGTCTTCTCCTGGTGAGCCTTCACACGATCACGATACGGTTTGGTATCCTGGAAGACCAAGGGATCCTGTGCTTCCAATCCCGCGTCCCATTCTTTGAACGTACCAAGATCGATGAGTAAGCCGATCCGCTCCGTGACAGAAATCGGAAAATGATACTCGCACTTCGGGCAGACCTTGTTGTTGCGGTCGACTTCTTTCCGATAGACGATTTCACGACAATGGTTGCACTTGAGCCACATTCCCTCGCTGCCTTTTGAGCGCGGAGGAGGAACGGAATCGTTGGGCTTATCTTTTTTAAACCAGGCCATCACACCCTCTCCTATCGAAATCGGTACGGGAAGAAACCCACGTGAGCCCACGCCCCAGCCAGAGACCGATTCTCGTCACACCGTCAGCCCGCTCAACATCATCGCAACGATCAAGCCGACGCCGTGCAGCAGGATCAAGACCAGCCCAGCCTCATAGCACCAGGGTCTCGCCAATACCCCACGAAAAAACCACAGCACTCGAGACAAGGAGCCAGCAGCCGTCATGATGCAGTCCGAAAAACTCAACTCCTCGTAGAGATATCCACCCCGTCTCTGGAGTCATGATTGAGGAAACCCGACCCATCAGATGATCTATTATTGAACGATGGACTGCCATCACCCCACTGAGAATGGGGCCCATTGTAGCAAATCCGTTGGATAGAATCTCATCCGCCTCGCGCGTGCATTTCCAAGTGTGGATCTTCCCGAAGCTGGTCAATACCGATCAACCCTCGGGATCGCAGTCCCAGCCGCTCCAGCGCCTTCCGCTCCTCAGCTCCACGGTCATGACGGGCCGTCCACACTGATCGAACCAGCTCTCGCATCTCTGCGGAACTGGCGCCCAACCGAAGCGGTTTCCGTAGATCCACACCCGACGCAGCATACAAGCACAAATACCAAATCCCATCGGCGGTCACACGACTACGGTCGCAATGGGCACAGAAGGGCTGAGTCGTCGAGGAAATAATCCCAAAGATCGTGCCATCCGGCAAGCGAAATCGTTGCGCTGGAGCTGTGCCACGCTCAGGGACAGGGATGATCTGGCCATACCGCCGACCTAACAGGTCGAGTATTCGATCCTGGGACAAGACCTTATCTGGATTCCACTCATTCGCCCCACCGACATCCATGTACTCAATAAACCGCACCTCGGCCTGGTAATGCTTGGCAAACTCAATCAAGGGGATCAGCTCATCGTCGTTGAATCCACGAATCGCCACCGTATCGAGCTTCAGATTTGAGAATCCCACCTGCCCGACCGATTCAATGCCCTCGACAACACGGGAAAATTCATCCCGTCTGGTCAATTGCCGGAATCGCTCTGGCCGAAGAGTATCCAGACTAATGGTGACCCGATCAAGCCCCGCTTCATAGAGTTCTTGGGCCTGCTCTGCCAAGAGAATGCCATTCGTCGTCAAGGCGACTTCGGTGATTCGACGATTCTGCCGCAGTAACCGAACCAATCGCGCAAGGTCTCTCCGCAACAGAGGTTCTCCACCTGTCAACCGGACCTTGTCGACACCCAAATCGGTGAAATAGCCGACCAGCGTCGCCATTTCTTCAAGACTTAAGATGTCCTCCCGCGGCAACCAGACATACTCCGGCTCCGGCATACAGTAGCTGCAGCGGAGATTACAACGATCCGTCACGGACAAGCGTAGGCTGCCAAGAGGGCGACCATACGTATCCACGACAGATGGAAGATCCGCACTGATCGGTCTCAGCTTCACGGGCTTCCTCTTCCTGCCGAACACCCTTTACCGTTCACCCCTCTCTCCCCTCACATCTTCCCCATCCCTAAGGATGTTCCTCGACCCAGACTTCCCCTTCCGGCGTATGTTCCAGCTTCCAGATCGGCGTGATTTGCTTGAGTTCGTCGATAGCCCATCGACAGGCGGTGAAGGCCTCTGCGCGGTGCTCCGCCCCGGCGATGATGAGCACAATATTCTCCCCGATCGTGATGGCTCCATACCGATGAATAATCAGCAATTCGAGAATGCCGAATTCTTTGAGGGCTCGCTCACGAATCTCGCGCAGCTTCTTCTGTGCCATCCCTTCATAGTGCTCAAACGTAATCCCATCGACATCTCGCCCGCGGGACCGATCCCGCGCGATGCCCAAGAAGGTGGCAATCCCCCCAATCCGTTTCGACCGACTCTTGACGCGATCAAGCTCCTGATCAATAGAAAAATTCTCCCGCTGCACACGGACAAACTGGCTGTCGTCCAGCTCAGCATTCATTGAACTCCCTCCGGCAAAGGGCGGCAGCAACGCGATTTCGTCACCCTCACTGATCATCGTGTCTTCGTGCGCAATGTCCTGATTCACCGACACCAACACCTTCTTCTTCTGAACGAGTTCTCCGACAGCAGGGTGGCTAATCTCGATGGCACGGACTACGTCCTTGACCAGCCGGCCGTTCGCCACATTCACCGACAGAGAACCCTGATTTCCAGCCAGCAGTTTCGTCATACCGAATAACTTGATCGTCACCATCATGGCGTAGCCTTGACCTCAGCCTTCCCTCGTATAGGTCCCCGACTTCCCGCCTGACTTCGACAGGAGACAAACCTCACTAATAGTCATTCCCCGATCGACCGCCTTACACATGTCATAAACGGTCAGCGCCGCGACCGTCACGGCCGTCATGGCTTCCATTTCGACTCCCGTCGGTCCTGTCGTCTTGGCCGTGGCTGTAATGGTAATCGAACAGCGGCCTGCTCGATCCGGCCGCGGTTCTTCTTTGAAGGCAATGTCGACGCTGGTGAGCGAAATTGGATGACACATGGGAATCAGGTCCGGCGTCTTCTTCGCACCCATGACACCAGCGACCTGAGCAACGGCCAAGACATCGCCCTTGGCGATCTTGCCACGTTGAATCTTTTCAAGGGTTTCAGGAAGTAAGAAGACTGTAGCTTGAGCAATAGCCAATCGTTCAGTCGACTCCTTGGCACTGATATCGACCATCCGAGCCCGACCAGATTCGTTGAAGTGGGTAAATTCAGCCATTTTTCTCGTTGAATCAGTATGTTGCAGTCACTACCTGGCGGAATTATAGGTGCCGCCAAAGAGGAAGGTCAAGGAAGGGAAGGTGCAACACAGCCGTCAGCTACCATTACGGGAAGGGTTGGGGCCGGATACGTGTCGCCTCGATGGTGCCTGGACCAGAGAACACGATGTTGCCCGCGGCATCGTGAATCTCCACCAAAATAGTTCCTTGCAGTTGTGCGCCGCCGCGGATCAATTGGAATCGATACCGAACCCTTTCTCGACCAATCACAACGCCCGGTGAAGTGGGGTGATCGGAAGCGCCTTGGTAGAGCAGCACGATCGTGGCCTCAAATCTGTCATCCTTGGAACGGTGCCACTCCCCATGACCGGAAGTGGCGAGCACGGGGCCAAGCGGAGACTGCGGGAGATAGAGTCGGCGTGACTCGGCGAGATTACCGTCTGCACCGAACGTCAAGAGGGTGGTCAACGGGGAAAGCGGTATCGTGGTTGACTGGACAACTCCTTCCCACGAGCCTGTCGGCGTCCGATCTTCATGGGCAAATGCAGGGACTCCGGCTAGCCCAACCATCAGAAGCCCAACCGCACACACCACCTTTTTCACGTGATGCAACTTCATAGTGACCTTCCTGGCTAACGAAAATTGAGCATTCTCAGCCACCCAGTTCTGATTCGTCAAGTCAGCGCATTGTTGCCGTAAATATCCGACAGTCCAGAGTAGACTCTGGACATGGACACAAGAACTCGGATCATTCTTGCAGCGGAACTGGCGACTCAAGGGCTCTCCGTTTCCGCGATCGCGGGCCAACTTGAGCGCCATCGAGAAACCATAGGACTCTGGCTGAAGGCAGTTCGAATCGAAGGACTCTCTGTCTTTCTGGATCGCTATGCTGCGGCCAAGACGGGGCCACGTCCGGCACGACAGGTCCCGGGAGCGGTCAAACGCCTTGTCTGGGCGATTCGCGCCCGTGAATACGACTGCTGTGGGCAGAAGATTCAGTACTTTCTGGCTCATGAACAGCATATCCATCTCTCTGTTCCCAAGATCTATGAAATCTTGGCTGAACGATACGTCTTACGGCCTCGGGGCCGGACCAATCAGCCACGCGGCGTTGTGCCGATTGCCACGGCTCCCCGCGCGGTCATTCAGATGGATACCGTGGTTTTTGGCGAGGTCTTCGCCTTTACCGGGGTGGACATCTATACGAAGGAAGCGGATGTCGTTCTGCGGACCGGACTAACAAGCGAGGATGGGGCCATGTTTTTGCGCACAGCCATGACTCGCCGCTTTACCGGGCCTGTGCAGATCATCCAGACCGATGGGGGCTCAGAGTTCAAAGGCGTGTTTGCCCAACAGGTGCTCCAGTATTGTACACGACATCGCATCGCCCGTCCCTATAAGAAGAACGAGCAGGCGTATATTGAGAGCTTCAATCGAACCCTGCGCAAGGAATGCTTGGGGTGGATCTCCTATCGAGTAGAAGAACTGCCCACACTCCAGGGCGAGGTGCGTGCATTTCTGGACCGGTATCACTATCATCGGCCGCATCTTGGAT
>NZ_CZQA01000015.1:0-65000 GCF_001458735.1 Candidatus Nitrospira nitrosa
GTATCCTGCACCCCTTGAAATTGAGACCACCTTCACGACATGGTCCTGAGCGGACCGAGGAGGTGGCGAGATGGCAACAGACACAACCGAACCGATTGAACGGTGGACGGCCAAACGGCGCGTGGCGCTGGTGGTCAGTCTCCTGAAGGGAGAGACGTCGGTGGCCGAAGCAGCCCGGCTGCATGGGCTGACGGTGGCCGAGATCGACGACTGGCGGGAGAAGTTTCTGGTGGGAGCGGAGAACGCGCTTCGGACTCGGCCACGGGACGAAGAGGCGCTTAAGGACGAGCAGATCAAGAAGTTGAAACAGAAGATCGGCGATCTGGTCCTGGACAACGACATCTTACGGGAGGCCTTGAAACCCTACCCTTTGGACCGGAAGACATCCGACGCGTGAGAGGCACGGTGTCGGGTGTCTCGGAGCGGCGGAGTTGCCAGGTACTCGGTGTCAGCCGCGCGGGCCTGCCTCGGACGGCAGGGAGCGACCGGCGACGCTCTGTGGCGGATCCGCCGTGGACGGAGCGATTGCGGCAGCTGATCCAACAGTATCCAACGTTCGGATATCGGCGGCTGTGGGTGCTCTTGCGATTCGGGGACGGACTCCGCATCAATCGGAAGGCCGTCTATCGTGTGCTGAAACAGAAACGGTGGTTGGTGCATCAACGCGTCTCCACCCCACGTCCTCGCGTGCAAGGCTGGACGAGTCGGGCGGATCGCAGCAACGAACGTTGGGCCATGGATGTGACGCATATTGATTGTGGACAAGATGGCTGGGCGCATCTGGCGGCGGTGATTGATTGTCATGATCGGGAAGTGATGGGCTACGAGTTTGCCTTGCGCAGTCGGGCGAAGGAGGCTGAACGGGCGGTCGAAGCGGCGTGCCTACAGCGATTTGGGACCTTGCGTCCGGTGGGCGCACCGGTCCTCCGCAGCGACAATGGCCTGATCTTTCAGAGCCGTCGGTTCCGGCAAGCCTGTCGAGACTATCGGCTGCAGCAGGAGTTCATCACGCCGTACACGCCGGAACAGAATGGGATCATCGAACGGTTCTTTCGGAGTCTCAAAGAGGAATGTGTCTGGCAGCACGCGTTCCAGACGTTTGAGGAGGCGCGGCGGGTCATTCGAGACTGGCTGCGGTGGTACAACGAAGAGCGCCCGCATCAAGCGCTGGGCTATCGAAGCCCCGTCCAATATCGGGCCCAACAATCAACTCAGGTGGCTTGATTTTAGGGGAGCACTACATGCCCACCAGGGATTAACCACAATCAGTTACACAGAAAACTTGACACGCCCGGTGCTGGCCACTTCTCCGTTTCTTGGGGAAGGACATCGCAAAGTCTGGGCGCGGCTGCGGGCGCAAGGGATTCGCACGTCCAAACCCCGCGTGCTCCGACTCATGCGGCAGGTCGACCTCTTGGCTCCCAGCCGGGTGCCGCGCGTCGTGGGACTGGGGTTCACGATGGCACGATTACCACCGAGCGCCCGAATCAGATGTGGGGCATCGATGCGACCAGTACGGTGGTGGACGGAGCCGTCACGGTCTTCATCGGCGTGGATCATTTCGACTGGTTACCGTTTTTATAATGAGCAGTGGTTGGTCGAGCGGCATCGGTTCGGCTCACCACGCCAGGTTCGTTGTGACCTGCTGGTCACCTCGGAGGGCGCGTGACCAGCAGGTCGATCAATGAGGGTTGGGGGTGGCTTGTGAAGTGGCCCCTCAAAAAACGACCCCCACAGTTGGCTCAGAAACAGCGATCGCCCAGCGGCGCGACCACAGGCCTGGTCCAATATGGCTATAACCGTGTCCAAGAAATCGTGAGCGGGTACTGTCCAACCCTAAATATTCAATAGTTTTCATACCCGCCGACATCGTAAGTTGCACCCTTGGGTCTTGGGAGGTTCCTATAGTCAGTTTTTACACTGCTCAACACAACTCCCTTATTGGCGGCGGGACTGCTCGGCTGAAGTTGGAAGTTGTTGACTGGGGCATTGACAAACTTCGGATCTGTGGTGACGTTGTTGGTAAAGACTGTGCTAGTGCCAGCGTTCAGATAGTTTGCCTGGCCATTGCCGTAGCTGATATTGTTTTGAGCCACTGTGGACTTAGTCGTGGCGAATAAAGAGTTAAACCCAATTTGCAGTCCATTCCCTTTATTTCCATATAAAGTGTTGTTCCAGACCTTTGTCCCGCTGGTATAAGGGCCGACGAGAATTCCACCTGTTGAGTTGGACACTGAAGGGATGTTTTTATACACGAGGTTATTATAAATTTGAGTGTTGCTAATGTTGGACGAGGAGCTTCCCCAGACGAGGATGCCCCCAACTGTCGTATCCGGTTTCGTACTGTTATTGTAAATGGTATTGCCCCGTATGATGAGATTCGAGATGGGGCCAGGATATGCGTGAACGCCACCACCCGGATTGTTGTAAATCCTGTTACCTTGGATTACTCCATTAGCACCATTGAAATAGATTCCGTAATGCCGGCTCGTCCCCACGGTACGCTGATCGTGGATGCTGCAATTGATGACTTGTATGTCGTTCGCTTGAACAAAGAGTCCTGATGCACGGAAGTTCTTGATTTCAATATTACGAAGAATGAAATGGTGGTTGCCATCACGAATTTGCCAGTTGGTCTTTTCCGTGGTGTTGCTGCCGTCGAGTATAAGATTCTCAAAAATCAAGTACCCTCGATTTCCTCGAGACTTTATCGGGCCATAAGAGGCGACGTAAGGGTCAGCGTACCGAATTGTGACCGTCTCCCCTGGGTATCCTGCTATCTTGATATAATTTCCTGACGTCCCACTCTTGTTGGGCGTTAGGAGATCAATCTGTTGAGTCCATACTCCCCCACGAATATAGAGTGTGTCACCAGGACGAAGTGGGCTGATGGCTCTCGCAAAGTTTCGGAATGGTTGAGCCTGTGTGCCCGGATATGAATCGTTGCCAGAAAGCGATACATAGTATGTCGCGGCTTGCGCCGTCACGGATCCTAGAAGAGCTAGTAGAAGCGGCGCTGCACAGATTGGGAACAGGAACCGGCGTTGGAAGTAATGCGGTTGTTTTCTCATCCTCATCTCCTTGACGGCAGTGTAAAATTGTGTCTTCCTATTATTTTTTTGGTAGGCGGTGAAGCCCCATGCAGAATTTCATAAGAGCATGTTTCGTGCCATTCTGGTTTAGTGTAAAATTCTAATAATGTTGAAATTGTGAGTCGTGGTGTTTTCTGATTATCTGCAGAAGTGTATGTAGATGTGAACGCTACTGTAATGTGCAGCTTCTTCGAGAACCCTATCTTGACGTTTGGGCATTAGAAGGTTGCATAGTGGATGAGGAATCGGGTGTTAGGAAGGTCTATCCTAAGGAAGGTCTGATTTATTCTGAATTTCGATCGCGGGCCAGTCAAATATCAGGTGTTTTGAAAGTTCATTGGCCGAAAAACTGAATTAATCAGACCTTCCCTAAGCTGTGCCTACTCGAAACAGAATTCTAATTTGGAGAAAGGGCGATTTTGCATGAAAACCCCGACCATCTGCCACATCTGTGACTATGGCTCACAATATGGTGGGACATTTATCGATTCGCTCTTGTTCCTGAGCCGATACTGTCGTGATAAATTGCAGGTCGCCACGTTCTGTATATTTCCGGACAGGGCCAAGAACCGGAGTTGGTTGTCGAATTTGGATGCGGAGGGGATAGGATATGGTTTTGTTCCACACAAAAGGAATGTTGCAGGACCGATCCGTAGCCTTCTAGTGGGCCGGGAACCGCTGGTCTTACACAGTCATTTTTTCACGTATGATCTGACTACAGTTCTGCTTAAGTATACAACGTTCAAAAATTCAGGGATTGTCTGGCACTACCATAACCCCTGCGGAGGCAGTGTTAAGCAAAGCATCAAAGATGTGCTGAAGATTAGATTACTTCTCAACCTCTTGGGGAATTACTGTATTGCCGTTGGAGATGGAGTGTACAAGAGCGTCAGAGATGCGGGCCTGGCTCCTGACAAAGCCATATTGCTCCACAATGGTGTCAATATAGGACGTTTTTTTAATAAATGCGAAGTTGTACCTGAAGCGCGAAAGACCCTGGGCCTCTCGAGTGAGGACATGGTTTTTTTGCTTCTGGGCTGGAGTCCGCGGAGAAAGGGTGTCGATATTTTCTTCAAGGCTGCAGAAGAGTTGGGCAGAAAGTTTACGAATTGCAAATTTCTTGTCGTGGGAAAAGAAGAAACCCGTGAGTTTGTTTCGCAATTAAGGTACAAATCCCCCCTCAGTCCTGATGCCTTTCGAGTTGTTGATCCAGTTGAAGATTTTAGCGTTATATTGAAGGTGACCGATGTACTGGTTTTGGCTAGTCGTAGCGAAGGTTTGCCCTACGCCGTTCTGGAGGCAATGACGGCAGGGAAGCTTGTTATATCTTCTGCTCTTCCCGCAGCTCGGGAGACCTATGGGCGCTCCAATGGGGCCTGGTTGTTTCCAACGGAAGATTGGAAGATGCTGGCCGAGCTTATGGAGAAAGGCGTATTGTTGCAAGCAGATGAGCGACGCTCCCTCGGCCAGGCGAACAGTCAGTATGTTATCGAGAACCATTCGCTGGGTCAGTGGAGCAAAAGAATCGGTGAGTTGTACGAGGGGGTCACATCAAGATACCAACGAACGCTTTCTTGAAAACTTTAATATTTTGGGCAAGAGTAGCGATCCGAGGGGTTCTGGAAATTCGGGCAGAGCGTTAAGTTGGGTCCTAATTCATTTTGTGATCCTAAAATTTCCCCCTACGTCTCCGGTTAAGCATGAGCCCGAAAGATCCCACTGTGGCGTCCGACCGTCTGAGGTTCGGCGTTCCACAGAGTGCCTATATTGCGTGTGAAATCATCGAGTGGGTGAGGTAACGTGCGAATTCTAGAGCGGGCCGTTGCGAGCCTGTTACCGGGAAGCATGCAGCGCTTCGTCCGAGGCGACGGCGCCTTATATGAGCAGACGGTGCTGGCGTGGTGCGAGGCCCCAGCGCGTGGGATCGGCTCTACGATCAGTGCCGATTTGGGTTCGCAGTTGTACGCCGCCATCACGCGGCTGCCGGAGTACGCCTGGCAGCGTGAGTGCGAGGCCCCAGCGCAATCTGCGAAATGTGCTGACCGACACCCTGTGACGTGCACTGAGCAGCTGGCCTTACCCGGAGATTTGTCGGAGGCACGACCAAAGCGAATGCGGTTTCTGGTTCTCAATACGGTCGGAAAGGTCATTTAGCATGCGCGCCGTACGCTGTCACGCCTCGCCACTGCAGCGCAGCTGGCCATCGTGGCGCTAGCACGAGTCCACATCCTGGCACTCAGCCCGACTTAGCTGGAGATTAGGGTTCTTGCCCTTTAGTCAAAAGCCGAAATTTGCAGGCGTCCGAATTCAGTAAATTGCGAGTGCGGGAACGGAATTTTATGTATGTTTGAAGGGATGAAGTACAATACACCGGTCATCTCTATTGATGTGGAAGATTGGCCGCAGTCAACCTGGGACCGGAGTCTTCCAATTACTGAACGGGCGGCTCAGAACACCAGACGCCTTCTCCGAATTCTAGGTGAGGCGGACGTGAGAACCACGATGTTCGTCCTCGGTAAGTTTGCCGATCGCTTTCCTGAAGTCGTGAAAGACATACAGGCTGATGGTCATGAGGTAGCGTGTCATGGCCATGGACACCTGGAAGTTTTCCGGCAGTCTCCCGATGAGTTTTTTGATGATATTCGTCATTCCAAGGACGTTCTTGAGCAGATCACGGGGAAGCCAATCAAAGGGTATCGTGCCCCAGATTTTTCCATTGTCCGAGAGACCCTGTGGGCTCTCGACGTACTTGCAGCGGCAGGATTCGAGTATGACTCGAGCATCGTCCCGGCACGACTTCCTCGCTATGGGATCGCCGGTTGGCCGGTCCTCCCCGTCCGGGTGCAACTCAGTTCCGGTAGCAGTATTTTAGAGGCTCCACTGCCGACATTTCGTGTGCTCGGACGAAATTGGCCGGTAGGTGGAGGTGGGTACCATCGTTTGTTGCCGGGTTTTGCAAGTCGATACTGTGCGAGAAAGGTCATGATGGAAGTTCCGTTCATATTTTACTGCCATCCGTATGAGTTCGATATCCGAGAGCTCAGCGAGATTACTATTCCTGTTCCTCCTACGACTCGATTTTATCAAGGAGCCGGGCGGAGATGGTTTGAACAACGATTTCGGGACTTCCTGAGATGTTTTGGTGGATACTCCATGCAGGAGATGCTTTCTTCGCAGCTGTGGCAGGAATTTCGCCTGAGCAGCTTGGATCCCGTGCTCGACCAAAGCTGGCTTCACAGTGAGAGATCAAGACCGGGTGGAGTCACTGATCGCAACTAGCCACCTGGGATCTTGTAAGGTGAAAACGTAACGGGGAATATCAGCCGATGGGCACTACAATAATGAATATTCCTGATCCTACCTGTGAAGAAGGACAGGGCAAGCTGGCGTGCCAGAGGACGGGTAAACCAGCCAGCGAAGCCTTTGCCAGAAAAATAGCGCACATTAAGAAATATTATGATGCGAACTATGGAGGGATGCCACGAGTTCAAGGTTGGACATTCATGCGGTGCCGTTAATCTGTCGCCTGTGCGACTGGTCTTTATCCACAGATGAGTTTAGATATATTTCAGTGAGCTAGGTCTTTGCCGTTTGATGTTTGGCCATAGGCGGATCGTGAGGGGAAATGACAAACGTTCAATCACCACACGTGTCAATTATTATCCCGTGCAGGAATGAGGCAAAGGGGATCCGCTCTTGCTTAGAATCAGTTGCTAGGAGCGACTATCCGAAGGGTCAGCTCGAATTGTTGGTTGTCGATGGTCAGAGTGATGATAGAACAAGAGACATTGTTGATGAGTTCAGTCAGCAATACCCCTGGATTAGACTCCTCGAGAATGCGCGAAGAATTACTCCAGCCGCTCTCAATATCGGTATTCAATCTGCAAAAGGGAACATCGTGATCCGGATGGATGCCCATACTGTCTATCCATCTGATTATGTGTCGAAGTTGATCGAGTGGCTAGAACGAAGTGGTGCCGACAATGTCGGTGGGGTCTGCATCACGCAACCTGCCAACGAAAGTCCGAAGGCGCACGCGATTGCTGTTGGGCTTTCCCATCCTTGGGGAGTCGGCAATTCGCATTTTAGGATAGGAGTCACCGAGCCAAAGTGGGTTGATCATGTTCCGTTTGGATGCTATCGAAGAGAAGTGTTTGACCGGATCGGGTTGTTCGACGAGCGGCTTGTACGTAATCAAGATGACGAGCTGAATCATCGATTGATCACGAAGGGAGGGGGGCGGATTCTGCTTGTCCCAGAGATCGTCTCTTACTATACCGCCAGAGATTCCCTCAAGAAGCTTTGGGTTATGTACTACCAATATGGCTACTATAAGCCGCTCGCTGTACGTATGCTTGGGACAGTGGTCACGATGCGACAACTGGTGCCATCAGCTTTTGTGATGTGGTTGCTCGTCACGGCCCTATTAGCGCCCTGGTCGTCTCTCATGGCTTTCTTCTGTGGAATTGGTGGGACTGCGTATATCCTGGTTGATCTCGGTATTGGGAGTAGTGTGGCCATTAAAAAAGGTGTCCGTTGTGGCCTGTGGTCGACAATCGTTTTCCCAATTCTGCACATCAGTTACGGGATCGGGTATTTGAAAGGGGTCCTGGACTTTCTTATTCTAAGGAAGCAAGAAGCATCTGATCCATTCGCACTTCAACTGTCACGATAGGTATTAGCGCTAGATGCATTCATCACATGATGAGGGATGTTGTATTCCATCCGGGTAACCGGAGAGAGCTCCGAGAACATGGAGCTAGGTTCGGAACGATGTTATTAGGCATATTGAAGCATAAGTAGTCGAGAGATAGATACTCACGATGTCAGGGGCCTCCACCACTGGGGCAAGGCCGGAGTTCGGAGGTCACTCGCTTTTCAAGACATAAATGCCTATAGCAGGTTGTGTTTATGGCAACACCTTTAGCCCATTCGGGCGTGTAGCGTTGCGCTTGGACCTAGAAATCAAGATATGAAGACTCAAAATTCCTCAATTGTTCACAGCCAACTGATCTCAGAGTTGACGCGATGTGGAAGATTCTCAGCCTTCAGCCTGCGGTTGTCCCTGGGAAATCTCGCGCATAAGATTCCTTGGTGTTCCACAAAGGAGGGGGAGTTGCATGGGGGTTCCTTTACTTGATCTCAAAGTACATCATGAGCCGCTTCACCAGGAAATCATGATGGCGTTGGAACAAATCTTTAAGAGCCAGGCGTTTATCTTGGGTCCCGATGTGGGCAGGTTGGAAGAGCGGATAGCCGCCTACTGCCAATCTCAATATGGAGTCGGAGTCACGTCTGGGACGGATGCACTTTTGATTGCACTCATGGCTCTCGGGATTGCTCCAGGGGATGAGGTGATCACGACGCCCTATTCATTTTTTGCGACGGCTGGAGTTGTTGTTCGTCTTGGTGCGAAGCCGGTTCTTGTCGACATCGATCCTATAACCTATAATATTGATCCTGCCAAGATCAGCCAGGTTGTGACGACCAAAACCAAAGCCATCATCCCAGTCCATCTTTATGGTCAATGTGCTGATATGGAGCCGATCATGGAGGTAGCCAAACAGCACAAACTGAGCATTATTGAAGATGCAGCGCAAGCGATTGGCTCAGAATACCGCGATGGTCGTCGGGCCTGCAGCATAGGGACTATCGGCTGTTTGTCGTTTTTCCCGAGTAAGAACTTGGGTTGCTTAGGTGATGGGGGGATGGCTGTGACCAGTGATCCTGAGCTTGCGGAGCGGATGAAGATTTTGCGAGTTCATGGGAGCAAACCGAAATACTACCATAAGCTGATCGGTGGAAACTTTCGGTTGGATACGATTCAGGCTGCGGTTCTCAACATCAAACTGAACTATTTGGATGAATGGACGAGAAAGCGGCAGAAAAACGCGATCCGGTACGGAGAGCTCTTTAAGCTGAGCGGGCTCCTGGATAAGGCAAAGGTACGGTTGCCAGCACCGGTTTATCGAGAATCAGGTGTTCATCATTACCACATCTACAACCAATTTATTCTTCGAGTAGATCGACGAGATGCGCTGGTGGCATACCTCAAGCAGAAGGAGATCGGGGTGGAAATCTACTATCCGGTTCCCTTCCATCTCCAGGAATGTTTTGGGTATTTGGGATATAAGGAAGGGGATTTCCCTGAGTCCGAGCGCGCGGCCAAAGAAACGATCGCTCTTCCGATCTATCCGGAGTTGACGATGGAACAGCAAGTTGAGGTGGTTGAGACGGTGACGGCCTTCTACGGGTAGCTACGAAGGGCGGTACTCGTAATAGGAGCACTATTCTCAACAATGTTGCAGGGCTTAGCGCGCAACAGTGAGGTTGTGCGCTAGTGAGCGCCTGGTATGGTATGTTTTGTGAGTTTTGAGGCTGCAAGAGCACGATATAGGCCACTGCAATTAGAGATTCCGTGGTTCATGTGTCTTCATGTTGCGTTACCCTGAATAATGGTTGGTGGTTTCAACTGGGTATGTATACTAAGCTCTAGCAGGTGGTGTTATTATAGCTGTTTCGTTCGAGCATGGACTTTCATGACTGGAGTATGAACTCACAGCAAAGAAATAGGGTGTGTTAGGTTCAAGCTCCGTAATCGTAACAGAGGGCGATTCAACCGAATATCTCTCCTCATAGGAGCATACTCCTGGTTCTCCAGAAGATTGTTTCCCGTAGTATATGTAGTAGCCATTCACGTTTGAATCTGTACTTGGTTGCCACGTCACTTCCGCCGTGGCTCCCGACGGCGTTGAATTTAAAGCTACCAGAGGGGTTCCTGTAGGGGCTTGTGGCGGAGGACTATCTGCTGCTGGTTCCTCAGCAGAGCCAGCAGTCAAACTTGCATCAGGGGTGAGAGCGAGTGCATCTTCTGGGGCCTCTGCATCACCGGCGTGTAACTCATCAGGGAGGGACGCTACATCTGATGATGGTGAGTCCGCTTCTCTGGAGGCGGAGCCTGCTTCAGCAGACGGTGTTGTGGAGAGACTAGATGGTAAGGGACTGTTTTCTCCACCCCCTCCGCATCCCAAGATAGTCGACAACGCGAAAGGAACCGTGATTGCTATTAGTATACGATAGCCTAAAATTAACCACGTTTTATTCTTTAACATTAGAGAGGTCTTCCTATATCACCTGGTTACTCGAAAAGTGGTAGGTGCACTAGCCCATTGTGGTATGCCAAACCAGACCCCAACATCATCATTCATCGTCCAATTTTTGCTGGCAAGCCAGGAAAAAGCAAAACATATGCCAGTAAGAATTGTTATCAAACTCCTTAAAATTATGAGGATAGTTTTTGATACTAAACTTTGGCAGTGTAGTGAGCTGAAGGGGGCACCCTTCACAATCGTCCAGGTGAATGCCGTGGATGAAGGTACCGATCCCGATTGGTGGAGCATCACAGCTCATTGCCGTGTTCTGCTATGGTTACCGACAGACATGGGAGGCAGGTCTAGGCGATTCTTGTGCGTGTGAGGTGCCAATTTAGCCAAGATCCTGTTGTGTAGGACACTTTTGGTGTCCCCAAGCGGCTACCCTGCCTGGTCAAAACCCCAATTCTCCGAAACGCGCTCAGAAGGCCGTGCGTTTAGAAGTGGCGATTCAGGCCGCACATGTGCGCGCCGGGCAGATTTATGGGCCGGAGCGCCTCCAGGCAGAATTCCGTTACGGCGGGTTCCTTGTTGGGGTCCGGAGCATTAGGCAGCTGTGGAAGAAGCTGGACCTAGGCTGCACGCAGGTGTGCCGGGTTCATGACCACAACGGGGCAAAGCACTTACTGCTGGTGGGGAGGGCCTAATTAGCTAAAATGGTTGTCACCGGGTGACCGGATAAGGTCTGGGGCATCGATATTGTACATGTGTGCTGACTGTGGAAGGGTGGCCATATCTGGCTGTGCCCATCTGATTGCACGGGCCCGACGACTTCGATTCCGGTTTGCTGTGCGCCTGTAGGGGTGGGCAGTGTTGTTCCACTACCTGCATCGCCCTCCGCGGGGCTGCCCATTACGGTGTAGGTGGACTGAGAGTTGACTGAAGGCGGATGATGCTCGGTAGCTCCAGCATGGGCTAGCTGTCCATACCGTGCTGGTCATCCAAATGTACGCCGTACGCCCACGGCATCTCTTCCTGATTGTCTATTTTACCCCCTATTCGTGGAATTGTTGATTATAACGCTTTAATCTCGATATTCTCTAATAGCCTTAAGTTTCCTAGTGTTGTATTATGACGAGGGTAGACTGTGTTCCACTCAAGAAAGCCTCCCTTCAGGGTAGCCGTGTTTCTTCTGCCCCCCCCAAAGAAGGATTGTGAATTTTTGAAGTTATGGGAAAGTGTGTCTTGTTTGGTGAGCGGCCTTTAGCCAGAGAGGAGTTCAGTGAATGAAAGACTTTCTGCCGTTTCATAGGTCTGATGTGGGTGAAGAGGAAGTCGCTGAAGTCGTTGAAGTTCTTCGATCCGGCTGGCTGACAACGGGTCCTAAGGTGCGAGAATTCGAGAGAGAATTTGCTGCGATGGTTGGGGCCCAGCATGCCATTGCTGTTAATTCTTGCACGGCTGCTCTCCATCTTGCCCTTGAGGCCATTGGCATAGGTGAAGGTGATGAGGTCCTGGTTCCAACCATGACGTTTGCGGCGACAGCCGAGGTAGTGACGTACTTTAGGGCCAAGCCTGTGTTACTGGACTGTACTGAAGGTACCTTGAACCTGAACACGGATTTGATTGAGAAAGCCATCTCGAAGAAGACAAAGGCGATCATTCCTGTCCATTTTGCAGGACATCCGTGCGATCTCAAGCCGATTCATACGATTGCGAAAACGAATAACTTGCATGTGATCGAAGATGCGGCACACGCGCTACCGGCACGATATCACGGGAAAATGATTGGGAGTATTTCTGATATCACATGCTTTTCCTTCTACGCGACAAAGAATATTACTACCGGCGAAGGCGGAATGATTACTACGGATAACGCTGAGTGGGCTGCCCGTATGCGGATGATGAGTTTACACGGACTCAGTCGTGATGCGTGGAATCGCTATTCCTCGAAGGGGTCATGGTATTACGAAATTTTGTCACCCGGTTTTAAGTATAACTTGACGGATATTGCTGCTGCCCTCGGGTTGGCTCAGCTGAAGAAGTGCGATCGGTTTTGGAAGGGGCGCGAGCAATATGCGGCTAGGTATCGGGAAGGGTTTAAAGATCTGCCTGAGATTGTCTGCCCTGAAGCTGCAGCACACGTGCAACATGCGTGGCATTTGTACGTGATCCAGTTGGAGTTGGACCGCCTGCGGATTAGCCGTGATGAGTTCATTCGTCAACTTCAGGAAGCTGGTGTTGGGTGTAGTGTGCATTTCATCCCCCTTCATTTGCATCCCTATCACCGAGATAAGGGAAGCTATCGACCTGAAGATTTCCCAGTCTCGAGCAAGATGTTCCAGCGGATCGTTTCGTTGCCGTTGTATTCAAAGATGACGGAAGATGAGATTGATCGAGTCATCGGGATCGTTCGTGATCTTGTGACGAGGAGCCGACGCTAATGAAACGTACGTGTGATATTTGTTTGGCAACTCTTGGATTGCTCATCACCTCGCCGCTCCTGGCTCTGATTGCTCTGTTGATCAAGCTTGACTCGTCAGGGCCTGTGATCTTCCGGCAGATTCGTGTCGGGCAAGGATTCCGCCCATTCGCGATTCGAAAGTTTCGCACAATGGTCGCGACTGATTCAGTGGGCGGCCCACTTGTCACTGTTGGTCGAGATCGTCGTATCACGAGGGTTGGGCATATTTTGCGGGGGCTTAAGCTTGATGAATTGCCACAGTTATGGAATGTCCTTCTAGGGGATATGAGCCTTGTGGGGCCAAGACCGGAAGTTCCTCGTTATGTGGAGTGTGCACGTGCGGAATTTGCCGAAGTGCTTACGGTGCGACCTGGTATCACGGACTTGGCGTCGTTGAAGTACATTAATGAAGCCGCAATTCTCGACGCTTCGGCGAACCCTGAGGAAGAGTATCAGCATAAAGTTCTTCCGGAAAAGCTACGGCTGGCAAAGCTCTATATCCGCCATATGTCTTTGCGGCTTGATTTCGCCATTATCTTGCAGACCGTGCTTCGTATTGCCAAATTGCCCCTTGTGGTTCTTACGCTTCCGGAGCTCAAGGCTGCAGTTGAGGTTTCGACCGATTCTCCATGGTCAGGCTTGTCTGCTTTCATTATCAGATGGAGGCGGCCCATTATTGTTGTAATCGACGTAGGGCTTATCATTCTGGCTAACTACCTAGCATTTTTCCTGCGATACGATGGGAATATTCCCCAGGGCGAGCGCTACGTCTTTGAGCAGACTGTACTGGGGTTGGTTGCCGTCAGGGGAGTTGCATTTGCTTTGTATGGCCTGAACGAAGGTTTGTGGCGATACACCAGCTTGTGGGATCTTCAGAATATTCTGAAGGGTGTCCTGGCGAGCACAGTCGCGTTTGTCGGCTGGGTTTATTGGGTGATGGGGATTTACAGCTACCCTCGTTCCATATTTGCTATCGATGCCATACTCGTAGTGGGGTTCCTTGCAGGCGTGAGATTATCCTCGAGAGTTTTGCGCGATAAAGTCGTATTTCAGAAACGGCGAAGGGTATTGGTGATTGGTGCTGGAGATTCGGGCGAGCGGGTTGTGCGAGAGATGAAGACGCGCAGCGTATTTAATTGCCAACCTGTTGGGCTTGTTGACGACAATGGTCTACTCCTCAATCAGCGTATTCACGGAGTTCGCGTGCTGGGGGCCATGCAAGATATCCCTAAGCTGATGGAAACGCTCAAGCCAGAGGTTGTTGTGGTTGCGGTGCCCAATCCGACACCGGAGTTCCTTCGTGACCTGGTCATCAAGCTAGAGCCATATGATGTGTCAATTAAGACCTTGCCTGGCAAGGAAGAGCTTCTCACGGATCAAAGCGCTGTTAGTCAGATTCGAAATGTGTCCATCCCCGATCTTTTGTCTCGTGCCCCTGTGAATCTCGACAGTCGTGCCACGAGACAGCTAGTGCGAGATAAAACGGTCATGATTACTGGTGCAGGTGGATCGATTGGGTCAGAATTGGCTCGCCAAATTGCGTCGTTCGAGCCCAAGGTGCTGTTGTTGTATGAGCGTCACGAGAACAGTCTCTATAACATCCATAAGGAGCTTGATGATAAGAAGTATCCCTTCTCAATTATTCCATTGATTGGGGATATTACAGATGCACAAAGACTTTCGGCCGTACTTGAGCGATACCGTCCGCAGATTTTGTTTCATGCAGCGGCGCACAAGCATGTCCCTCTTGTTGAGGCGAATCCTGTTGAGGCCGTGAAGAATAATTGCATTGGCACGCGTATCGTGGCTGAAGCGGCCAGTCTTTATGGAGTAGAGCAATTCGTCCATATTTCGACTGACAAAGCAGTCAACCCATCGAGTGTGATGGGTGCGACCAAACGAGTGGCTGAGCTCGTTATTCAGGACATTGCCAGAACCAGCCGGACGAGATTTCTTCTCGTTCGGTTTGGAAATGTTCTCGGCAGTAGTGGGAGCGTCTTGCTTCGTTTCCAGGAACAGATCAGATCTGGTGGTCCGGTGACGGTGACGCACCCGGAGATCCGACGCTACTTCATGCTGATTCCGGAGGCGGTGCAGCTGGTTCTCCAGGCGGCCACTATTGGGGAGCAAGGTCATACCTACATTCTCGATATGGGGGAGCAAATCAAAGTGCTGGATATTGCTCGAAGTCTTATTCGTTTGTCCGGACTTGTCCCCGGTAGAGATGTTCCTATTCGATTTGTAGGGCTTCGTCCGGGAGAGAAGCTGTATGAGGAGTTAGTCGGTGAGGGAGAGATCGCGGTGAACTCCCCGCTGGACAAGATTTTGCAAATCCGGACGGTCAATCCTCTCGACTTCGACATATTTCGAGAGAAACTATCGGCGCTGGAAGTTGCCAGCTCTCATGATGAGCCCATTGTCGTGCTTGAACACCTGAAGGAAATTGTTCCGATGTTTGCGACAGCGGGTACGGAGTCTGAACTGGAAGCCATTCCAAGCGGAGTCGATTCTTTCGTGAAACAGTGATGGCGACAGGGAGAAGCATTACAGGTCCACATCGTGGTCGTGTCTTCCCACAAAACTTGGAGCATAGGTAACCATGCAACATTTTGAGGCCCCTGTACACGTAGAGCAAGATGGCTTTCGTGCCGCTCGTGAGTATCTGGTCATCGCTTCACGTAATAAATGGGTCATTCTCGGATCACTTGCACTTTCTCTGGTCTTGGCGTTGGCGTATTACCTCATTGCCACCAAGTATTATCAATCGAACACGTTAATCGTTGCCGAAGGCCCAAAGGGCATCAATAGTGTCATCGATAGGTTCGATAGTGGAGGGAGAAAGGGCGACCTCGAAGATAAATTTGATCAAATCCTGTTTCTTATTCAGCGACAAATCATCAGCCCTGATTTTTTGGGGGAAGTTGCCAAGGAAACGGGTTTATATGCCGATGGGCTGGATGAAGAAGGGCAGGCAGATATTCTCTATCAGGTAGCCCGCAGGACACGAGTTGAACGTGTCAAAATGGATGCATCGGCTGGCTTTAGTAGCTCGACTTTTTTGGAAGGATTTGTGATCGCTTATATGGATCAGGATCCGAAAACTGCCATGCGGGTGACGACGCGCATGGCCGACAAATTCATTGAAGATACGAACAAGGAACGTGAAAAGGAAGTCGAGGGTGCCGGAGAGTTTTTGGATCAAGAGTTGCAGCAGATGAAGCGTGAATTGGAGAAAAAAGAAGAGCGCATCAGTCAGTTTAAGAAGACACACGTAGGAGGGCTTCCCAGCCAGGGAGAAGCCAATATGCGTTCACTGGATCGTGTGGAAGTGGATCTCGTGAAGACGAACGAGGATCTACAGCGCCATTCTGAGAAGCTTACCATGCTGAATCAAGCGGTGCAGCAGTACCGAGCGTCTGGGCAGCAAAGTCCTAGTCTTGTAACCTCACGATCCATGGAACCAGATCCGTTGTTTAAGAGGCTTCGAGAACTGCGAGAACAACTTGTGAAATTGAGGGCTGAGTTCTGGGATGGGTATCCCGAGGTGGTTTTAGTAAAGGAAGAAATTCGACAAGTCGAGGATGAGTTAGTAAATGTGTATGGCCGAGACGCAATCCGGTCGGATAAGGCACCGCTCGATCCGTATCTTCAGGACCTTGCGAAGTTGCAGAGTGAAGAGAGGGCAGAGATTTCGCTGCTCCAGCGGCGCCTCGGGCAATTACAAGTTTCCAGGCAAGATCTTGAAAAACGACTGGAGCGGTCGCCCATCGTTGAACAAGAACTCCTGGTTCTTGAACGCGACTACAGTAATCTGAAGGACAATTATGCAAAAATTCTCGATAAACGCTTGCACACACGCGTCCAGGAGAACATCGAGAAACGACAGCAAGGCGGGAAGTTCCGCATCATCGAGCATGCTATGCTCCCGCTGGCACCAGTTGCCCCAAACAAAGTGAAAGTGTTGGCGCTAGGACTTTTGTTCGGCTGTGTGTTAGGAGGAGGGCTGGCGATCCTACGCGAACGACTGACGGAACAATTCCGAAGTCCAGAGGATGTGGAATTTCTACTTGCGGGGCCTCGATTGTTGGCTGCTATTCCTGATTTTTCATCCTTGTGGCAGACAGGTAATGGTTCAGATTCACCGCAGCGATCCGCATTGCCAAGGCTTTCCCTCGGCATGACCATGAACTCCCGATCTGAGGTTGCACTCAACAATCGATCTGCCGTAGCGCAATCGAGCTTCCAGGAGCTTGATCGAAGATTTGTTACGAAACTCTTCCCGCGTTCCATGGCAGCCGAGCAATATCGAGTGGCCGCAGCGCGGTTACAGCTCGCCAATGGAGCGGGTGGGCCAATCGTTGTATCTGTGACAAGTGCAATTAAGGGTGAGGGCAAAACCACGACCGTGATCAATCTTGGGTATACACTGGCCCGAGATTTTGGAAGACGAGTACTCCTCGTGGATTGTGATTTTGTATTTCCTGAAATGGCGGCGTTTCTTGAAGCACCCGTCGAGTATGGACTTGTTGATTGCTTACGAACCAATATTCCCCCACAGCAAGCGATGGGCGCCTTTTCCGATGTGTCCTGTTGGATTATGCCTGCAGGCCAATCGGTTGCTGGTTCTAATGAATTGTTACGAGCTGGGCAACTAAGCCGAGTGCTGTCACAGTTGCGAGAGGAGTTTGATTACATCCTTCTGAATGCGCCTCCCATTCTCCCCGTGGCAACCATGAATGTGCTGGAAAGCCATTGCGACCTCCATGTGCTTGTCGTGCGGGCAAATGTGACGTCAAAGCAGGCGGTCAAGCAGGCACTTGGTTCGCTACGGGCGCAAAAGCCCATCCATGTGATCCTAAATGGCGTGGCGTCCAACTCACTTCCAAGCTACATGCTGGATTATTCGCCAAAGGAACGGTCCGTGGCGGTATAGGCATTGGGCCCCTGGATAAGTGTGAAATGGATAGAAATCTCCCGTCGTTCTTGAAACCAGCGGCTCCCTCCCCTCAGGCCAAAGCGGTCTGGCAGGAGGGGGGGGACGCAGCCTCTCTATTGGGAGGCTGCAGGAAACAGAATGAACGGTTGCCTAGGTTCCTGATCTGGTGGGACGTAGGCAGGCGCTTGGTCACCAGCTGGTCCTAGATATCTGATAAACCGGTAAATAACACGCAAGTCCTGCTCCTTCATTTCGCGCAGGACAAACCAGGGCATAGGGGGGCGAAACTCGACCGAGCGAGCAATCCGAACCCACTGCTCCTCTGAAAGCTTGTACATGTATAGCCGTAAGTTGCTTGCATAGGTGGTACCCCAGGGGCCCCGCCATCCCATCGCATCTCCTTTGAGCCAGTCTTTCTCTGGGATTTTCCCTGCAGCCTCCGCGTAGCCGGTCGTATGACAATCGTTACAACCAGCGATTTTGATGATATACCGTGCATGATCGGCAGTCTTCCTATCCAAAGCCTGCGGCTGACCACTTGCCCTGGTCTGTTCACCAGCTATCGCTCCTGTGACGAGCGTGATAACAAGCCCGAGACATAACGGTATTGCATGGATGACTCGTGTCATGTGCATGGTGTCGTCCCCTCCTATGCGCTTCTTTATGGATCGTGTACGGCTGAGTACAATCATCGATTGTTCATGCTGGAGTGTGGGAAGGGTAGTGGTTAGTAATCATCGATTTCGTCAGTTTCATCGAGCATCTCCACCATGACTTCCTCTGGCTCCGCAGTCCATTGGGCTAGTGGAATGCTTTTCGCTTTGAGAATGGCCTCCTGCTCCGTTCCTGCAGCCAAGGTGAGCTCATAGCTCACTGTCTGTTTGACTTGAAACATTCTCATATTGATTCACCTTTGTGCGTATTCTTTGGTCATTGATCCAGCAACTGGGAGCTCTCCGGTCACTTCAGAATGACCCTAGACGTCATCAGCTCGGTGGACCGATGATCCGTTAGCAGGGTCTCTTTTTCCCCTGCATTCGTTCCTGCTCCAGCTCCGTCTGTTGCCGCATCTGTTCAAGTTGAAGCTGAAAGTGCCGCGCTCTCTCGTCGTTCAGGCCTAGAGGTCGTGTAGTCCCACCGACTCCATCTTTCCCGGCGGCTTGGACCAGTATGGTGGTGAGAACGGTGCCCACTATAACACCGAGTATGAAATTCCACATCGTTTTGCTGTCAGGCTCCTTTCTTTAGATCTATCCCACGTCCGGGGATGGGGGCGTGAGGGGATGGTCACCTTTCACGGGAGTTTCCTATCGAGTAGCAAGGGTATTTTAATCGATCCGGCCTCAGATACCATAGTGACATGTCTTGTCTGAGCTAGAAGATGTGTATGGCCACACAGTCGTTGCCTTGACTCTATTTCCATCGCTTTGTTAGAGTGCTGAACCAATCTAAATATTTGAAAGTTCCACCGTTTCTGAACCATTTCCACGAGTAACACTGAGGCAATATTGTGATGAACGCCTGGTTGTGTGATGACTTGCATCGCTTCAATCGTCGCCTATGTATCGATGGGCTCCAAGGAGAATGGGGTGCTGGAGATTCGGTAGCTGAAGAAGAAGAGCTGCCGCTGCCTCCACAAAGTGTCCATGCCAAGCCTGGGAATGGGCGCATTACCATCACCTGGGATCCGGTTCCGGATGCCATGTACTACAATCTCTACTTTCAGACAACAAAGGGTGTGCAGATCAAGTTTTCCGAGCTGACCAGACCCATCGCTGGTCCCGAAGATTTTAAGAGCGCCATCGGGGTCAAGAAGGACAAGTCGACTTGCTTGGAAGGGGCCTCCAGTCCCTACGTCCATGACGACCTCGCCAATGGCACCTGCTACCACTATGTCGTCACGGTGGTGACGTCGAAAGGTGAAAGCCTCGAATCTCAAGAAGTCATGGCGATTCCATCGCCGTATCTCCTCGCCATGGTGATTGGATGCGAGGGAGTCGATGATGGGGAGCTCAGTTCTCCGACCGGTATCACGCTCGACAAGGAAGGCAATCTCTATGTGGCGGATACCGATAACCATTCTATTCAGAAGTTCGACAAGACGGGGAAGTTTCTGGCTCGATGGGGAGGAGAACCCAGTTCGCAAGAAGGGCAGTTCTACTACCCTCGTGGGTTGGCTGTCGGACCGGACGATGTTGTCTATGTGGCAGACAGCGGGAATAATCGCGTGCAGAAGTTCGATCTCGAAGGCAACGCCCAGAAGGCCTGGGGAAAGTTCGGGTTTGCCTGGCGCGGCGCCGAGATGGGCAGGTTCGATGTGCCATGGGGTATCACAACGGATCAAGACGGCAATGTCTATGTGTCCGATACGAGCAACGCGCGGATTCAGAAGTTTCAAGCCGATGGGCAGCCGCTGTTGAAGTGGGGGCGAGACGGCAGCTTCGATGGTGCCTTCTTTTTCCCACGCGGGGTCGCGGTGGATTTTGTCGGAAATATCTATGTGGCCGACGAAAGCAACAATCGTATTCAGAAATTCGACACGCGTGGAAGTTTTTTAACAAAGTGGGGGCGTGAGGGGAGTGGGCCTGGTCAATTCCGGTCTCCCTGGGGGATCGCCTGTGATGCCCTGGGGAATGTGTATGTGGTCGATAGTGGCAATCACCGGATCCAGAAGTTCGATGGGAACGGGACTTTTCTCTGCTCATTTGGCAATCGCGGGAAGACGGAGGGGCAGCTCAACTTTCCCTACGGGATCGCCGTGGACAAGGAAGGCTGTGTCTTCGTCGTCGATAGCGGGAATAACCGCATTCTCAAGTATGTGCCGACTGAAGAGGAATTAAACCGCGGCAAAGAGCAGCCTGCACAGGCTGCCGATCCCGGAGTGGTACAGCCACCTCGCAGTCTTGCCGTCAAGGCAGGTGATACGGAGGTCTTTCTGAGCTGGATGGAGGTGTCGGGCGCGCAGGCCTACAACCTCTATTTTAGTACCTCACCCCACATTACGGTTGAGGGGGCTACCAAGATTGAAGGCGTGACGAATCCCTACACGCACGAGGGGCTTACCAATGATACCCCCTATTTTTATGCTGTAACGGCATCGTTTGAAGATGGGACGGAAAGCGGGTTGTCCGAAGAAGTGACGGCGATGCCTGTGCTGATCGATATCACGGCTCCGCAGAACCCCTATGCCGTGATTAACCACGGGGCCTTCATGACGAATTCGCCGGATGTGGTGGTGACCATCTCCGCGACGGACTTGGACACAGGCGTCGGGGCGTATTTCATTTCCGAGAGTCCATTGACACCCATGGCCGGCACGCCGGGATGGGTGGAAGTGACGCCGGCGATCAAGTTTGGAGCGACGATCCCGTTCATTCTGTCTCCAGCCGACGGCCAGAAAACGATTTATGTATGGTTTAAGGACATTGGAGGCAACGTCTCGACCCCGGCGAGTACCACCATCCTTGTCAATACCTCGGGCTATCTCTGTGTCGCAAAATGGGGGAAGCCTGGCCGCGGTGCATCATTGTTGCACGGCGGAGAATTCATGGCGCCGATGTACGGACTCTGCGTGGATCAGCAGGGATCGCTGTTTGTCGTGGATAACGGCAACAATCGCGTACAGAAATTCGACAGCGCGGGCAACTTTATTATCTTGTGGGGGAGTTTCGGTTCAGCGAATTCCAACTTCCATAACCCCACCGGCATTGCCTGTGACGGAAAGGGCGATGTTTGGGTGGTCGATACCAACAACCATCGCGTGCAGAAGTTCGATGGAAAGCTCGGTGGCTATTTGATGAAGTTCGGCTCACGCGGGAATGGCGAGGGGCAGTTCAATGCCCCCTGGGGCATTGCCGTCGACCGTGTGCGGGGCTATGTCTATGTCGTCGACAGTGCCAATTTCCGCGTGCAAAAGTTCGACATGACGGGCGAGTTCATCATGGCCTGGGGCAGCTTTGGTAACGGTGATGGGCAGTTCTATTTCCCACGTGGAGTGGCCGTCGACCAAGAGGACGGAACCGTCTACGTCGTCGACATGGGCAATCACCGCATTCAGAAATTCGACACCAGTACCAACGTCTTGCCGCAGCTCTTGACGAAATGGGGAGGCAGTCCGGCAGCCGGACATGCCAGCAGTTCCTTGGCGCAGGAGGCCGGGCAGCTGCGCTCGCCATGGGGCATCACCGTTGATGGAGCTGGCGATGTCTATGTAACGGATACGGGGAATCATCGGATCGAAAAGTTCGACCGCGAGGGCAATTTCATCACACAGTGGGGCGGGTTCGGCAACGGTGACGGGCAGTTTAATTTCCCGTACGGGGTCACCGTCGATGCCAAAGGCAGTGTGTTTGTCATCGATAGCGGTAACACCAGAGTGCAGCAGTTCATGCCAGCGGAAGAGGGGAGCGAGCGGTTGCAAGACGAGGCAGAGGATCTGGCCGAGTTGGAAAAAACGCAACGAACTCAGAAGGTCTGACGAGGGAACGATGCTTGATAAAGAGCCGCGATTGGGACTGACCTACGATGACGTGATTCTGGTACCGGCTAAGTCACAGGTTCTGCCCAATGAAGTCGATACGAGCACCTTCGTTTCCCGGAACATCAGGATCAATATTCCGCTGGTCAGTGCGGCCATGGATACGGTGACAGAGTCGCGATTGGCGATTGCGATGGCCCGTGAGGGGGGAATCGGTATTATGCATCGGGTCCTCTCTCCGGCGGATCAAGCCATGGAGGTGGATCGAGTCAAGAAGTCCGAAAGCGGGATGATCATGGATCCCGTCACGATTTCTCCTGATGAAACTATCCGAGACGCGCATCAGCTCATGGCGAAATATAGGATTTCCGGGATTCCCGTTACCAAGGGGCGCAAGCTGGTGGGGATTTTGACCAATCGAGATTTGCGGTTCGAGAGCAGAATGGACCTGAAAGTGTCGCAGGTGATGAAACGGGATCGTCTCGTGACGGCGCCGGAAGGCACGAGCCTCGAGAAAGCGCGGGAGATCCTTCACGAACACCGGATTGAAAAGTTGCCGGTCGTCAACAAAGCGTACGAATTGAAGGGGCTCATTACCATCAAGGACATCGAAAAGCGAATCAAGTATCCCAATGCGTGCAAGGACGGGCATGGACGCTTGCGGGTCGGAGCAGCGGTCGGTGTTGGGCAGGATACTCAAGAACGCGTGACTCTGTTGAAGAAGGCAGGCGTGGATCTTGTGGTGATTGATACCGCCCACGGCCACTCACAAGCCGTGTTGAATACGGCGAAGATGATCAAAAAGCTGTATCCGGACCTTGAGCTGGTTGCGGGCAACATTGGTACGGCAGAGGCGGCAAAGGATCTGCTGAAAGTCGGGGTCGATGCGGTGAAGGTTGGAGTTGGGCCGGGGTCGATCTGTACGACGCGGATTGTGTCCGGTGCCGGTATGCCGCAGCTGACGGCCATTGCTGATTGTGCCAAGGTTTTGCGGGGGACCGGAGTCCCGGTCATTGCGGATGGCGGGATCAAGTTTTCCGGTGACATTGCCAAAGCGCTCGCGGCGGGGGCCTCGTCGGTGATGCTCGGTGGGCTGTTTGCCGGAACGGAAGAGTCTCCCGGAGAGACCGTGCTGTATCAGGCCAGAACGTATAAGGTCTACCGCGGCATGGGGTCCATCGGCGCGATGGAGCGCGGAGGCGGCGATCGCTATGGACAGGGGGGACGCCCGGCGCAGAAGTTGGTTCCTGAAGGAATCGAAGGGCGTGTGCCGTACAAGGGGCCCTTGGCGGCTGTGGTGTATCAATTGGTCGGTGGTGTCCGATCCGGCATGGGATACTGCGGGTGTAAGTCGATTTCCGATCTCCAGAAGAACGCCACATTCATCAGGCAGTCCGTCGCCGGTCTCCGAGAGAGTCATGTCCACGATGTGATCATTACCAAAGAAGCGCCGAACTATCGAATGGATTGGGAATAGTTTCGGTAAGGGGTTAGGAGTAAGGAGTGAGGGGGCCGAGTCCTAACCAGTCCTGTGATGAATAGGTCCCCCTTACGCCTCACCTCTTATTCTTTACCGCATCAAGATGGAACTCTGGCACGATAGAATTCTGGTTTTGGACTTCGGGTCGCAGTATACGCAGTTGATTGCCCGCCGCATTCGCGAGGCGCAGGTCTACTCGCAGATTTTCCCCTGTACGGCCTCACTGGCGACTATCCTGGCCTATCGGCCGAAGGGCATTGTGCTGTCCGGCGGACCGTCCAGCGTCTACGAAAAAAAGGCCCCGATCATTGCCAAGGAGCTATTTGATCAAAACATCCCGATCTTGGGGATCTGCTACGGAATGCAGCTGGTGACGCATCTGTCTGGAGGAGAAGTCGCCAAGTCGACCCATCGTGAATATGGTCGTGCAGAGCTCATGATCGATGATGCGAGTGATCTCTTTCAAGGCGTGGGGAGCAAGAAGCTGACGACGGTCTGGATGTCGCATGGGGATCGGATCGAACGGATGCCGCCGGGATTCCGATCGATCGCGCATACCGGTAACTCTCCCGTTGCGGCGATGAAGCGGGACGATGCCGAGCGGCGGATCTATTGTTTACAGTTCCATCCTGAAGTGGCGCACACGCCGGAGGGGACGAAGATTCTCCGCAACTTCGTGTATGAGATCTGTGGCTGCAAACCAACTTGGACCATGCAGTCCTATGTCGACACGGCGGTCAAGCAGATTCGTGAACAGGTCGGCAAAGAGCGAGTCATCTGTGCGTTGAGCGGAGGGGTGGATTCTTCTGTCGCAGCAGCGCTGACGCATCGGGCGATCGGGGATCAGCTTACCTGTATTTTTGTTGATAACGGTGTCCTGCGGGCTGGCGAACGGGAACAAGTGCAGAAGACCTTTGCCTCGCAGCTGCATTTGAATCTCCGCGTGCTTGATGGGACGAAGCCATTTCTGGCTGCACTGAAGAATGTGACGGATCCTGAACGAAAGCGAAAGATCATCGGCCGGCAGTTCATCAAGATGTTTGAGGTGGAATCCAAGAAATTGAAAGGCAGCAAGTATCTTGTTCAGGGGACGCTCTACCCGGACGTCATCGAGAGCGTGAGCTTCAAGGGGCCTTCCGCTACGATTAAAACCCACCATAACGTCGGTGGATTGCCGGCGCGTATGAAGCTCAAGCTGATTGAACCGCTACGAGAGCTCTTCAAAGATGAGGTGCGGGTGCTGGGAACAGAACTGGGATTGCCCGACGACATCGTCTGGAGGCAGCCGTTCCCAGGACCGGGATTGGCCATTCGTGTGTTGGGTGCGGTGACGCCGGAACGGTTGGCAATTCTTCGCGGGGCGGAAGCCATCGTCGATGAGGAAATTCGGAGCGCGGGACTCTACCGTGAAATCTGGCAGGCTTTTGCCGTGCTGTTGCCGATTCGCACGGTGGGAGTGATGGGCGATCAGCGGACGTATGAGCACGTCGTTGCGATTCGCGCGGTGACCAGCGTCGATGGGATGACGGCCGATTGGGCGAAGATTCCCAACGAGGTACTCGGTCGCATGTCGAACCGGATCATCAACGAAGTGAAGGGTGTGAATCGGGTGGTCTACGACATCAGCTCGAAACCGCCGAGTACGATTGAATGGGAGTAGGAGGAGAGGCAACGTGCGGCCAGGTGGCTTCTGTGCTCGGCGCATGCGCGCAGTAGAACCCACATTGGTCACCCGTCGCTAGGAGTTATGGAAATAAGATTGCAGAAGCTCATCGCCAGTACTGGGCTGTCGTCTCGCCGGAAGGCGGAGATGATGATCGCCAGCGGCCGCGTGACGGTCAACGGCAAGGTCGTGACCGAACTTGGAACGAAGGTCGATGCCGGGCGCGACCACGTGAAGGTCGATGGCAAACACCTGACTTCCGCACAACCGTTTGTGTATCTGGTGTTGAACAAACCGAAGAACGTGATGTCCACTTTAGATGATCCGGGCGGGCGCCCAACCGTGAAGGATTTTTTGCACGGTGTGCTGGTGCGAGTGTTTCCAGTCGGACGATTGGATTTTGATAGCGAAGGGTTGATGTTATTGACGAATCATGGTGAGCTGGCCCAGGCCCTGTTACATCCGCGATACCATGTTCCCAAAACCTATCTGATCAAGGTGAAGGGCGTGTTGGGGGACGAGGAGATCAGACAGTTGGAGCAGGGGGTGAGGCTCGAAGATGGCATGACCGGTCCCGCCTATGTGAAGAAGGTGAAGAAGGCGGAGCAGAACTCTTGGCTAGAGGTCACCATCCGAGAAGGGCGGAAACATCAAGTCAAACGGATGTTGGAGTCAGTCGGACATCCCGTGCTGAAATTACAGCGAATACGGATGGGGCCCTTGTCCTTGGGTGGGCTTGCCCCAGGTGAATTTCGATTCTTGAGCGATCGGGAAGCAAACGCACTGCGAGAGCTCGTAGAAGAACGGAAAGATGCGGTTGAGCGGGGAGAAGAGCCGACGCCAAAATCGAAGCGCCCAGTTCGGCAAGCGGGATGGGCCAAGCCGGCGCGAGCGAAACAATTTTCTTCGAAGAAAGTCAGGGGGGCATGAAGATTCGTACGCATCGCTGTGGAGAGTTGAAGAAGGCCCAGGTGGGCCAGACCGTAGTCTTGAACGGCTGGGTACAGCGCCGACGAGACCATGGCATGGTCATCTTTATCGATCTGCGGGATCGCACGGGGATTACGCAGGTGGTCTTCAATGCTGAACGCAATCTTCAGTGTCATCAAGCGGCTCACTCGCTCCGCAGTGAATGTGTTGTCTCCGTGACCGGGCAGGTCATGGCGCGACCGGATGAGTCGAAAAACCCTGATCTCTCGACCGGTGACATCGAAGTCTTTGTCGACGAGGTGGAGATTCTCAACGAAGCCAAGACGCCGCCCTTCTTAATCGAAGACGATGCGGATGTCACGGAGTCCATCCGACTGAAGTATCGGTTCTTGGATCTTCGTCGCCCCAGGATGCAGCAGTTGTTGAGTCTTCGGCACGGTATTACGCAAGCCACCAGAGAATTTGTGAATGCCGAAGGCTTTTTGGAGGTCGAGACGCCGATTCTGACCAAAAGCACGCCGGAGGGGGCTCGTGATTATCTCGTGCCGAGCCGGGTGAATGCGGGGCAGTTCTTTGCGTTGCCGCAGTCACCGCAACTATTCAAACAGGTGCTGATGGTGAGCGGCGTCGATCGCTACTATCAAATCGCGCGCTGTTTCCGAGACGAAGACCTCCGCAATGATCGGCAGCCGGAGTTTACGCAGATCGATTTGGAAATGTCGTTTGTCGATCGTGAACAGATCATGAGCCTGATGGAGCGGATGATCGTCACGATTTTTCGCAACGTCGGAGGAGTGCAGTTGCCGACGCCATTTCCTAGGATGACCTATGCGGAGGCGATGGGCCGCTATGGGTCTGATAAGCCGGATCTTCGGTTTGATATGCCGCTCCATGATATGACGGCCTTCGGCGCGGCGAGTGAGTTTAAGGTCTTCAAGGATGCGGCGACGAAGGGTGGGATCGTCAAAGCATTGGTCGTGAAGGGTGGCGCGACACTGTCCCGGACTCGAATCGATGCCTTGGGAGAAACGGCCAAGAGTTTTGGCGCGAAAGGTCTCGCTTGGTTGAAGTTGACGGCAGAAGGGCAGTTGGAGTCTGTGATTGCGAAGTTCTTGGACGCGAAGGCTTTTGCAGTGGCACTACCGGAGGCGAAGCCGGGAGACCTGGTCCTCTTTGGCGCCGACAAGCCGGCTGTCGTGCATGACGTGATGGGGCGCATCCGTCTCCTGTTGGGAGAAGAACTCAATCTCATCGACAAGACCGCCTGGAAGCCTCTATGGGTCATCGATTTCCCCATGCTGGATTATGATGCGGAGCAGAAGCGGTACATGGCCATCCACCATCCCTTCACGGCGCCGCTCGATGAGGATCTCCCGTTATTGGAGTCCGATCCGCTGAAAGCGCGGGCCAAGGCATACGATATGGTGCTGAACGGCAGCGAAATCGGCGGCGGCAGCATCCGTATCCACCGTCGCGATGTACAAAGCAAAGTGTTTGATCTGCTTGGGATCGGGAAGGATGATGCGGTCCTCAAGTTTGGCTTTTTGCTTGAGGCGCTGGAGTATGGCGCGCCACCGCACGGCGGGATCGCCTTTGGGCTTGATCGCCTGGTCATGCTGCTGGGCAACGCCGATTCGATTCGTGATGTCATCGCGTTTCCCAAGACTCAACGCGCGCAATGTCCACTGACCGACGCACCCTCCGCTGTCGCGGCTGATCAACTGAAGGAGCTGCGCATTAAGCTAGATCTGGTCGAGTAGGGAGTGTCCCTCTATATGGCCGGTAATACATTTGGTCACATCTTTGCCGTTACCTCCTTCGGCGAAAGCCATGGGCCGGCGATCGGCTGTGTCGTCGATGGCTGCCCACCTGGGCTGGCACTCTCAGCCGAAGATATTCAAAAAGACCTCGACCGGCGTAAGCCTGGAACTTCCCGCCATGTGACCCAGCGGCAGGAGTCCGATACCGTTGAAATTCTCTCAGGGGTGTTCGAAGGCAAGACGACTGGTACGTCGATCGCGCTCTTGATTCGGAACGAAGACCAACGGAGCCGGGATTACGGCAATTTGGTTGATACGTTCCGGCCAGGACACGCCGATTACACCTATTGGCAGAAGTACGGCATTCGCGATTATCGAGGTGGTGGACGTGCCTCGGCTCGTGAGACAGCGGTTCGTGTCGCTGCGGCGGCCATTGCAAGAAAGTGGCTCAATGAAAAGTATGGGGTCGTGATTCGTGGCTATCTCAGCCAGCTCGGACCGCATGAGTTGCCGTTCAAAAGTTGGGATGCTGTGGGGCAGAATCCATTCTTCTCAGCCGATCCCGATGCAGTTGCCAAACTGGAAGCCTTCATGGATGAACTGCGGAAAGCCGGTGATTCCGTTGGCGCTAAGATTACGACGATCGCCGAACATGTGCCGGTTGGATGGGGCGCACCGGTCTATGCCAAATTGGATTCGGACTTGGCCGCTGCCATGATGAGCATCAATGCCGTGAAAGCGGTTGAAGTTGGATCAGGCTTCGCCTCGGTCACTCAGCGCGGATCGGAACATGGCGACGAACTGACCCCGGAAGGCTTTCTCTCCAACAACGCCGGCGGAATTCTCGGTGGGATTTCAACCGGTCAAGATGTTGTTGTGACGATCGGTATTAAGCCCACATCGAGCATTCGCATCCCACGCAAATCTATCGATAAGCAAGGCAATCCGGTCATGGTCGAAACCAACGGCCGCCACGACCCCTGCGTCGGCATCCGCGCCACACCGATCGCCGAAGCCATGATGGCCCTCGTCCTCATGGACCATGCGCTGCTGCATCGCGCGCAGAATGCGGACGTGAAGACAGCCACGCCTAAACTTCCCGGATCAGCTTCGAAATAGTAAAGAGTGCTTTCGGTTTATGCGTGTGGAAGTCGGATGGCGCAACAAGATCAAGACTTCCTCGCCCCCAACGGGGGAGAGGGCAAGGGTGAGGGGGCCAGGAGTTCTGGGCATGCCAGAGGGCTTCGCCGAAGACAGACCGAGAGTGAGCGGGTGCTTTGGCAGCGGTTGCGTGACCGGCAACTCCATCAGTCCAAATTTCGTCGACAGCATCCCATCGGTCCATACATCGTCGATTTCTGTTGTCCGGCCTACCGACTCGTGGTGGAGCTCGATGGCGGCTACCATGCTGCGCAGATTCGTGCAGATGAGCGGCGAACAACCTTCCTCATGCAGCGTGGCTATCAGGTACTTCGGTTTTGGGATCACGATGTGCTAGCTAATCGTGAGGCTGTATTGCAGGCGATTGAACAGGCCTTGTCCCACCCTCTCCCTCTGAGAAGGAGAGGGTGAGGAGAGGGCAATTCACACGATTGCCCAAAGAGCCCAAGAGGGGAAAGGTGCCAAATGGCACGGAAACGGGTGCTTGAGCCGATTCATCCAGGTGAGATCTTGTTCGAAGAGTTTATGAAGCCCATGGGCATCAGCATCAACCGGTTGGCTCGGGATATCCAGGTATCTCCGGGACGGATCAGCTCCATTGTGAATGGAAAACGCGCCATCAGTGCCGATACGGCGCTTCGATTGGGCAAGTATTTAAGGACGTCGTCGGACCTCTGGATCGGACTCCAAGGGGAATTTGATTTACGAGTGACCAAACGCACAATCGGGCCTGAAATTGAGCGATGTATTCAGGCCTATGTCGCGTGACAATGCCATGATGGCCCTTGTCCTCATGGACCATGCGCTGCTGCATTGGGCGCAGAACGCGGACGTAAACACCCCCCACGCCAAGAATTCCTGGATTGGTCAAACGGATGAACTCGTAAGACAAGCTGAAACCTGCATCGAGGGTCAATCCTTATCCTACCGAAGCGTAATAGCTTTGTGTGTATGAAACACTTCTGGTCAGTCCATATGGATGGTTTGGTGTCAGCAGGGGATTTGCTGAAAATATCTACTGGGTTAGCCAGTGAAACATTGAATTGTTCTACACCATTATGATCCATGCCATTCCCGGTATGGGTGCTGACCGCCGCATGTATCCAATTCCATGGTCAAGTCTGCCTGAATTCTTCGCGCACGACTGGATGCCCTATGCGAATGAGCTGAGTCTGGCCGATGTGGCTCGGTCAATGTGTGAAGCAATGTCCATTGAGGACGGCGATATCCTTGTGGGTTCTTCTTTGGGAGGGATGGTTGCATGCGAGATAACAAAAATCAGAAGCATTCCGGTTCTATACTTGATTGGCAGTGCGGTACAAAAAGAGGAGATTAACGGACTTTTGGCTCTGCTTCATCCGCTTGCGAAGATTGCCCCGATCGAGTGGCTTCGATTTTTAGCAGGCAAGATCCCGATGGATGTCGCACAGATGTTCGCGGAGATTGAGCCTTCATTTATTCGGGCAATGTGTTCAGCCATTTTCCAATGGGACGGGCTTGGGGCTACAAACACAAAGGTCTTTCGAATCCACGGTAAACACGACATTGTTATTCCTGTACCAATGCAGGCTGATCTATTACTTGATGGTGGGCACCTAATCTCAATGACGCATGCAGAGGAGTGTGTGACATTTATCATGACTAACCAACGGATTGGCTAATAAGGGTCTGTCATGTCTCACCATGTATGTGGAAGGATTGGAGTAAGGTGTGGATCACGCGGACATAAAGTCAAAATCCGATGTGCCTATGGTAGACCGGGACTCTTGTTAATCTCAAGGCAGACGCGCTGGATAGTGTTTCCTCCATAGGATAATCCAATAAGCTTTGTCTTGCTTTATTTCACGGACAGACATCAAAGCAGACCTTCTAAGCTACGATGTCACTACTGCGTCGCCTGGAGTTTGGCGAAGGCCTCACTGGCTGCGGTGACGATCTGTGCCGGCGCCTTGTCTGGACTCCCGGCATTGAATGGGGGCTGCGGGTCGTACTCAATGAGGAGTTGTGTGAGCTGAGCGGCATCGGCGCCGAATTCTTCGGCGACCAAGGTGAGTGCCATATCAATTCCGGATGAGACGCCGGCAGCCGTGAGGACCTTCCCCTGACGGACGACTCGCTCCTTGGTCGGGATCGCGCCGAATTGTTTCAGGGCATCAATGGCGAGCCAATGGGTCGTCGCTTGCAGGCCTTGAAGCACGCCAGCTGCGGCAAGGGCTAAGGCCCCGGTACAGACCGAAGTCGTCCACTTGGTGGTCTTGTGCGCCTGCGTGATCCACTCGATGACTTTGGGATCGCCCATCACGGCTTGCGGATAGGGTGTGCCGGGGATGAGGAGAATATCGGGTCTGGGTGTCTCGTCCAGCGAGTAGTCAGCGGTGAGGCGAAGTTTGCCAAAATCCGTTCGTTTCACACCTCGCTGAGTTGCGACAAAGCGGACATCGGTCTTGAGCCCTGGTGCCTGAAGGACTTCGTAAGGGCCGATCGCGTCCAGCGCGGTCATGCCGTCGTACAATAAGATCGCAACTTGTAAGTTCTTTCCATCACTTGCCTGTTCCATTGCCCTCTCCTTATATTTCATGGACACCCATTACTTGGTCTGTCCTTGAATAGAGCGTATTTCGATCATCTGCACCGTGGTGAAGAGGTCTGTCGAGACCTGTGGTTCGAGGAAGGCGAGGAACTCTTCGACTTTGTCGCGCGTATCGATAATCTCAATGGTGATGGGGAGATTCTCAGCCAACCGTTCAATCTTGAAGGTGTGGATCACACGGGTGTGGGGCCCGAATCCCATGAGCCCTCGGTAGACGGTAGCGCCTGCTAGTTGCCGGGCATGGGCTTGAGCGACGATCCATTCATAAAGCGGCCGCCCGTTGTGTTTGTCCGCTTCCCCTGCGTAGATTCTCAGAACACAACCGTTTTCAATAGGCATCGGTCATTTCCATAACAGATAGGCCGTGGAGTAGCCGAGCCAGACGGCGCCAAGGCCCAGGACCGTATGGCCGATGATGTTGCCGCAGGCGAGCCACAGTTCTCCATCACGTAAGAGGTTCATCGTTTCGTTCCCAAACGCTGAAAACGTGGTGAACCCACCAAGCAGCCCGACTATCAGAAAGGCTCGAGTTTCCCCAGTGATCACACCTCGTTGATCAGCCAGTTCCGCAAGGAAGCCGACCAGTGCGCAGCCGAGAATATTGACTGCCAGGGTGCCGAACGGGAATTGAATGCTCTTGCTCAATTGTTGAGCATAGCCGCTCACCAGATAGCGAAGGATCGAGCCGATGAACCCTCCGGTGCCGATGAGGAAAAGCGTTCGCAGAATATGACTCTCTGTAAAGGTCCACTCGATTGACGCCTCATTGTACTGAAGTGCTTCAGTCGAGTCACGTGAACAGGTGAGAGCGAGTAGAGGGAGAATTGTTGATCTACGTTGTTTGTCGTCCCTCATGAACTTATTCTAATGCTCAGCGGTAAGTTATTGCGTCCTGTGGTGCCATGGTGGTAACGTATGAGTTACTATAGAGTATGTTGGATATCCGTATACTTGAATATCTTGATCTGCAGGCTCGCTCACCGTTTTCTATTTGGTTTGAGGGGCTGAATGCTGAGGCGGCTGCTAAGGTAACAACAGCGCTCTATCAGATTACTACTGGCAATTGGTCAAATGTAAAGGGTGTGGGGTCAGTTGTCTTTGAGCGAAAGATCCATGCGGGGCCTGGGTATCGAATCTATTTTGGTAAGGACGGTGCCCAACTCGTTATTCTATTGGGAGGCAGTACAAAGCAGAGACAGCAGCAGGCGATTAAGACGGCCATAGAGCGATGGGCAGACTACAAACGTCGTAAGAGTAGCAAGATAGGTTGACGTTTAGGGAGGTAACATGGCATTGACGAGGGAATTTAGGCATACCGTAGTGGCCCGAGTACAACGTGATCCTCGATTTCGTGAAGTTCTATTTACTGAGGCGCTCAATGCATATTTTTCTGGAGATACGACTGTGGGAAAGGCAATGTTGCGGGATCTTGTCAATGCAACGGTCGGGTTCGAAGAACTAGCCATGACTCTGAAAAAACCCAGTAAGAGTTTACATCGGATGTTGGCACCTCGTGGTAATCCCAGCACGGACAATTTCTTTAGCATTGTCTGCGCCCTCCAGAAGAAGGCGCGTGTGAAATTACGTGTGACCGCAAAAGCGAGTTAACCGAATGCGTAACAGGCGAATGATCGACATCTATACCGATGGAGCGTGCAGTGGGAATCCTGGGCCTGGGGGCTGGGGTGTCTTGGTGCGTGACGGGAAGACGGAAACGGAATTCTCAGGTGGCGAGCCGGCGACGACAAACAACCGGATGGAGTTGCTCGCCGTGATTGAGGCTTTACAGTCGTTTTCTCAGCCGGTGCAGGCCCGAGTCTACACCGATTCGCAGTATGTGCAAAAAGGCATCAGCGAATGGATTCATAGCTGGAAGCAGCGTGGGTGGAAGACTGCCGGCAAGGAGCCTGTCAAGAATGAGGATCTGTGGCGGAGGCTTGATACGTTGGCTGCCAGCCATACGCTCGAATGGCATTGGGTCAGGGGGCATAACGGGCACCCTGAGAATGAGCGGGTCGATGCGCTGGCCCGAGCCGGGCTTGAGCAGGCACGCCGAGGTAGGAAACCAGCCGATCGGTCAGCGGCGGTTCCTGTCGAACCGCCTCCTCCTTCAGCCAAGACGACGGCGATCGTCGAGATTCAGCATGCGACGGTCTATCGAGGGGACACCTGTGTCTTCTCAGATTTTTCCTTTGCGCTCTATAAGGGTGAGCATGCGGCCATCCTTGGCCCGAATGGGGCAGGGAAATCCACGTTGCTCAAGTTGTTGTCGGGTGAAGTGCACGCGATGCCGAACGATGAGACGCGGTGGGCGCTTTTCGGCGACGAACAGTGGAATGTCTGGGATGTGCGTAAACAGATCGGTATTGTGTCGCATGACCTGCAACGAGACTATTTGATCTGTGCTGAAGGGCTGAATGTGATCTTGTCAGGATTCTATGCGAGCAACGATACCTATGCCTATCAAGAGTTCAGCAAGACACAGATGACCAGGGCGTATGAGGTGATGCAGGAATTGGGAGTGATGGACTTGTCTGGTCGCCGCTTCGGCCATATGTCCACCGGGGAGCAGCGGCGGTTTCTATTAGGCCGAGCCCTCGTACATGATCCGCCGGTATTGGTGTTTGATGAGCCAACCAGCAGTCTTGATCTCAAGGCCTGCTTCCAATATCTCGATCTGCTGCGCGCCCAGATGGCCAAAGGAAAGACCGTTCTCCTTGTGACCCACCATCTTCATGAAATCCCACCGGAGATCGACCGAGTCATCTTCCTCAAAGAGGGGAACATTGTTGCGGACGGTCCCAAGTCAAAATTACTGACCAGTGAGCAGGTCAGCCGACTCTTCGATAGTAAAACCACGCTTTTGCAAGCCAATGGATGGTATCAGGCTCTGCCTGGGTAATACCGTACTCGCTTCTCTGGCAATGCCTCAAAACACCGTTTTTTGACGAAATTTTGTTCGAGAGCTAGGCTTCTGATGCTGATCTTTCTTGTAAACCAGGTATGCATCAAGGCTTCTCGAAATTCACGTTGCGGCGGAACCTGACCTTTCTCCTTGTCATTTGTCACTTTTGTACAATGGCCTCTACCCTTCTTAGCCCCGCCTGGGCTGAGACCTGGGTCTGTCCCAGGCCAGGGCAAGCAGATCTGTATACGGACCGTGAATACCCGGGCTGTCGGCAGCTCGGGGACGGAAAGACGTATTCCCCGCTGACTGTATCCCCAGCGTCAAAGGCGCCGCCAAGCCGCAATCTTTCCCCATCGGTTGCGAATCCCGTCTCGTCAGAATTTTCACAGCAACCATCGGGGAGAAAGCCCTTGCCCTTCTCAGACGTCACATTGTCTTTGCCCCTCTTGAGTGTTGGGCAAGATCGGGTTGGTGTGATTACTGGTTCCTGGAGGGGGTATGTGGCGCAACTTGCCGTCGGGTACAAGGCTGATGGGAAGGGGCCGGAGATTCTTGGAGACTCAAACTTGATGCTCGTCTCTGCCCTTTCTTTTCAGACAGCGGTCGCCGTTGCCACCAAGGCGGTGGGGTACGATCCTCGCTATCTCACGGTCCGTATCTTGGTTCCGACGCGAATGGATGGGCCCAGTGCCGGCGGGATTTTTGCCGTGGGCATTGCGGCAGCCCTACTTGGTGATTCGATCCGCCCGGATATCTGTATGTCGGGGACAATCGAATCGGACGAGCAGATTCAAGCCGTGGGGCGACTCGTGGATAAGATGAATGCTTGTCGGGAACTGAGAAAGACCACCATGATTGTGCCCGATGCGTTGGATAACAGTCACCTGAGCTTCACCGGGGCGGAGCGGTCCATTCAGGTGATCGAGGTGCATACACTCGGGGAGGCCTATAGTGCCGCTACCGGGCAAGCTCTGCGTCACGTTCCGTAAAACTGTCACGATCCGGAATGCTTCATGAGCAGCATATTTCACAAAGAGGAGGCAACGTGATGAACCCCACCATACGCGTGATGGCGGTGACGCTGATGGGCCTAGCCGGGCTGGTTTCCGTCGTACGAGCAGCGGATCCGGTCTCCATCAGCTCTCTGCAGGCCTATCCCGAAGCGTACAAGATGAAGGTTGTCCAGATCACGGGGATGGTCAGTGGCTATCAGATGCACCACTTCATTGGGAGCAACTCGAAGCTGGAGAAGTGTATTCAAAACTTTCTCGTTGATGACGGGAGCGGAATGATCGAGGCCAGCTATGCGGCGCTCTGTCAGATGGGGCCGGTCCTTCTCAAAGACGGCGATCAGGTCACGATCGAGGGGCATTATTTGGGGACGTTGGACGTGAAAGCGGTGCAGAAGTATTGAAAAATATCATGCCAGAATTCGTACTCCTGTCTCCTGCAGAAGATCAGCAATCAAATCTTGACAAACAATCCACTGACGCGATCATCTTTACTTGTTCAAGTCTTGAAACAATACTAATCTCCAATAAATCTGAGATAGAGGTGAGGTTTGGCTCGGCATTTTTCGGTGAGGGTTAGCAGCTTGGTTAGGAATTGTTTATCCTCGTTCGTTTTAGCGATATCAGCTATGCGATGTAGCTCTTCTATGAGCACTGGTATCTGAAGCCGATTGAAAATCGTGTTTCCGTACAGATCGATAAAGCGGAGGCAAGCATACGAACTATTCGTGGCTTGGGGAATTGCAAGGAAGAGAAAAGTATCTAGCAGCAATTCTCCTTCGGGGTTACCGCTTTCGTCTTCTAACTGAATCGTTATGCCCATAGACCGTCTGTCATCTTTACCTACGGCTTTACCACTTCAGCATCAGAGTATGAAGCTCAAACGTTAAGGGAAATCGGGCAACAAGTTCAGCTACTTCTTCCGTAATCCAAAAAACGCTCCGGCGACACCCGCACCGGCTGAGGGGAGGTAGCCAACCGCCACTTCTTTCAAACTCTGGGCTTGGCCTTGTGCCCAATTGAGCGTGCGATTCACATCGCTCTGAATCAGGTTCCACTCGAGGTGAATCCAACCGGTGGTTTTCAGGATCGCGACGAGTGCCGCCAATGAGAGCGTAATGATCACGGCAATTTTGAGAGTCTTCCGAAAGGCCCACCCGACTAAGAATCCACCGAGAAAGCTGGCGCCCCCGCGGGCGAGCGCCGGAGACATCATATCGGTGAGCCACGCTCCGAGCCCCGCCACGGTTGTGGCGCCGGCGGCAAGGAACGGCTTCGCGGCCCATGGCGGGTCGGACAGCAAGGGCCCTAGTGTTTTCGCAAGCAGGCTGCTTTTTGCCCCAGGAGCTGGATTGCTCATAGCCGACTATTCTCAAACGTATTGCAGACCGCTGGGTCGCCGGATTCCAGCCCGCGCTTGAGCCAGGTCATCCGCTGCTCTGACGAACCGTGGGTCCAGCTTTCCGGTTGAACGTGTCCACGTGACTTCTTTTGCAGGCGGTCGTCGCCGATGGCTGCGGCTGCGCGGAGGCCCTCCTCGAAATCTCCAGGCTCGATTAAGTTCCGGTTACGTTTGGCGTGATAGCCCCATACACCGGCATAGCAATCGGCCTGCAGTTCCATGCGAACCGACAGGGCATTGCCTTCCACTTCAGAAGCCCGTTGCTGGAGGCGGTGGACTTTTTCGGCGACGCCCAGGACATTTTGCACATGGTGACCGACTTCGTGCGCGATCACATAGGCCTGGGCGAAGTCACCCGTGGCGCCCAACTGCTGTGCCAGCTGATTGAAGAACGATAGGTCGAGATAAACCCGTCGGTCGTTGGGACAGTAGAACGGGCCAACTGCCGATGACGTGGTCCCGCAGGCGGATTGCACCGCGCCGGTAAACAGCACCATGCGAGGGTCTTGATATCGTGAACCAAGGAGCTCCCGCCAGGTCGTTTCCGTGTCGGCGAGGACGACGGACGCAAAGCGCCCCAGTTCATCTTTGGGAGCCCCGACCGCTCCTGATTCAGATGGGGCTGAGGGCGCGATTGTTTCGGTCACGCTTTGCACACCCGTGAGGAGGTTCAGAACAGTCAGTGGATTGACACCGGTAAAATAGCTGACCGCCAGGGCCAGCACAATAGTCCCGATACCAAAGCCGCCTCGTCCGCCGATCCGGGCCGGGCCCATTCCACGGCGATCTTCAATATTGTCGCTTTCGCGTTGGTCGTCGATCCGCATAACAATTCCCTCGTGCCTCGCACGATCAGTCCGATTCCTTCTCCATCGTTTGAATGAACTTGTCGGCCTCAGCAATAGAACGGTTCATATCTTTCACCAGCTGATCAACCTGCGCGTCCACTTTCACGAGTTCGCCCTTGATGGCGGAGAGTGCCCGCGCATTCAGATTGTGTTTCAGATACAGGACCTGGTCGCGCAGCGGTTTAAGAACCGGTTCAATTCGCTGCTCTGCCCGCTTCATGGCGCCCAGCATCTCTCGGTAGCGGCCCTTGGTCTGGGTGAGTTTAGCCTGACTTTTCCGGCGGAGGTCGGCGCTGGAGTATTGCCCGAGTTCTGTTTCCCATTCGGAAAAGAGCGCATCGGCCACGCTCTCGACGTCGGAGATTTTCTTCCGGACCGCTTCGGCACTGTCCTCGCTGTTCTCGAGCTCGCCGTTCAGCTTCTTATAGGTGGCTTCCAGGTCGCCACCTTCGTAGGCGACGACTTTTCCGAATTGTTCGAGCGTAGTTTGTATTTCTTGCTTGGCATCTTCTTGTGCATCTCGCGCTGACTTGACGCGGGTGCTTAGGATATCGCGTTTGGCATAGCCCATCTTCTCCATCGTGGCCATATAGGCCTTATCGCAGGAGGCGAGACTCAATGGTAGTAGTGATAATATGGCGGCTAGGAGGAACCTGAACATCTTCACCTCTCTCCCTTGGGATGGCGTCAACGAGCGAGCCTGCATGCTGGGTGGCGGCTCGACACTGCATCATAACTGAAGATGTATGGCGAGAAAACCCCTAAGTTGCCGCTCTCACGAAAGCTGGTACGTGGAAACGGCATCATCTTCGCGCTATAGTGTGCCTATGCGTCTTGCCTCTTTCAAGTCTTTGTGGGTGGCGGCGTTTATTCTTGTTACAGCGTGCTCTTCGCAACGGGTGGTCCCGGAGTCGCTTGAACCTCTCGTCGACCGAACTGTCAGCTTTCATGAACTCCTGAGTACTCCAGAATCGTACCAGGGGAAGGTTGTGATTCTCGGTGGGGTGGCCCTCAAGGCAAAGCGTCTGAAGGCGGGGACGCAGATCGAGCTCCTACAGTTACCCCTCGATACAGGCGAAAGGCCAATTCTTGACCGCCAACAATCACAGGGGCGATTCTTGGCGATTCAACAGGAATTTCTCGATCCTGCCACGATTGTTGAGGGAACAGCCATGACCATTGTCGGAGAAGTGTCCGTGGCCAAGACCGACTATCTCGATGACGTGGAATACCGGTACCCGGTTGTGATCATAAAACACCTCCATTCCTGGCTGGCTCCGTCGTATACCCATACTCACCCACGGCCCAGATTCTCAATTGGGCTTGGGGGCGGGACAGGAGTCGGCCTTGGTGGGGGTGGTGGATTCGCCATTGGATTTTGAGTGAGGCGTTGAGGAGCCTGGACGGTGGACCGTCTCATTTCCCTACTCCTAACTGATGACTGAATGAAGAGTATCCAGTTTACTTTTTGCCATTCACATTTCACCCATCTGAGCTAGTAAAAATTATATCGTAGTAGGAAGCTGGCAAGGAGTGCCCCATCATGCCACGTTTCGCTAAAGGCCTTTCCGGGGAAGAAGTACCCCAGGACGAACTTGGTCTGCAGATGCGGTATGCCTTGATAGCCCACCACAAGGTCCACTTCGCTGCCGATATGCTTGCTGAGTCCCGTCGGGTCCGTGTCAAGGTCGGATCCACCAATGCGCTTCGAGGCATGATCTTGTAGGTAATAGTGATAGACCAGGTCGAAGGAGGTCTTGGAGAACGGTTTGATTCCCAGGCCACCAGTAAAGACCATGAGGTTGGTTAGTCTGGGATCCAAGACCTCGCCATAGTATTTAAAGCGTGCAACGCCATTGAGTTTGTCAGAGTTGCCTTGAAACCCAGACTGTCGAAACCGCGAATCGACGTGGTCGTTGGGATTGCTGTCTCCTGTCCCATAGGCGTATCCGATGGTGATGGACGGCTCCCAGGCCCTCTCGAATACCTGGGTGAGTCCGACGTCGATCGCCTCACCTCGAATGCGCTGGCCTCCATCTGAGCCACGGACCGCGGCAGTTTGCAGCCAGTATTTTAGGTTGTCGAAAAGCCGCCCACCCGATTGGAGACCGAACGTGATCGGTTGGGCCGTCCCGAGCCGTTGCTGATCCTGATAGAGTGCAAAGAGTCCGATATGGTTTTTTTTGCCGAATTTATAGTCGGCATACGCGTAATAATTGATGAACCCTTCCTCGTCCTCTTCCGCCTCCCGCCTCAGGAGATTCCGCTGAACGAGGTTCAGTTGGCTGACTGAGAGCTCTACCGAAAATTGTTCATACTGGTAGCCCAGCCTGATCGCGTCCATGTTTTCATTGAACAGCCAACGCCGGGAGTCGATGAAGCGTTGTCGTCCGACTTGGAGTCGTGCGCCAGGGACCACGTTTTTCACGGTGAGAAAGGCAAGATTCATGTTCAACTCGGTGGTCTGTGACTTCTCCTCGATCTCCTCGACGGCAAGCGGTATTTCGAGCACTGGATTCACGTAGAGCTGCAGATATTGATTGGGCTCATATGCGAACGCGGGAGCGAAGATCGGCGTCAAGGTGGTATCGGCTTTGCCCAAGGTCGACGAGAGGTCATAGTGACGATTGGTCTCTCCTTCGAGCGAGGTATAGCCGCCGACGAACAAATTGGGACCGATGGGGATCGTGGCTCGTGGTGGGGCGTTCGGGTCAAACGGCTCGATCGTTGAACCGGTCGCTTGACCGTTCGTGGCGCTGTAGGTTGGGAGGATCGGACCATTCGTTGCGGGAGGCTGGTTCGATGGCACAGTTGATGGATTTGTCGGTTCTTCGGTGGGTTTCGTTTCGGCATGCACCATGTTGGTGAACCCGAGGGTCAACGCTGCCGCCAGTAGAGTGAGTCGAGCTACAGAGATATGATTCATGTCTGTTGGACGCAATGCACGCGTCGGCGTGACCTTGTTCGTGCCCATTAAAGAGAAATATGTTGAGCTAGGTCAGATTGTGGGATGCAGGACGAACCAGATCATCCGACTGTTGCGCGTAGAGGTTTGCATAGAGCCCTTGGCGGTTTAGCAATTCCAGGTGTGTCCCTTGTTCGACGAGGCGGCTTTGCTCTAAAACAAAGATGCGATCGAACAGGTCCATCCCAACCAAGTGATGGGTAATGACGATCGTAGTCCGATCAGCTTGGATCCGTGCGATGGCTTCACGTACATAGGTGGCTGATCGGTGGTCCAGTGAGGCGGTGGGTTCATCAAGCATCAGAATCGATGGCTGCTTGACGAGTGCGCGTGCGAGGCAAATCCGTTGCCGTTGTCCACCTGACAAGGTGCTTCCCCGTTCCCCAATGACTGTCTCGTACCCATCGGGGAGGTCCATGATGAACTCATGGGCATTCGCCTCCCGGGCTGCCTCGATAAGCTGCTCCTGAGTTGCCTGTTCGATGCCGTAGGCGATGTTGTCTGCGATACTGGCTCGGAACAGAAGTGTCTCTTGCGGCACCATGCCGATCGAATGGCGGAGTGACTCGCGCTCATAGTCGGCAAGACTCCTGCCGTCGAGGAAGATCGTTCCCTGAGATGGCTGATAGAGGCGGAGCAGCAGGCTGAGTACGGTCGATTTGCCGGCTCCAGACGGACCGACCAACGCGATACGCTCGCCAGGCGCAATCTGGAGGGAGAGGTCATGCAACACCGGGCACCCTTCAAGGTAACTGAATGAGACGTGCTCCAAACGAATAGCTCCCTGTAGCCGATCGGCCTTGACGGCATCCGGGCGGTCTTGAATGTCCGGTTCGTTGCCGAGCAAATCAGCGATGCGTTGGGCGCTGACCATCGCCTGGGAAAATTGGGATGAGAGCTTGGACATGTCCTTGATCGGACCATAAATATTCTTCATGTAGCTGACGAAGACCAGCAGGTCGCCCGGAGTCATGCGTGCCTTCAGGACTTGCCAGGCCCCCAAAAAGATGGTGGCGGCAGTACTGATTGCGCCAATGATCGATACCACCCGCGCCACTGCGGCAGTTGTTCTGGCCGTACGAAGCCCGGTGTGAAGGTGTTTGGTACTTTCCTGGTTGAACCGGTCTTGCTCTACTCGTTCTCGTCCGAAGGTCTGCACGACCGAAATGGACGACAGCCATTCATTCAGCCGGGAGGTCATGTGACTGTCCCGTTCCCGCTGATCACGCGTGGTCGCAAGGATTTTTCGATTTAGGATGAAGAGTGCCGTGACGAGGATCGGCATCGTAGCCAGGATGATCAGGCTCAGTTCCCAATTGACGGTGAACATAACCACGAACATGCCGATGAACGTGAGCGTGTGACCGGACACGGCCAATGGAATGTCCGTGAAGGCGTTCTTCAACGTCTGGGTATCGCCCGCGAGCTTCGTCAAGAGTTCACCAGAACGGGTCTGCGAGTGGAAGGACAACGAAAGCCCTTGGACGTGAGCGAAGAGGTGTTGCCGGATCGTAAAGACCAAGCGATGGCCGATCTTGCTCGTCACAAATGATTGGGCATACGACAAGGCACCGTTCAGGGCGGCGATGACGGCAAGCGATGCGGCTAGACCGCTCAGCACGGCCAATGGCCATGACTGTATGAGCGGATCGAGGAAGGTCAATGACGGCGGCAAGGGCTTTTGCAGGAGGATGTAATCGAAAATAAGTTTGAGCGGCCAGGGCGCCACGAGCTGCATGACGGTGACACCCAGTAGACAGCCGGCGGCCAGAGCCAGATGGCGTTTGGCGGAGCGTAAGTGCGAGACGATGATAGATCGGAAGCGAGCATGGCCCCGATGAGCGATCTCCGTCTGTTTCATTGTGGCACCATCTGTGACTCTCGTGTGAGCGGCAGCAAGGTTCGAAAGGTATGGAGTCGCACCGCTGCGGATCGCGTAAGCTCAGCGAGGAGCTGGTCGAGAAAGAGGAAGGCCTCGCGCTCCATCACCTTGTGGTGGAGCAGTAGTCCCACGATCGGCAGCATGTCCATCTGCGACATCAGGACCTGAACAATCTCATGCGGAGCCTTCATGTGGGCTCCGTGTTTCCAGGTGTAGAGATCCAGCGTTGTGGAGATCTCGGAGAACCTGTACCCAGTGATGCCGTCCTTCCCACGATCTTTGGACAAGACCTGAAAGCCGAGTTCATCAAGGACTTGATAGGTGTCTGTGGTACAGCGATTCCACGGGGGGGTGAAGGCTGGGAAAAACAAGTCCTCAAACGTGGATTCAAGAATCGCTTTCCCCTGCGCGATGTCGTTCAGTTGTTGCGTAAACGAACGGGAAGGGCCGAACTCACATTTTCTCCCCTCCATTTCATGATTTGAATGTTTCCAGCCATGTTGGTCCAGGCTTAACAACGCACGGTCGGCTCGAAGGACATTCTTAAGAGTGGCCGTACAGGCCGGTGTGAGCCGACCGGGGACGATTTCTAGATTCATCGGCACGCCTCTGGCCAACGCGAGGTCGAGCAGATGCTTCAGCGATTCCTCGTCTTCATCGACATCGTCATCTCGAAGAAAGAGATGGAGCTCTCGACCTTCGGTCTCTTTTTCGTCCAGAAACCGTCTCAGTGCGGTGTGCCATTGCCCAGGTTGAGGCATGGAGACCGATCCCCACGCTGAGCGAGTGGTCCGATTGTCCGGCTGTTGAGCGAGCCGTTCAATCGACAGAGCCGTTTCTCGTCCACCGTTAGTATTGATGGAATGTGGAGTACGAGCGTGCGAACCACGCAGAGAGGCGAGGATCTTTTCTGCGAGATGTTCAGGGGCGAGGTCGGCGGGCCGTAGCAGGGTGAGGAGCCCACGTTGTTCCAGCTTCTGTGCTCGAATGGTTTGCTCGTCATTCTTGTGTCCAGTGAAGGGCCACACTAGTGCGCGTGTGCCGGTATTCAACAGATTCATGCAGGTGTTGTAGCCGGCCATTGAGATGGAGAGGGCGGCCTGACGCATGAGGAATTCAAACGATGAGGTGAAACGACAAACGTGGATATGTGAGTGCTGAGCTGCAAGATCATGGAGCTCCACGTACTGTTGCTCGGGCATATAGGGACCTGTGAACACGAGCATCCGATGGGTGAGTTTCTGAATCAGTAACGCGGAGGCACGTATGCTACCGTCGAGCAGTTCGTAGCCCACGCGTCCTCCACCGACGCTGGCGAGGACCAGAGGCACACCAGGAGGAATTGAGTCGCCTCCCGGGGTCTGACAACTCGTTACTACATCGGAGTCTTGGGTCACAAAACCCGTGTACTGAATCTCACAGTGGAGATCTTGGCAGCGTGAAAAAGTCTCGTCCAAGGTCTGGAACGTCGGATCCGAATGGATCAGGAGCACGTTGAAGTATCGATTCATGAGGCTGACCACCCAATCCTCGTGGCGAGTCTGATCCGGCTTGGTGACCAGGATGTCCCGCAGGCTACAGACGACTTGCGTTGAGGGAGCGGCAAGCCGGATATGGGCCAGCAACGGCAGGAGTTCAAACGCAAACCGCTTTCTCCCAAATGGGAACAGCTCGATGACCACGACGTCGGGATGAAAATGATCGAAGAGCCCAAACAATACTTTCTTTCTGGCGAGTTGAACCTGTTCAAGCGTGCTGTTGTCGCTGTGGATGTTCAGCCCTTGGAATTCACTGTCAGAGCTGATCGGCGGCAGGTTGACGACGGTGACCCACGGTGGAACCTCCACGCCGGAAAGCGATTCCCCTCCGTTGACGAACACAACGGTGCAATGCTTCAGCGCTCGTGCGATAGCCATGCTTCGGATGAGATGGCCCATTCCCAGGACATGTTGGCAATAGATGAGGATGCGTGGTTTCTCCGTGTCATCCGTTTTGTATGTGGGCTCGTCTTTCATAGACTGAATCCTCTCTCGGCCAACTGAAGTATCCGCTCGACTGTGTCCTCGAAGCCTGGCGCGAATCGCAGGTAATGTCGGTAGGCCTTGTTGATAAACTGGAGACGGGCATGCCAGGCCAAGCGGTCGATCGGGACACTCCATGTCACCTGTTGTCGATAAGCGTAATAGAGTTCCGCAGTGATCAGGCGCATGAGTTGTTTGTCGATGTTTCGGAAATGCAGGTCGACCATGAAATTGGCAAGATCTTGTACCGGGTCTCCGATGATGAGCTCGTCGAGATCGCAAAAGATGATTTGCTCCTGTCTGGCGAGCAGTTGTTCAATATGAAAGTCCCAGTGGATGGGGCAAAACGGGATCGCCGAGGGCTGCGGTGCGATCCGTTCAAGTTCAGCACCTAAGGCGTGCAATCTTCTGGAGAGGAGGGGAATGGCATCCGAAAGCTTCCCGAGTTTCTTCTGGATCTCTGCAATGTGGTCCGCCGGCGAGTGTGTCAGTAAGCCGGCGGCATCACTTGTGTGCAACGATGCTAACCCTTTCGAGATCGTCCTGCTGTACTGCTCGTAGTTGGATGAGTTGAGGATCTGAAGCAGCGGTGTACCGAGGACTCCAAGTTGCCAGACGGTGTGGGTCTGTTCTGAATATCCCAGAGGGCGCGCCACAGCCATCGCATCCGGGTTGGCGAGAGACCGGTTCCAGAAGTAGTCCAAGCGTTGATTGAGGGAGCGCCCGTCCCCATTGTGGAAAGTTTTGCCGAACAGTTGGTAGGTACGGTCTTGGATCGGATCATGGAGATCATACCGGTTGGTGCACCGAATTTCTGGACGATAGTTGACGACATGGCTTTCTAAGACCCGCGGTGTCCTACTCATGCCGATCTGGACCAGGCCTTCTGCCGGGAGGTGCCGTTTGACTGCCGTCAGATCGATAAGTTGACGCAAGTGAGGAAGGGCCGGGTCGTGGGGGAATCTCCAGATAATGGCATCGTATTCTGGGACATGGATCACGGCTTGGTCACATTCTGAATCGGCAGATCTGTGAGTGAGGCAACGAAAGGTTTCAGCACTCCGTCCGTCAAGAAAGGCTTTGAGATAAATGAAACGTTGAGAACGTTGATTCGTTAAAGGGGCACTTGTGGTGAGTTGGTAACAAGCTGACAATGTGGATTTGATCTTGCTCGAAGACTTCACGAAGGTCTTTAGTCGCGCATCCTGAATCGTACAGGTGCTGGTTTCATGAGAATGCTGCGACAGCTCAGGCAGGCAAGACAGAAGGATCTTGGACGCGGTCGCCGGACTGGTGAACCGGTGAAATGCTCGATACATCGTTCCCCAATCGACGTCGCCCATGAGCGTATCAGCGGCTTCTGTTCTGATGGCGTGAGTACGTGCCATGTCCCTACACCATGGGCTGTGTCCTGGCACCGTCCTCTGTTTGAGCCAGGAGACGGACCATATTCATTCGTGGCTGTTTTTCCGTCATAATCTGGTACACATACCGACTTTTGAGATCCAGATCCGGCCACCCGATTTCAGGCAGGTGCATAAGTAAACCGAATAACGCTCTGTTCACGTTGCGATGTCCGACGATCAGGATGACGCCGCCGTTTTCACGGGCGAGAATGTCACCGAATGAGGCCTTGACCCGTTTCGCAAGGTCGAGGAAACATTCTCCTCCCGGAATGCGGTAGTGGCGTTTATCTTTTTTATGTTCCTGCCAAATTGCGCTGGCTTCGGGATCACGGGTATCTCGAAAGCGGCCTTCGAGGACTCCCATATGCAGTTCATTCAATTCGGGTGTGCGCTGAATCGGTAGACCATGGTGTTCTGCCGTCAGTCGAGCGGTCTCGATTGTTCGCGTCAAGGCGCTCGTGTAGATTCCCGTTAACGCGACCTGTCGAAGCCGATCGGCAAGGAGTTGGCCCTTCTGGATACCATTTGAAGAGAGCGAGGTGTCGAGCTGGCCGGACACACGTTTTTCTCGGTTCAACAGACTTTCCCCATGCCGAACCAGGTAGACTGTGGTGTGGCGGACTGTTGTCTGGGTAATCACTGTCCACGGTTCCTTTCACAGGTGGTTGTCAATTCGTCAATCGGCAACAGTAATGAACCGGTCTTGGAAATGTCGTCAGCGAGGTTGAGTAGGAGTTCCATTAACCCTAATCGACCGTCCTTGAGACGAGTCACGCAACGATATGAGCGCTCGGTGACCAAGGCCATGGTGGTAAACCAGGCGAGCGTTGGATGGTCAAGCTTCCATGGTGTCCGTTGATTGTAGTGCTGGAGAAATGCCTGCAGTGGGCCTGCTAGCTGAGACAATGGCATCTGCTTCGCCAATGCCGTTGTCAGTAATCCGGCAATAAAACTGCCGATATCCTGACCAGGATGTCCCTGATAAACGTTGTCAAGATCGATCAAGGCAATGCTATCGTGTGTCAGGAACAGATTCTTCATGTGGAGATCACCGTGAAGCGTCGCGGTCGGCCCAAGAGAAATGGTTTTGGCCTGTGCTCTTAATCGATCCCGCAGCGGAGCCAGTGTGGGGCGGCAAGATGGTCGGCACTGCATCAAGATGGATCCAACGACTTCGAGCTTGTCGAGTAGCTCCAACACTGGGGTAGACGGAATATTCGACAAAGGGGTTGTGTGGAACGTGGCGACGGTGTGGGCCGCTTTCTTCAGAAGGGTAATGCCGGCTGGGGTTTCAATGGAGTGGTTCTCCAGCGTAGTGCCCTGAATACCTTCTTGCCAGAGGGTTTTGAGGCGTGTGTCATACCACACCGGCCGCGCGAGTCCGAGCCGCCCACTGCGTCGGGCCTCACTGTCCCAGAGTTGCCGCATCACCAGATCTGTCTGAGCCCCTTCTTCGTTGTAATAAGTCTTACCGAAGATCGTCAGTGTCTGCCTCGTCTCCTGGGATGAGTGAATCAGTTCAAATGATGTCTGCACCGTGCAGGTGTGTTCCCCGACATAGTGCATCACACGGGATTTGGTATCGGCCACCTGCCAGCCTGTGCCTACATGCGCCAGGATCCAGCTGGGCGGAATGTTCGATGTGCTGAAGGCTGCGTGGCTGGAGGCCGGCAGTGTGTGCATCTTGCGATCGTTTGGAAAGCTCCAGAGAACCATCTCGACCTCGGGAAGATGGATCAGTGGCTTCCCGAATCTCGGCTGCACGAGGGCCCGTGTCGAGGCCTTTTCCCATTGTGGCAGCGAGCGGCCGTCCGGGAACGCACGGCCGCAGAGAATCTGTTCCCCTCTCTCTCCCGTTTCGACGTTCTCGACGTTCAGGCGATAGCTGACCATGCAGGACGATGTCGGTTTGTACCGGATCTGGATAATGTCGCACTGCCGGATCAGGAATCGGTCTCGAACACTGGCCGAGTCGAACATGCCATTCCACAACGTCTTTCTCATGGCTTCTGTGTCTAAGATCATCGAAAGCTGTGGCAGTCGGACATCCATTGGAATGTCGTCACGTCCATCACGCTGAGAAGTTCGAGATGTCCCTGTTGTCGGGATCACGGTGTTATTCATCATGGCTAGGCGTGATGTTGAAATAGTGGTCGACCATCGCTGCCTGTGCGCGTGACGCACACATGATCTGTATAGGAAGGCACGAGTGAGGCATTGTCTTGGACTTGATGCTCGATAAAGACCAGTTCATCGCAATACTGATGGCTATTCGTGTGAGCGATGGTGATAGACACAGTTGCCCGATGTTTTCCTCCCACCGGTCCGACGATGTCAGAGATCTGTTGAGTAGCGATGGAAATCTTTGGTGTCTCGTGCTTGTAGGGGTACAAGACGGTCAGAAAGCACGTGCTTGAGGCATCTTGCGTCAGCTGGACGATCGGCGCCCGTTCTTTCTTGCCGTACGAAATGGAGACAAAACCTTCCTCGATGGAGGGGCGCACGGTCGGCACCAGCGGCTGTGCAAGGATTAGCTTGGGCGAGTAGACTGACAAGGTGTCGTGCGACCGCGAGAGCGAAACCTCCCCTTGTGCGGATGGTGCGAAATGGAAGTGAAGGTCATACCGGTGGGATTCGTCTGCACGCAGGAGGTCAAAAATGATCCAGTACTCTCCGTTGATGAACAGCACCTTCCGTTCATGAATCACCGGATACTCATAGCTACGCGCTATACCATGCAGATAGTCGAGTCCGGGCTTGCTGACAAATGCGGCCACCGTTCGTTCAGGGTCCGGCCCTGAAATCTTGAACCGATTCCTTTTCCACTCATACCGAGTTTGATTTCGCCCATCGACCAGCACAGTATTGTGGTAGGCGGTGCTACGAAAGATGCCGCGCCAGTTGACGGGGCCTGATTCATCATAGGTATAGCGACCTGGGTCCACGATCAGTGGTCTGCCATAGGCATAGGCTTCGAAACTGAATAGATCGAGATGTCCATGATTGCCGGCGCCGAGAGGTCCGCCATCAAAGATCAAATAGCGTTCGTCCTCATAGGGTGCATCCTGGTCACCCCAGCCGCTTCGCAATACATAATAGCCGCTATGGGGAAATCCTTTTGATCGCACAGTTGGAGCGTGTCCTTTTTCTCCTCGCGACGCGACGTACAAGAGGTCTTCCCCTCCATAGAGGTCATAGCCCTGCTGCAAGAGGTCCAGGAAACAGCGGCTATCGCCATCGCTGAGGGCGGGGATCAGGCCGTCTGGTCGATGGGAATAGAGCGAAAACTCCAAAGCCTTCCTGATCAGCTGATCAAACTGCTCCGGCATTTCGATCTGGTTGAGGCGCGCCAGCCTATTGATCCAGAGATAGTTCTTGAGTACCAAATGGTGGTAATCGGTGGATTGCTCACAATGGACACCATCGGGTTGCAGATCAAATTGAATGTTTTTGACCAGCTCATCTCGCGACCACCGGAGCCATTCGGGGGATTCAACGAATTCGGGGAACACGACCGCAGCCAAAAAGATCGCGCAGAGCTCCAAGGTCCGGTGGTTCCGAGACGGCGTGACATGGTCTCGAAGGTACGAGACCTGGTGGTGCAGCGATTCCAGAAAAGAACGATAGAAATCTGGGGTGACGCAGCTCGGTAGGGTAGCGTTCACAAAATAGTAGTGCGCGAAGATCCAATTCTGAATCCGCCGTCCTGCAACGTCGCTGGGGAGGAAATCGAGCGGAACCGTTCGAATCCAAGAACTCGTGAGATCAACCCATTTCTCGACGTATCGACGATCATCTGTTTCACGATAGGCCATACCGAGCCCGACGGCGTAATAGAATTTATGCAGCAGGATCAGCCATTCCTGGTCGCTGCTGAGGTTCGTGAGCCAGAGCGGTGATGCGGTAAAGATGTGACGTTCGCCGTTGAACTCAAACTCATTCATCAGTATGTCGTCCATCTTCGGGCGTGCCGTTTCACCCGCATCAGGGACCGGGAAATAGTGGATCGTCGTCCTGGTCTGGAAATGGTCTAGTAAGGCGTCAACGGTCAAGTCTTGGAAGGGTTCTGTAAAGAGGTGCCGGGAATCCATCTGTTCATTTGAAGGGTGCTGACTAGTGGCAAGCTGCATGGGTTTCCTGGTGGTTGGTGGTGGTCCCAACAGTTTCCATCCGAAAAAGGTCAAAGAGCTGTTTCGTGGTCTGATTCGAGTCAAAGAGTCGGCACATCGTCTCACGCCCTGCGTGAGCAAGACTGTTGCGGAAGTTGGAGTCGACCAACAGTTCTTCGATGGCTTTCGCGAGTGCCACCGGGTCGCGTGGTGCGACCAGCAGGCCATTACGTCGATCTTCAATAATTTCCGGAATGCCGGAGACTAATGTGGAAATCACAGGGACTCCGGAGGCCATGGCTTCGGCGAGGACGTTCGGGATGCCGTCTCGATCACCGTTGTCCACGATATGACAGGGGAGTACGAAGACCGTCGCCTCTTGATAGATCGCACGGAGCGCGTCTTGTGTCACACCCGGTTCGATTGAGATTACTTCTTCAAGCCCATACCGGCGAATCAGGTCCTGTACCACATCGGTCTGCTCATCCGGTTCACCGACGATCCGGCAGCGGAACGGGATTCCGTGCTCATGAATGAGCCGACAGGCCTCGATCAAAAAGGGAAACCCTTTCTTTTCGACGAAGCGTCCGACCGACAGGATTGTCGGGATTGCCAGCGTCTCTCGGTCAATGGCGGGAGCGAAACGCGTCGTATCGACTCCATGATAGATGGTGTGTATGGGTGCACTCTGTGGGGAGACACCCCGTAAGTGATGATGGTTGGCTGCTGTGCAGGTCACGACGAACTTCGCTCGACGTAGCTTAAGTGACAGCAGATCGCCGGGGTTCAGTTTAGGTAGATAAATGTCCTTGGCGTGGGCGGTAAAGCTGAAGGGGAGGTCGCTCAGCATGCTTGCGAACATCGCCATGGTTGTCGCGCCATGGCAAAAGTGGGCGTGCAGATGACGGATGTTTCCTGAAACGAGAACGCAGTCGGCGATCGCACCAGCACGAATAAAATCCTTGTAGAACACTTTCTTGGGCCACGAGAAGAAACTGCTCCTATAGCTCAAGCTCAATATCCAGGCTTCCCATGCGGCATGCAGATATCGGCGCGGAACGGTACGAATGAGTCGAGCATGACTAGAACAATATCGGGGAAGATTTGCGATCAGCCAGGACAGAAATCCGCTGTCTGTCTTCTCGCTATCTTCGGGCAGATAGGTGAGCGGTGAAATAAGAGCCTTTCCATGAGGACCGGTACAGTTCGTTTCGCCTTGAAACGCAGAGAAGAGGCGAAGCTGAAGCCCCATCTGCTCCAAGAGCAGAATTTCATTGTTGATGAAGGCTTCCGATCGGCGAGGGAATCCCTTCAAGATATAGCCGATCGCGCTGTCGGACGAGTGGGTTGCTATCTTGTCTTGGTCTGGATTCGAGAAGGGTTCTACTGGCTGCGATAGCGCTGCATCCGTCGGTGCCGTTCCCGTGAGAAAAAGCGCTTTAAGATGGTGGCTTGCATAGCCGGAGGAAAAGTGTTGCTCAATGGTCTCACGCCCGGCTTGTCCTAAGCGTTGCCGGATTGCCGGATTATCCAGAAGATGGGCGAGGGCCAGCGCTAGCGCTTCAGGGTCGCGCTGGGGAACAAGAAGACCGTTGTGATCGTGTCGGACAAGTTCCGGAATACCTGAAACTCCAGTCGTGACGACGGGGAGTCGGCATGCCATGGCTTCCATGAGGACGTTCGGAATCCCGTCGCGATCGCCGTCCTGAGCGACCTGACAGGGAAGGGCAAAGATGTCGGCACGCTGGTAGAGCCCCACGACTTCTTCGAGTGGTTGTTGTCCCATCAACATGACGAGATGTTCGAGATGGAACTCTTGAATCAGCGCTTCCATAGCGGATTGCAAGGGACCGAATCCGACGATGCAGCAGTGAAACCGGTAGCCACGGATGTTCAGCAAATGGCAGGCGTGGATGAGCGTGAGTAGCCCTTTCTTTTCTCGAAAACGTGCGACACTTATGATCGCGGGGATCGCCGACGGTGCAGTAGGATGATCGTGCTGTAGCCGGTCGAATCGGGCCAGATTCAGGCCGTGGTAGAGACGAAGCAGCGGGGTACCGTTGTCCGACAGACGTTGGAGGTACTGCCGATTATCCTCGGTGCAGGTAATGACGAATTCCGCATGGTGCATTTTCCGTTGGAGTGTGGCTGGTGGCGTGAGGAAGATATCCTTTGCGTGGCAGGTCATGCTGTACGGAATGTCTGTCAGCCGGTGAGCCAGTTCAGCGACGCTCGTGGGGGCATTCGCAAAGTGGACGTGGAGGTGACCGATGCGTTGGTTGAGAAGCGCTACAGCGAGTGAACCGGCCTGGAGAAACTTTGGCCACGAGGGCTGCTCGGTGGATCGACGCCAAAATTGAACGGTTGAGACATACCGCCGAGGGGAGATGATGAAGAGTCGAAGATGGGCCCATAACGGATTGTGGCGCAAGGTGCCGAGCGAGCGAGGCAGATAGGTGACCGATGCGCGGACTTGGCCGACCAAATCGTGGGTGACGGGATCGGTAGGCGGCTCAAGGGCGAAGACCGACAAGTCCAGTCCCAGGGCTTCCAAGTCTAAGACTTCTTGAAGAATGAAGGTCTCTGAGACCTTGGGAAAAACCTTGACCAGGTACCCAATTGTTTTCGTCGAGGGCTGGCTGAGCATGGGTCAAGCCATCCATTTCTGTGCCACCACGGTTCCGATCTCTCGAAACCGAGGTGAGTGACGGAGGTGCGCCGCAGTCATCTTGTGCTGTTGAGTCGCAAGGAATAATTGTTTCATGGCTTTGGATACAGTGATCGCACCATTAAGCGGGATGCCGATGTCCTGGGGGCGAGGAGGCCGTGGCTGTTGGAACGACCGTGTGATAGCACGGAACAGGCTGTCCGGAGTGAGTTCTGTAGGGTGAATCATGCTGAGTAGGCCCTTGGCTGCTAGTCGTTCGGCTCGGATACATTGCTCAAGTCGCGGATGGACCCTGGGCACGATGATTCCGCGTTGGTTCGCAGTTAAAATTTCTACGACGGTGTTGTACCCGCCCATGGACACAACAACGTCAGCCGCGCGCAAGTACTCGTAAAGATGTGGGGTGAAGTCGATAACTTTGAGGGCCAAATCTTCGTCGGCGGCCTGCTTCAACACGCGGCGTTTATCTGAACACATCAACGGCCCGGTGACGATCAGTGAATCAAACTTGTGGCGACCAGGGTGAATCTTCTCGCGCAGCATGCGGACATGCGTGTCGACGATGGCATACCCGTCATCACCACCCCCTGGCGTGACGAGCACGAATCGGTCCGTACGCAACCCCAGTTCGTTTCGGATTTGTTCCTTCGGACGTGAAGGCTGAGTTCGGCCGATGTAACCGCACGGAATGAGCTTCTGTTTGATGCAGGATGATAGTCCGTATTCCTGAACCGGATCATACAACGAGGGGGTGCCGTACAGGAAAATGGCGTCGTAGATATGTTCGAGTAATGGGATGACGCCGGATTTATTCCATTCCTCCGCCACATGACGGGGATCGTCCTCAATGTCACGCATCCCGAGTACGAGCTTGGTTTCAGGCAGGAAGGATTTGCAATGTCGCAGGGCGGGAAGTAATTCGCCTTTAATGCCCGCAGGGGATTTATCAACCAAAAAAATATCTGGTTTCAGCATGCACAAGCTTTCCCAAATGATTCGCTGCCGCAGCTCGATGGTAATATTGATTGGGTGAGGCAATGACCGGGAACAGTAGAGCCCGGCTTCATTTTTGGTGAGCGTCGGGAGCTTGATGTATTCTGTGCGGGGCGGCAGCGCATACGTATGGGCCTGCATGGAGCCGGTTAAAATAACCAACGAAGCATCAGGGATGTGTTCCACCAACTGGCTTGCGATTTCCAGCGTTCGGCGAATGTGGCCGAGGCCGTAACTGTCGTGCGAGTAGAGCATGATCAGCATAGGTTCAGTTCCATCCTTCGCTATCTGAAACCTCTGGGGCTCGATAGAAGAGACGTTTGGTCACGATTGCTCCGATATCCTGCTCAAGCTTGTGCTGATACATTCGGTTCTGTCCGTTTCAGATAAGGTCATGTTCGTTGGACGAGGTGAATCGCATTTCGTAAACGGTTCGGCCCCCATTGTTTCCGTAGAGTCTCTCAGCCGTTCAAGGGGCGGCCAGCGCCGTTCGCTACGGACGCCGCTCGCTTCGAGGCGCGTGACGGTTGCGATGAGATCGTCGAAGCAGAACGGTTTCGCGAGATAGGCATCCGCACCAGCACTTCGGCTCGCCTTTTCCATTTCAGCCGTTCCCTTGGCCGTCATGAGCAGAATGGAGGATCTCACCCCTCGCTGTCTGAGGGCTCGACAGATGTCGAGTCCGTCATCAGGCCCCAGAAAGATATCGAGGATGATGACGTCGTAGGTGCAGGTTGCGGTGAGATCCAGGGTTTGCGCTTTGCTTGACGCGATGGCGACTTCGTACGATTCAGCTTCAAGTCCGCGCTTCATGAAGCTCACAATCCGTTCATCATCTTCCACGATTAGAATGTGCACAGCTGTCCTCTGTCTGGGTGCCGTGAAACGCACTATGGTCAGGAGGCTACTGTACGTGAACGAGATGAGAGGCGACTGAGAGCGAGATGAGAAATTGATAAGAACTGAGATGCGTGCCCAGTTGGAATTATCTCAGTGGGTCGATCAAGCTGGTTGATTGTCAGAGATCTTGTATCCGAAATCTCGCACGGTCTGAATCAGTTTTGTCTGCGAGCCGCTGTCGAGTTTTTTTCGCAGGTACCCGATGTACACATCGACGGTATTGGTCAGAGTGTCATGGTGATAGCCCCAGACCTGTTCCAGGATGGATGTGCGATTAAGTGCTTTGTTGGGATTGGACATCAGGAATGCGAGCAGATCGAATTCTTTCCTGGTCAAGGCAATCACGTCGCCCCCTCGGCGCACTTCGCGGGAGCGTTGGTCAAGCGTGAGATCCGCTACTTGCAATAAGTGGGATGGTTCCTCTCTGTAGGAGGAGCGACGTCGGAGGAGTGCTTTGATGCGGGCGATGAGTTCTTCGAAGGCAAAGGGCTTGGTGAGATAGTCATCCGCTCCGTGGTCGAAGCCGCTCAGTTTGTCCTCCAGCGCATCTTTAGCCGTCAGAATCAGAATGGGAGTATGAATTTGTTCGCGGCGTAGATCCTGGCAGACCTCGTGCCCGCTTTTGTCGGGAAGCAGAAGGTCGAGGATGATCAGGTCATAGGGGGCCATACCTCGTTGGATGCCTTCTTGACCGTCGTGGACGACATCCACCAAATACCCTTCCGCCTCCAACCCGCGCTTGATGAAACTCGAGATGCGTTCATCGTCTTCGATCACGAGGATGTGTGTCGCTGCCATTAGGTTATGTCCTTTATGGTGTGCGTGAAGCCCAATTAGCTTCGTTACCGGATTGTGATGTCACGGGGCGATCAAGGGGAAACCGAACAGTCACCGTGGTTCCATGGTGGAGAATGCTGGCAATCGAGATCGTTCCATGGTGTGCTTCCGCGATCCACTTGGCGATCGGCAGACCAAGCCCGGATCCACCGACAGCCGACGGACGGCCTCTCCAGACGCGATAGGCTCGTTTGACGACATGCGGAAGATCTGTTTCGGGAATTCCAAGCCCGTTGTCGGTTACGGTGATATGCGCCTCACGATCCACGGTTTCTAATCGAATCACAATCATACCGTCTTTCCGTCCGTACTTGACGGCATTGTCCGTGAGAATCATGAAGAGTTGTTTGAGTCGTTCTGTATCCCCCTGCATCATTACACCATGCGACAACCCTTCACATGTCACGGCCATGTTTCGTGACTGGGCAAGAATGTTCGTTTCTCGGCGCACGTCTTCAAGAAGCGGTGCCAGCGGGGTTGGCTTCAGATCCATCTGCAACGTGCCCGATTCCGACCGAGCCAAGAACAGGATATCGCCGACCAACTTGTTCATTTGACTCGACAGCTGGACGATCCGTTCCAAGGTATTCCGGTATTCGGAAATCGGTTTGTCTTTTCCTCGGAGCGTCACCTCAGCCTCGCCCCTGATCACGGTTAAGGGTGTCCTGAGTTCATGGCTGATATCGGCAAAAAATTGTGACCGTAATTGGTCGAGCGCTTTCAGTTTCTGGTGTGCATCCTGAATCGTCTCCACCGCTTGTTTCCGTTTCGTGACATCCTGTTTGATACTGACGAAGTGGCTGATCTCTCCATTCCGGTCGCGGACGGGAGTGATCGTTTCCTCTTCCGTGTAGAGGGTGCCGTCTTTTTTGCGATTGGTGCTTTCGCCGTGCCATACCTTGCCGCGCATGATTGTCTGCCACTGGTTTTGATAGAACGGTTGGTCCCGTTGCTCAGCGTTCAGGTTGCGGATGTTTTGGCCGATCACATCTTCAGATGCATAGCCGGTCAATGAGGTGAAGGAGGGATTGACCCAGGTGATGCGGCCGATTCGATTCATAATCATGACGGCATTTGCGGCGGATTCGAGTGCTGTGCCCTGCAGTCGAATTTGTTCTTCCTCTTGTTTCAGCACCGTCATGTCCTTGGCCACGCAGGCGATTCCTTCGATGTGGCCAGCCTCACCCCGCATGACGGCTGCAGACCAGAATATGGGAACGGTGCGCCCGTCTTTTGCAAGATAGGTCGTTGCCATCTGATGAATCGATCCCTGTCGAAGCATATTCTGATATGTTTCTCCGCACAGCGGGTTGTCATGTGGCGGAAATAGCAGGGTGGCGTCTTGGTCGAGCAGTTCCTGCTCTTCATACCCGAGCAGCTTGAGGGCGGCATGGTTGACGCTTCGTATGGTGCCGTCGGGATTCAGGACGATCAAGAGATCAGTCATGGAGCGTATGACGTTGTCCACGTAGTTCTTTGACACGGTGGTGTGCAACAACTGCTCGGTCATGCTGTTAAAACATTTTGCCAACTCACCCAACTCATCGCGGCTGGATACGGGCACGGTGGCGTGCAAGTCGCCTTCGGCCACCTTCTTTGTGGCGTCGGTGAGGGGGGCGATGACCTGTAAGGATTGTCTGAGCAGAAAGATGAAGAGTCCGCCTCCGAACAAGAGCGTCAGCATGCTGGTTACGATGGTTTGGTGAATCAATTCGTTGAGCCGTTGTTCAAGTGCGCTCCGATCCAGAAAGATTCTGACCCATCCGAGGGGCTGAGCTGAGACCGAGCTGTCTTTCCTTGCAGGAATCGATGCGTCAGTCACAGCGCTTCCGAACGCGGAGATCCGATACCCTTCGGTGAGGACCAAATCTCTTTCCCATAGATCACCGAGTTCCGGAAAAGTCAGGTCCTCGGGAGTGAGTTGGATTCCAGAAAACTCAATCCACAGGGCCTTGGACGGGAGATAGGCGAGGATGGCGACGACATCTTCTCCCTCACCAAGCGACTGGAGAAGAGATGTCAACCCCTCAACGTCCTGCTCCTGATAATCTGTTCGCGATTGTGACGCGATGGCCTTGGCCAGCGTCCGTCCACGGATCTTGAACTCTTGGAACATTGCATTCCGGCTGGAGGTGTAGGCGAAGTAGGTCAAGCCACAGACCGCGCAGAAGAAGACGGCGAAAAAGAGGGCCATCAGCTTGTGCGTGAGAGACTGTGTGAACCACTTATGGATCAACATGGCGGTAATGCTACGGGTTATCGACAATCAGGATGATTCTGATCTGGCCATCGTTCATTTCTTTGAGTGTCGAGAGACTGATGTATCCAATGGCTCCCTCAATGGTGCCGACAAAACGCACGACGGCTTCGTCCGACCGTTCGATCACACTCTGGACGGGAACGGGTGTCCCTTGGCGATAGAACACTTGATCCGGCTTTGCGTTCAGCACTCGCAGATAGAACGTTTTTCTCTCTTCGGCAGCGATCTCACGATTGACCAGCTTGATCCGATCGCCTGCTGGCCAGTGAAGGGTCTCGCCTCGGTACATGCTGGCGATCGCCGTCGTACTCAAGGAGGTGTTGGGATTACTTTTGTGGACGATAACGGCGAGGGGATCGGCTTGGGCGAGGGCGGGGAACGACCAAAGGAAGAGGGCAACCGCCAGCGCCTCGAGCCAGCGCGTTTTGGTACAGGATGGGCGAGTCATGCGATGGCCGCTAGAAGATCCACGCGATGGATGTCAGAAATCCGTCGGACGGGAATTGGTTGAATTGGCCGTTGTTAAACTGATACTCCATCTTGAAGACATAATCCTCGACCGGGCGATAATTGAATCCGACGATGATTTGTTCGCCGGTCAGACTACCAGTCGGACTTGCCGTCGTATTCATCTTGGTGCGGCCGTAGAGACCGACGAGCGCCAATGTCGGATTATTGAAGTGTCGTCCCAGGATGGTGGAGTTCAATACCGACGGCCAGAACCGATACGTGAGCTGGATGTAATACCCCCAGAGGCTTGATAGGGTTGGTGAGCCTTGAATATCAAACCGTGCGAATTCGCTTCTGAGCTGAAAGTTTTCCCATATTTTCACATTGCGAGGCTTGAATTCAGTGTCGAAGGCGATGCCAGTGATCAGGTCTTGAGAGCCGGTCTTGTAGTCTCCACGGTATCCTGAAAGTCCTACTTCGTACTGATCAAAGAATTTTAGGGTTGCGCGTCCGACGACTGCCTTGTCGCCGTTATTGTCTGAGCGTAATCCTGTTCGCGCACTTTGCAGGCCTGGGTCAGGAATGTTGCCTGGTGTAGCCATAAACTTATCCGTGAGTCCGTTGATCACCTGAACTTCGTAGGTCGCTTTGACGTTATCTGAGATCGGTATGAGTCCAAAGGCGCTGAATCCCAAATCGCCCCAGGTGGTGGGGGTCACCAGGCGTGCCACCGAAGGCGGACGTATGAGATCTCTGCGTGGATCGAAGTGATCAAGATTAAACTTGCCGAATGGGATCAGCAATACCCCCGCACGGACATTGAATGCCTGTGCAAGGAGAAGATCGACATAGGCCTGTTCTGCATCCGCGGTTCCATGGGGAAGCCCCAGATCAATTTCGGTGTAGACCCGAATCCGATCGTGAAAGTGTCCTGAAATTAAGACTTCAAAGTTGCCGTCATGGGTGGACCGTCGATCCTGAAAACTTTCAAACCACACAGCCCCGTAGGCACCGACTCGGATGTTCTGAGCGAGTTCGTCCGACAAGCTGCTCTGTTGTTGTTCAACCACCCCGAGACGCTCTTTCAGGTCGGCGAGGTCCTTGCGGTGCTGTTCTTCAATCCGGTGAAGCTGCTCTTGCAATTGTTCGACGGTATCCTCTTTGCCGCTTTTGGATGGCATGCCGGAGGTTTGGGCGAGGACCAGGTTTGGAATGCCTAGGCAGAGCAGGAGTGTGATTAACGCTACGACATTGTGTACGAGGGGCTGGCTATCGGGAGATAGCTGAAACCAGGGTCGGTGTTGTCTCATACTCTCATGATCCTTTACCGGAGGGGAGTGATGATCCAGTTCGTCATGGTGCCCTTTCCGTCCGAGCGACGTGTATAGAGCCGTTGAATGCCGGTTGGCCGCAGCTTCCAGTTGGATACCGGTTGCTGATAGGTGTTCTGCTCTCCTTCGTATCGAGGTCGTCGTAGGTTTTCGATAATGAGATGGACCTCTTCGTTAAGGACAAACACGAACCCTGTCGTCTGCCGATCCGGCTTTTCCGTGTCGGCGATGGTAAAGGCGGTGACCTGCTGTGGAGGGGCAAGGCTCAAGGCTTTGGATAGTTCTGGTGCCAACTGCTCTGCTTGAGACCTGGTGAAGACTTTCCTGAGGTGAGTTTTTGAAAACGGCAAAACGGTGGCTGCATCATAGGTTAAAGATTCTAGGACATTGAATATCGCCTCAGGTGGCATCGTGTAGGGGTGGTGAAAATGGTTGATTGGAGGGTATCCCCCTGGAAGTTCTCGAAGCTCGACCGAGAAAGTCTCTGATTGATAAATCAGGAGGTTTTGGCGCAACTTGCAAGATGGCATACTCAAGAGTGCTAGGGCTATGGCCGCCATGAAGATGTTCCCTGGCACGGTCCTATTCCGTTTGACCATCACCCTCTCCTTCGCACCGGCGGATGTTTCATTGGCGTCCCCCCTATGCTGATTTCCTTTTGACGAGGCTGGGGCGGTTTTGTAAATACCATGGGATTTCTTTTAATTGGAATGAACCATAAGAAACAAGGCCAAGTAAAAAAACGGTATCATGCGGAATTATGTCTTGTGTATTATTAGGGTGTAGGTATTAGGCATACAATGCTGACCGTGGCATAGCGAGGAACAAGCCGGTGCCTCTTCATGTTGTGCACGAGGGACTCGTTACGTTGAACGATCAGGTTCGAGAACTGAGGGTGTTCCGTAATGAGACAATCGAGGCTCTTACGGAGGAAGCAATACTGTTGGGAGGCCGCCGATGCCCCTTGCGTGCATGGAACGGCGCATGATATCCAAAGCATATGCAACAATGGTGTGCATGAGTACATCGGGAGGGAGATGATCCAATGAAGCAGGAACAGCGGGTAACAAAGCGCAAGGAGAGGGTCACACTTTCTCTCTCCGCCGATATGGTCGAACGGTTGCGAACCGTCGTGTATTGGAGTCCTAAGCTGACACTCACGGGTGTCGTTGAATCTGCGATCCAATCCACGCTCACCAAACTCGAAAAGGGAAAGCGCTTCAAGAAGCGAAAGGGGAAGCTCCCGGTTGGACGTCCACGCAAAAATTAATCGTCCTGACGGCGGTCTCACGGTCTTGGTGTTGAGCGTGTCTGGATATGTGAAGGTTGGGGGGTGTGAAAGAGGTCAGACCTCTACGGGCGCACCGGAGTGGTGTAGAATGAGAAATGAAGCACCGCTTCAATCAAAGTGTGTTGCTTCTACTGCTGCTCATCCTTTCGATAGGATGTGATCAACTCACCAAAGATGCTGCCCGTCAGCACCTGGCGCGTCAATCACCATACTCGTGGTTTCACGACACCATCCGCCTCCAATATGCTGAGAACATCGGGGCTTTCCTGAGCTTCGGTGGAGGGTTCTCGGAGGGGTTACGGGTCTTTCTCTTTCAGGTATTCCCTAGCGTGTGTCTCCTAGTTTTGGCGGTTGTGCTCTTTGTTCAACCGATGTTTCTCGATACGGTTGTTGCCTGGAGTCTGGTGCTGAGCGGCGGGTTGGGTAATCTTGTCGACCGCATCATAAACGACGGGCGTGTGATCGATTTCATGAACATCGGCATCGGTAGTCTTCGTACCGGGATCTTCAACGTGGCCGATGTCTGCATTACTGTCGGTGTCGTAGTGCTCGTTTTTCAGGCGCTACGGCGACCGTGCAGATCAATGTTGGGATAGCGCCAGGTTCCCCTCTGTTTCCCTGTCACATTTCACTCCAACTCACGTCGGTCGAAAGTTTGAGTTTGAGGCTGGGGTGTTGACTAGAAAAGTAACCTGGAGGTCAATGATGAATGTGGGAGGGACGTTTGTATCAAGAAAGGGATTGATTATAAGAAATCTTGCTTTGTCAATCGGGGACTTGATGTTGTGGCGGGTATGACAGGTTGCTCGCCGGTAGGGACTGCCTGCTCGGTGGGGTTTTCAGAGCGGGAGCAGCAGGCGGGAGTTAAGAGTATCACCTGAAATGCGAAAGGATCGAGTTGAGGGAGACTTCAAGGCTGGGAAGATTGATCAAAAGAAATATGAGATCCGCAAAGATCAGATCGTGAGAGACTCGCTGTTGCAGTAGCTGGTATTCTGTTGGTGTAGCACGAATTCAGAGTGTCTTGTGTTCCTCCCGCTACCCGAGTCGTAATAAGTTGGTCTCGCCTTTTGGGCTATGACTCCACTGGGCCTTAAACTCAAAATCTGAAAGGGTCACATATGACTGTGGTAGTCCGGCAAAATAGCTGTCGGGAAGGGGGTGTCGTGCCATAGGGTGGTGATAGACAAATAACGCAGCGTGGAGAGCGCTGTTATGCCATCGGCGTTGGCCATAGACTACGGCACTCAGTCTGGTGTTCTGAGGAGTGTTTTGTTGATCGGGCATGAATAATCCTCCTGGTGCTAACACCCAACTCGATTCACCAGTATTTCTATTCATGCGGGATTGCCATTCCCCCCACAGCGCCCGCTGTAACGATTCTCGCGAAATGTGAAGCCTGTCACCTTCGAAGAGAAAGATTATCAGAGGAAGTTCTTGCTTTTGGACAGCTTTATACTTTTTTACTTTCTTGCGTAGGGTATTCCTTACTTGATCCGTGGCGGTAATGTTTCCTCCTTGTCCTGCAAGTCCTTCCACAATGGGTCGCCGGATATCATGTCGCTGGCTTGCAGTTAGGGTGAGATGACAACTAATGAGAGGCGGTCCGATAGCCACATCCCGTGGGCCACCATTATCCAATTTGTCGAGCCAGGCTTGGACTATTGGTCTTGCTCCATTGATCGAAAGCCCACCGGAGTTGAATCGCTCGGCATCTACAAGAACTCCCCATTGATGCTCAAAGTTCTGATTTAGCCAACTGGCAAGTTCATGCGACTTATCATCGTCATTTTCCCGTTCGATTCTTTGGTAGGCGGTGGCGACTTCCCATACTTGTTTGTTTCCATCAGGAAACTGAACGATGAAGTCGGGACGTCTTGAGCCTAACAACGGGGAGTGCTGAATAGATGTCGAACCAACTTCCTTGGCAATCCTTGATGCCATGAGTTCGTAATAGGCACTCCAGAAGTCTCTAAAAGTAAGTGAGCGCAATCGTTTTCGCAGATCAAGTTTTTGATAGCTCTTGAGTTCTTTGTACCATCTCTCAAGCTTCTCGATCTCCTGCTCTTGGTTTAGCGCCCCATGAAATAAGTTTGGAAGAGGTCGGCGATCCCAGTGTTCGGGCCTGGGAATTGAGCGAATGAACGACTTTGGATACAAGCTTCTCATGGCAAACAGTTGAGAGACTATCAACAAGGTGGTGTGCTTTGAAGGTATAAGAGCTCGATATAAACTGTATAAAGTTGTCGGAACACGTGAGGGTGATGCAATGGCATGGAGACCAGTACGTAAGGTATTCAGAAACCGCTGATAATTCTCATGAAGGCCCGCTATCGGTTGCCGCAGAATTCTCAAATGGGTTGTTCGTCAAGACCGCTGTGAGTTTGACTCCCGAGGCGTGTGTGGTTAATACGTCGAGGTGGACAAACGACCGACAATGAAGCCGGCGAACTGTTTCAGCGTTCTGCTCTTCAGCAATGATCGTGTGGTACCCGCTCGCGCCGGTTGGGTGCAGCCGTACTGCTGTTACGACTTATGCGCTTCCATGTACGCGCGGAGTAGGGCGTTAATTCTTGTCTGATACCCGGGTCCCTTTGTTTTAAACCACTCCAAGACCTGACGGTCTAAACGAATAGTGACAGCAGTCTTGGGTTCTGGGAGTCTGAGCACGGCACGCTTGAAGAACGCCTTGCCTTGTTCCGGAATATCGGAAGTATCAATCTCCGAGTTTTTGAGGGCGTCAATTCTTGCCCAGTTCGTCCGCGATCGCTTCCTGGTAGTGGGCTTTTTCACGTCTGTTAGCCTTTCTGGCTGAGATGATTCGAGTCACGTTCGGATTACGCTCAGTAAATGCGACAACTATGAGCCGCCCGCGAATGAATCCGAATCCGATCTTTCTGGCTTCTCCGTAGTCTTTGCGACTGTCAGTGCCGACCAACATCAGGCTGGTGAACATCTCCGGTACATCCAGGAAATCGATTCCGTGTTTGGCGATATTGGTTTCTCGTTTGGCTTCGTCCCATTCAAACCTCACGGGACGAGTGTACATACAGAGTGTATGCACGTCAAGGACGAGATGCCTTGGTGTTGGATCTCAGTTCAATGTGGGCTGTAGGTCGAACTCTTGTCAGTCATGAAAGGACCATGCAAATAGAGCTACACGAGTGATTGAGTGACTCGGAGCGAAGTCGAGGGCCTCTTCAGCCGATTGATTCCACTTCTGAAATGATGGTGTGGTACCCACTGGCGCCGGCCGGCTGGGGGCGCACGATTTCAGCGATCTGGAGTTGCCCCTTCGTGTCGGTGGCGCGCACGACGGTTTGGAATTTGCCCGGTTTTGGCGGGTGCCAGATGTACGTCCAGATCACCCAGGAATAGGGCGACATGGGCGGTTCGATCTTGCAGTCGGCCCACGTACGGCCGGCATCAAAACTCAATTCCACTTTGCTGATGCTGTTCGGCCCGCCGAACGCGATGCCGCGAAAGGTATGTTCAGGCCCTCGGAGTGTTTGATAATGTCCCGGTGAATCAATGCGGGAAAAGACTTTGATCGTACCGTCGTCGGTCCAGCCCTTCCGCTGCCAGTAGCCCCTATAGTCGCCCGGATAGACTTCGATTTCGACGATCCACTTCACATTCTTGATGCCATACAGACCTGGCACCAGGAGGCGGAGCGGAAAGCCATGCTCTTGGGGGAGCTTCTCGCCGTTCATCAGAAATGCCAACATCACGTCGTCCTGCATCGCGCGGGTGAACGGGATGCTGTCGTCGTAGCCGTCGATGCCGCGAAAGACGACATCGCGCGCTGTCTCGGTATCAACACCACAGTCGAGCAGTAATTTCTTCAGCGAGATGCCGCGCCATGTCGCTGTGCCCATGCTGTCGCCGCCGGGCAGGGTGTCGATGCACATGAGAGTGGAGATCTGATCGTATGAATCACGGTTTAAGATATCGCGCCAGCCGAGCGATGTCGGGGTTTGCACGGCGCCTGTGATGTGCACCTTCCACTGTTCGATGTTCAGCTCGCGGGAGGCTGAGACGGCACCATCAGCATAATTAACTACATAAAACTTTT
>NZ_CZQA01000015.1:70000-86960 GCF_001458735.1 Candidatus Nitrospira nitrosa
AAGGCATAAGGGAGCTTGACTGCGAGAGCGACAGCTCGAGCAGAGACGAAAGTCGGACTTAGTGATCCGGTGGTTCTGTGTGGAAGGGCCATCGCTCAACGGATAAAAGGTACGCCGGGGATAACAGGCTGATCTCCCCCAAGAGTTCACATCGACGGGGAGGTTTGGCACCTCGATGTCGACTCATCGCATCCTGGGGCTGAAGCTGGTCCCAAGGGTTAGGCTGTTCGCCTATTAAAGCGGTACGAGAGTTGGGTTCAGAACGTCGTGAGACAGTTCGGTCCCTATCTGTTGTGGGCGCAGGAGAGTTGAGAGGGGCTTTCACTAGTACGAGAGGACTGTGAAGGACGGACCGCTAGTGTGCCGGTTGTCGTGCCAACGGCAGTGCCGGGTAGCTATGTCCGGTAGCGATAATCGCTGAAAGCATCTAAGCGAGAAGCGTGCCTCAAGATAAGCTCTCCCGTAGCGTATGCTACCTAAAGACCACTCGTAGACTACGAGTTTGATAGGCTGGGTGTGGAAGGCGTGTGAGCGCTGTAGCTAACCAGTACTAATCGGTCGTGCGGTTTAACATCCTTTGCTCCTGATAGACATGGTCTCGCGCATCGCACAGTGCGCGTCGTGAAACGTACAAAGTGATATCCGAAAGCGTGTAAAGCTTTTCGTCTCTCACTTCTAGCCTTCACGCAAGACATATTCAGTATGAATGTTCCCGGTGGCCATACCGGAGGGGCCCCACCCGTTCCCATACCGAACACGGAAGTTAAGCCCTCCAAGGCCGATGTTACTGCCGCCGCGAGGCTGTGGGAAAGTAGGACGCTGCCGGGTTACAACGGAGGCCCGCTGATCGAAAGATCAGCGGGCCTTTTCTTTTTGGACTTGGCGTAGCGTCCAGTAGAAAGGCAATGGGGTTTATCCGGCCACGACAATTCCGATAGAGTGATGAAGTGACCTTCCCCCGATTGTGCAGACACCTCACGAAGGAGGAGAATGATGCAATCGGAGGATCGCATGAGTAGCAAGACGATCCGCCCAGGATGCGGCAAGATCCTACCAGCAGTTGCTCACCATGGATGGCATCACGGCCAGCATGAGCCGCACCGGCAATTGCTGAGACAGCGCCTGTGTCGAGAGCTTCTTCGGAACATTGAAGTGGGAACTCGTGTACCCATCTGCACTATGCCACACGAGCGGAAGCGAAACAGGACATCTTCGAATACATCGAGGTGTTCTACAATCGGACGCGTCGGCACTCGATCCTCGGCTATGACTCCCCGACCGAGTACGAAGCGAGGACTGCAGTCGCGTAACTTAGTGTCCACAAAATTGGGGGAAGATCAGTAGTGGGTCATCAAAGCCGTTACTAGAAGAGGAACCTGACACGGTGGCAAAGAAAATCAGCCATGCCGCGCCTGTGTCTACGACTGCGGCGCAAGAGTGGGGGATTCAAGTATTCGCACGTCGATGATTCCCGTAAGAACTCAGGGGGAATGACAAAGGGCCTCATAGCCAATCGTGCAATGCTGGATTATGCGATCATTAGACGAGCCACATCGCGTGGCACCGTACCTGTTTCAAGTCCTGTAGGTCATCATCTGTAACATTTTGTCCTCTCATGAGAAACGTTCGTACGTAAGTGGTGATTATTAAACAGCAATAAGCATAATTGCTGTAGTGCGTACAAAACCTACTCGACACTCTTGACGTAAAAAGAAGATTAGGAGAATAATAATGAGGCCATCGGAAAGAGGAGTTCCATTGTTCGTTCCAAGACGTGCAGAAAGATGATCTGAGCAAGGGAAAAGACTTTGCTGGCATAATCTCGCTGGTGGTTACGGGGTGTTATGCGTTTCAGCAATTGGAATTGGTGGCAGTCGGCAGAGAATTAGGTTCAAAGAGGGTGATGCATGCTGAATCATCTTAAATCCCATGCCTGGAGCTATAGCCTCGCCGCTGCGGTGGTCCTCTTCTTCATTGGGCAGGCCGTAATATCGAACCTGAAGAACGAGACGAACGCATTTGCGCCTGAGCCGGTCGAAGCCGCAATCGACGTCGCCCCGGTAGCTGGGTTCCAGGTGGTGCTGGAGCAGAAGAATCTCGAGCTCATTGCGGAGAATGACCAGCTCAACGCTCAGTATGATCTGCTCAATGGTCAATATGGCCAGCTTCACAAATCTAATTACAAACTCAATCAAGAGAATGGCAATCTTCACAACGCCAATTTTATTCTCAATCGAGAGAATGGCGAGCTTCACGAAGCTAATTTCACACTCAATCAAGAGAATAGCCACTTGCATCAAACCAACGGCGAACTCAATACAGAGAACCAACAGCTCCAACAACAGATTCAACGCCTTCAGGAGATTATCAAAGAAAAAGAAGATCTCACCCAGAGCCAGAAACGCGAGCTTGGGCAGCAGCACCAACAATTGGCTGCCTATGCGCGTGCAATTGACGCGATGAATGCTCCCAAGAAGGAACTGAAACAGACCGTAGAGAAGAAAACGAAGACGGATGCGGGTTTGGTACAGCTGGCGAAGGAGACCTTGGGAGTCGATGTCACGGTTAAGGAGTGCCAATGACCTCTGTTCATTCGCCGAACGTCGTTCATCGTCACGTTGCTCATGTTGAATACAATGATCGTCATACTAGGAAAACACAATTCGATTGGTACCTCAAGGTGGAGGAACATACATCATGATCTTCCTGCTGCTTGCCATACTGTTGGTCCCTGCCATCGCCCAGGCTGAGGAGAAAATCGTTGCGGTGCCGCGTGACCAGTTCATCAAAGTGCTGGGTGAGGTCAAGCAGAACAAGCAGTTTCTTGCCGAGTCGCAAGAGTGGTTGACGAAGTATAAGGACATATTCGAGAAACAGAGAAGCTATGTTGAAACGTTGGAGGGGCTGAACGAGACGAGGAAGAAAGAGACCGAATTGTTGCAAGAACAAAACGCCGCGCTCCAGAAAGAGATCGAAGAAGAACGGCAACGAAAAGCGGACATGGCCTGGCAGAAACAGGCGGAATGGGCAGGGTATGGAGCAGCGATTCCCACGGCGATCATTATGTTGAGGAAGCTGGTCTTCAAATTCTAACCAGGGACCGCGACAAGGAACGAATACATCTCTGACATGTCCAGCATGTCACGTTCATCATCTCAGTGGGGGCATAGAGGGGGGCAGGTATTGCGATCATGATGATCTTGCTCCGCTCTCAATGGGCGTCGGTATGTCATGGTAAAGAGGCAAAGGAGAAGGTGTCGCCCATTAGAAGGCTCCGCTCAAGTGGGCACACCTCTCCTCTGGTTCTGCACATCCGTAGTTACTCCGATGATGTCCTCTCACGATCGCCAGCGACTCCTATGCACTGCATCTGAGTGTTCTCTGGTTACGGTGTCGACTGCGTATCCTGAGTCGCACCAGTCACCCACCAGGATCAAGGCAAAGAGACGTAGGCGCTCCTGCCCCTGGCCAATGATTGTCCCCAGAACATCGTTGGTACCCACGCATGTCCTACGAGACGATCACAGATCTCGTGGTTGCCATGTGGCTCCACCCTCTTCGTGGCTCATGCCTGAGGCAGCTCAGGCCTCCTCGCTGGTTCAGTGAGGAGGAACAGAAGGCAGGCGGCCGTCCAATCAGATCTCGTGGTTAACCCAACCCCAATTCGAGCTCAGCCTCCCGCTGAGTATGAAGCGAGGGCGACCGTTGCATAACTTGGTGTCCACGAAATCAGGGGAAGATCAAACGCCTGCGTGGAAGCCTAACGCAACTTCCGTCGCCATCGCCCCAAAGCAGTTGCTCCGATGCCGAGTTCTGTCGTGATCTGATGCACGGTCACCCCTGGAGCATCGAGCATCGCCACAGCTTCACGCTTGTACTCGATTGTACACCTCCGTCGTTCTCCCATGACACCCTTCTGGCTCAGTATGAGCCTTCGCTAGGCTCAGGACTCATTCTTTCAGATAAAAGATAACGGTTGCAGCGAGACAGATCGATGAGAAGAAGGTGTGGGCGCAGCGATCGTAGCGCATGGCAACCCGACGCCAATCCTTGATCCGACCAAATACGATCTCGGTGTTGTGGCGTTGTTTGTAGAGAGTTGTGCTGTAGCGGCGCCGGGTCGTTCGGTTCTTACGCGGCGGAATGCATGAGGTGATACCCTGCTGTTTACGGGCGGTAACGAACCAATCCGCATCATAGCCGCGGTCGGCGATCGGATGTTTGGCATTGGAAAGACTGGGCAGCAGGCATCGCGCACCGGTGTCATCGCTGGTGTGCTCGGCTGTTAGCAACAGGTGCATCGGCTTGCCCGCGTCGTCGCACACTGCATGGAGCTTCGAATGTAGGCCACCCTTCATGCGGCCAATACAGCGGGGGACTGCCCCCTTCTCAAGAGACTCGCTGCCGTTCGGTGGGCTTTCAGATGGGTGGCGTCAATCATGAGACAGTCTCTGGTCCCGGACTGTCGCGACAACTCGCGGAAGATCTTGTGAAAGATCCCCACTCGGCTCCACCGTACAAACCGATTGTAGAGTGTCTTGTGCGGGCCATAGGCCTTCGGCGCGTCTTTCCATTGCAGACCATGTCGGATTCCATAGATAATTCCGCTGATCACTCGCAGGTCATCTACGCGCGGGATGCCGTGTGGCACTGGGAAATAGGGCGTGATCCGGTTCACCTGCTGCCTGCTCAATAAAACCATGTCACTCATGACCACCTCCAGCCATAGCGACGCACAGATCATTGCCTGAAGAAACCTGCAAACTGAATGAGTCCTGAGCCTAGGTGTCCGTGCAAGTGGGGCAGGACCTGTCAGAAAGAGCGGAGCAACATGAATGCACTTCGTGGGCTAGAAATAGATCGAGTCAAGACAAGACAAGACAAACGAACTACTAAGCTCACTCAAGGTACTGGTTCTATTAATAACCGACGTTCCATCCGACAGTAGGCACATGATTCTGAGAAGACAACGCACAGCTTGCCCCTGATTCGAATCTTTTGGGTGCTGCGACTGCATTGTAATGGGTCGACATCACAAAGAATCGATTGTATGGAGATGGGTTCAAATCTAAGCCATGAATGCGTCGCAGACGATCTTGGTGCCACAATACGTTCTAACCCCTAATACGGCTTGACTCTGGTGTCGGATGCGATCAAGGTGATTCTATGACGTACTGAGCCGCGTCGGCTGCCCTATCTCTCGCGCATTCCCTCCCCACTCCGGCGCGTCTGATTTCTCAGTCTCTCCCGTTTATTCGAAGCACAACGATCATCGAGTCTGGCTATGAATATGCGAATAGCGATTTCACAGGAGTCGTGTCTTTAGATGTGGGCTCACAAAACATCATGATAGCAACAACTCCAGAAGGCACAGTCGTACACGGTCTCGATGGGTTCATGAACCAGGGGCCAGGGTGGACGAAACCGTTTCTGTCGATCTGCGTAATTGCGTCAAGACGACACATTCTAACAACTGATCACAAATTTCATATATGAATGAATTAGATTTAGTATTTAATCGACAGCTCATGGATCTTGGTATCAATGTGTTTGTCGCCGTAGCCTTGATTTGTGCTACCTATGTCTTACGAGACCTCTACCGGTCATGACAGAGGGGTGGGATGCGGATTTGGGAATTGATTGGTAGGGTAGTGAAGTCGAGTCGTCCCAGTCAGAGACAGCCGGACCCTTGTCAAATTCAATGAAAAACACGCAGGAGGATGAGCGAGAGAACTGGCGTGAGGTCGTCTCTTGATCGTCTAGTTGTCACATCTCCAGATTTCGACCGAATCACGGCTTCAAAAGCTGTGGGACGCATGAAGGCTGTTATCCAGAAGGATGATAGGGGCAGTTGTAATTGGCAGAGAACCAATCAGAGGATGAATTTCGCCTCATTGGGGCATTTCGAGCATCCCCTAACTCGGACCTGCCGCCTATTTAATCTTCCTGAAAATCTTCACTGCTGCTTCAACTCCACCATCTTGTGGACTGATCATCAACAGCATGTCCTTGTGCCCTGAAGCTTTCTAAAACCGTATCGACATAGGCCGTCATAGGACTTGTTCAGTAGTCAGATGTGGAGATTCCACTCGGGGTTGTTCCTTCGGTGCTCTCATTGCGTCTCAATGACTTGAATGGCCATGTTCCCAAGGCTGTCTCAACATCCCCCGCAGTCGTGGTCGTACTGGAGTCCGCCATGGTCAGCGCTCCAGAGCTCCTGTGACGAAGAGTCGCAAACGGTTGTTCATCAACCGTGTTCCGTCCAGCGCTTTCACCGCTCTTAGAGCTTCTTCGCGCGAACCCAATTGCACGAATCCATAGCCGGCGGATTTCTTGCTGCGTTTGTATCGAACGACAGAGGCGTGTGCTACCTCGCCATACGCTTCCAATAGTGCGCGGAGGTGATCATCGGACGCATCTTCTGACAGACCTCCCACATACACGACACAAGTGCTCATTCTTCTCCTCGTAACGCTGTCGCAGGTACTCACGAGATTAGTGCTGATCTCGCATCTCAAAATAGGTGTAGACGACGACGCTGATGACTGCAGTAATGTACAGGGCAGTCACGGCAGTGAGGGGATTCTGAACGAACCATTGGACGGAAGTCTGAAAGAGAGACATTGGTGTGCTAACTCTATTTTGCGTGTAAGAGACGAGTGGTGTATAGATGGTCGCGTGCCTGTTCAGTGCGCCTTGCTTCGGCGAGAGTTTGGTTTCTGCCTCATAATTGGTGTCCCATCCACCTCATGCAACGCAAACGGATACTCCTTCGCTAGCGAAGCGACTCCTTGCCGAATGACGTCAATGGAGGATGCGCTATGGCGCGGGATTGGATCAGACAGCCCTAGGAGGTGCCACCGGATCTTCGGTTTTTTAGGGGTAGATTTCTTGAGTTTTTTCTGAACGCGCGGAGTCGAATAGAAACTCATGACAACTCCTTAGGGTATGGACAGGAGCCTCGACGACAGACTCCTCAACCGGAGGAGCCTGGTGGCTCTGTCGTCCTGCCGACACTGAGTCTACTCAGCTCCGAACGGCGGCACATGCCATCCAATGAGACGAGTATGAGAACAGTATGCTATCGCGCGAAGACGGAGAGTGAGTACGAGGAGTGCGCGGAGAGACAGCAAATTTGAAGAACAATAAGTGTAACAGCCGCCTTGTGGGGGAGTCAAACTTTATGATTGAGTGAAGTTTTGATAGGCAACAAGATGTTTAGATTGCGATAGTTTCCGACGGGTTACCACAGTTGTGGGGCTGAGAACGGATCGGCATGAGTGAGGCTCGTGTTCATTCAACTGTCTCTGCTCGCGACGAGGTTGCGCCGAGTGTCAGCCAGAGTACCAGATATCCGGCCATCGCCGAGAGGAGCGATCCGAGGAGGATTCCAATACGTTCATCGAACAACGCAGGCCGCTGTAGTTCTTCAAAGGCGAGGGCACCGATAAATAGACTCATGGTAAACCCGATACCACACAGGATGGCAACGCCACACAGCTGGATCGCTGTGAGTCCCATCGGCAGACGGGCAATCCCCAGCTGGATCCCAGCCTTGCAGAATAGAAAGACGCCCAGTGGCTTGCCGAGAAATAATCCTAGCGTGATGCCCAAGGAGACCGGGTGCATGAGACTTTCCAGGGACACCTCGCTCAGAGAGATTCCGGCATTGAAGAAGACAAACAGGGGCAACGTGACAAAGGCCACTGCGGTGTGAAGTTCCTGTTCCAGAGTTCGAAGCGGAGAATGAGTCCTGTTTCTCCTGTCAGTGAGGGGAATAAATATTGCCAGAAGGATGCCGGCCAAAGTCGCGTGCACGCCGGACTTCAACACCGCAGCCCACATCACAAGGCCGACCAAGGCATAGAGGGGAATGGTCGTCACGCCGTTCCGGTTAAGAAGGAAAAGGACCAGAAGGCAGAGGCTCGCGGTCCACATCATCGTCGCGGAGAGATGTGCGGAAAAAAAGAAGGCAATGATCAGAATGGCACCGACATCATCGAAAATTGCGAGTGAGACCAGAAATATCTTTAGTGAAAGGGGAACTCGCCGACCCAACAGAGAGAGAATGCCCAAGGAGAAGGCCGTATCGGTGGCGATAGGAATAGCCCAGCCAGCCATACCAGCGGGATTGTCATAATTGATCCACCAATAGATGAGTCCGGGAACTACCATCCCGCCGAGAGCGCCCAGCGCCGGTAGCCTCACATTCGCCATATCGGAGAGTTCCCCCTCCAGGAGCTCCCGTTTTAACTCCATCCCGACTACAAAGAAAAACAGCACCATCAGGCCATCATTGATCCAGAGGAGAAGGGGTTTCTGAATCTGGAACTCCCCAAACTGAACTCCGGCCTGAATCTGTAGAAGGCTCTCATACAGATGCTTCAGGCCGGTATTGGCGCACAGCATGGCGAGTGCTGCGGCAAGAATCAGTAGAATGCCGCTGGCGGACTCCAGTCTTAGGAATGTGCGAATACTGCTAATCATTGAGCCAGTACCGACGCGTTCAGTGCTTAAAATGATGGTATTGTCTAGTTCGGTGTTTTCACCCTAATTGTAGGTGCATCCTGTGCACATCTCGACCTTCAAGGCAATCCCATAGTGTTGTGGTGGCATGCCTATCTTAACTCTGTAACATCGCCGACACGGAATGTCTCTACATCGCCTGTTACTTATCACGCATGAATGCATTCACGCGTGACTCCATTGACATGACCTTGGTTGGCCCTGTAGGGTAAGCGACACGTACTGAGCCACGCCGACTATCTTATCTCTCGCGCATCGCTCCCTTCCTCGCGCGTCTGATTCTCTAGTGTCCGCCGCTTTTACGCTGAGTCTCCGCCCGTATTCGCCCGATGGCTTGTCCCAGTGTGGGGGGCGGTCGGCGAGGATCGGAGGCTTCCACCCTCTTACCAAGGAGCCCTTGATGAATCAGGAACAGTTTGGGCAGTTCTGGAATCAATTGAAAACACCGCTCAAGGATTACTGGTCAAAGATTACTGCGGAGGATTTGACGGAGATCCGGGGGGATTTGGCGACGTTCGGTTCGGTCATTCAGAAGCGGTATGGAGAATTACAGAAAGAGGAAGTCCGCACATGGGTCAATCGACGATATGCCCACTGGTCTGGAAACTACATCGGGTATAAGGATCCGGCGCCGACGTCCTAACTGCCATGCTGTAGGTCTGAAAGTCGTCGAGATTCTCGACCTCGTGCAATGGTCATCAACAAGACTGATGGAGTGAGCGGGTGGGCAAGGTGCGTTGACAGGGGAATGAGCGGATGGTACGGTGCAGTCACCACGTTTGATGTGCCCGTTCCTTCCCAATTCCTTTCACTCACTCCGTCAACATTCCCTCCGTGTGTGATCGAGATCGGATCAAGGAGTTTGTCTGCTCGTTTTTCTCATTCACGTTCGTGATCCACAGTTTTATGCACTTCCCGCGAAGACACGGGCTGCGAACGGCAACGTCCGTGTGATGGGCTTCCCTCCAATTGGGATCATGTCCTTGTCATCCGTGATCAAACAGGCAGGGCACGAATGTGTGCTTTTTGATCAAGCGAACCCCGATACGCCGAACCAGGTCATCATTGACCGGATCAACCGGGAGCAACCGGTGCTCGTCGGGCTTAGTTTTCTCAGTACCACGAGCTATCCCTACGCCAAGATGTTGGCGCGAGAAATTCGTGCGACCAACCAAAAAGTCAAGCTCGCCTTCGGTGGGGTGTTTGCTAGCCTGAATGCCTCGTTGGTGAAACTACAATGTCCCGAAGTCGATTTTGTCTGTCGTGGCGACGGTGAGCAGTTGCTGCTCGATCTGTTGGCGAACTTGGAAACCCCCCAAGCTGTCGCAAGCCTGACTTGGATGAAGGATGGCCAGGTCGTCCAGAATCCGAATCGTCCCACCGAGCGGCACCTGGATCAGTGGCCCTTTCCGGATCGCGAGAGCCTGGAACTCGACTATGTTGAATCCATGCCACTGGATGTTCCGGTCGTGCTCTCCATGAGACGGTTCACAACGATGCAAACGTCCCGGGGATGTCCCTGGCCCTGCATCTTCTGCGACATTCCGATCTTCAACGAGGGGAAGTGGCGAGCCCGTAGTCCTCAGCATGTAGTCGCAGAGCTCAAGCATCTCGAAGCACTCGGCTACGAGTCCGTCGGGTTTGTCGACGATCACTTTTTGCTTCAGCCCAAGCGGATCGAAGCGATTTGTAACGGAATCATGGATGCGAAGCTGTCAATACGGTGGGGCATCGAGGGGCGTGTCGATTCGGTGGCCCAACATCTGTTTCCCGCCATGGCGAAGGCCAATTGCGGCGCGATGATGTTCGGGATTGAAAGCGGCAGTCAGAAGATTCTCGATCGGTTGAAGAAGGAACAGACGCTGGATCAGGTCACAACCGCCGTTAAAAACGCGAAAAAAGCCGGCGTGGAAATAGTACATGGGTTCTTCACTGTGGGCAATCCGGACGAGACGATCGAAGATATGGAAGCTACCTTCGACTTCGCGTCGGCCCTGCCGCTTGATACGTTTGGATTCAACCGACTCTGCGTCTATCGGGGGACACCTCTGTGGCAGGAATACGTCAAACGCGGGTTGGTCAACGAAACTACAGATTGGTACAAGTATTTCAAATGTTCAGAAATCGATCCGACTTGCCTCTCAGGCGAAACAATCAACCGCGTCAGACAGGCGGGGATCAAAAAGCTCTTTCGCTACAAACTTATCCATTACCCCCGTCAGACCTTTCAGCTTCTCCGTCGTTTTTTTCGTTATATGCCGATCCGAGATGTGCTCTATCTCCTGCTCAAACCCTTCATGGGCCAGAAGAAGGGTGCGACGAAGGCTGAGGTGGTGTCGCGCTTGGTCGAGCATGCCGACATGAAAGATGCGGCGGCGCAGCTGACGCAGGTGTCGGATGAGATGCTGCACAATGTGTTTGAAGCCTCTCGCCTCGAACGTTTGCAGATCCAGCAAGCCGCAGACGGGTCACGCGAGCTGCCGATGGTGCGGTCTCGATAGGTGGCACACGGGTGTATATCTGTAGTGCTTGGTTAGGACCAAGATACCGTTACTCCAGACTGATCGGCGTAATCCTGAAATCTGCATTATCAAAACTATCTTCAGATGGTCGGCCGCTGATTGCGCATCCGGCGAAGTGACGGGGACGAGACTGTGCCACCGTCGTCGTTGGCTCTTCCCAACCCAGTGCAATACGCTCATGCAGACGGCACCCAGTTGCCGTAGGCGCCCTCTGATACAACCACTAATCACGCAGGCAGTTCAGCCACCATGTCCGTGAGCGGCCTGTGCTCTCGTTCGAAACCTACCGGCGCGCTGCGGCAGGAGCATGCAGAACGGGCTTGCTTATTTTGGCTGGGGCCCGTCCGAGCTCCAGTTCGATCAACTTCACCGACAGCTCCAAGATTTTTGTGGCCTGTGCTTGGAGGGTCTCTTCCTTGATGGCATGGTTGAGATAGTTCTGGCAGAGGTTGTACATAGCCGCTCTGTACAGTTGAAGACCCTGCGTGCGCTTAACAAGGGTATGAGAAATTTGCGAGAACGTGCGGGTCAATTCTTCTTTCACGCTCGCATCGAGCTTGTCGGTTGAGAGGTCGCGTATGGCTGCTAAGGCATTCGTGACATTCTGGTCTACGTCGAGCGGCGGCTCCGCGCAAAATCGACCAGCCTCACTCGCAGCATTCTCCTCGAGCCGCACCAGGACCACCCGCCGATCGGCACTCACGGCCAACGTTCCCACCCGACTTTCGATATCGTCGATCACGACTGGTGACTTGGGACTGGAAAATATATTCAACCCGCACCCGGACAGCATCAACAGAGTCGCGATGAGGCTCGTGCGCAGAGATAAAGTCGGTATCATGGTGAGGCCTCCTAATGAGAATGAAAACCATACTGATGACGGCCTGTGATATACGGTGTTTATCGGGTTCATGTTGGGTAGCATGGACGAAGTCCTGAAGAACTGCAAGAGCCGCATTGCGTAGTAGTACGATGCCAACCGTGAGTGATGACATTGGTGGAGATGGGCAGCTGACCCCGGAATCGCTACTGGACTCGGTGGAGCAGGGATTTATCGCTTGGGGATGGGCAGACGTTCCGATTCTAGGCTGTCATTCCTGCCGACACAGATTCGGGAAGCTCGAATCTGTGTCGGGTCAAGGGGTGGCAGCAAGATAGAGAATAGCTCCAGACACATTAGGCCGCTTTCGCTTTTCAGTAAAGCTGCCCTTTTGCCGCCGCTACGACGTTGACCGTCGTGAAGCCGAATTTCTTTTGGAGTTCCTTGAGGGGCGCGGATGCACCGAACGTCTTCATGCCGATGATCTCGCCGGTCAGCCCCGCATACCGTGCCCAGCCAAACGTGGAGGCCTGTTCCACACAGACCCGCGCCGTCACGTTCGGAGGAATGACGCTGTCGCGATAGGCCTGCGGTTGATGTTCGAAGAGTTCCCATGAGGGCATGCTCACCACACGGGCCTTGATTCCTTCAGCGTTCAATTGCTGTGCGGCCTCCAGGCATAGCGAGACTTCACTGCCGCTCGCGAGCAGCAGTACGTCCGGTTTCCCTCCAGGAACGTCCGCTAATATATAAGCGCCTTTTGCCACACCGGATGCGGCGGCATGGGTGGCGCGGTCGATCGTCGGAAGGGCTTGTCTGGTCAGGATCAACGCGACCGGTTCATGTTTCAACTGCATGATGACGCGCCAGGCTTCTGCGACCTCGTTCGCATCAGCAGGGCGCAGGACGATGAGATTCGGAATGGCGCGCAGTGACGCGAGCTGCTCAATAGGCTGATGTGTCGGTCCATCCTCGCCGACCCCGATCGAATCGTGCGTGAAAATGTGGATGACGGGGACTTCCATCAGCGCGCTCAATCGGATCGCACCTCGGCTGTAGTCGCTGAAGATCAGGAACCCGGAACCGTAGGGGCGCACTTTGGAGAGGGAGAGCCCATTGAGCACGGAGCCCATGGCATGCTCTCTGACCCCGAAGTGTAGGTTGCGGCCACCGCGATCCTTCGCAGTGAAATCACCGGCCCCCTCGAAGGTCAAGCGAGTCTTGGTGGAAGGAGCCAGATCCGCTGAGCCTCCCAAGAGCCAGGGGACATTTTTTGCCAGGGTATTGAGGACCTTGGCAGAGGCATCGCGTCCGGCCAGGCCTTTGGCGTCGGGAGGGAACAGGGGCAGCTCCTTGTCCCATCCGTCCGGCAGTTGACGCTGCTGCATATTGGAAAGATGCTTGGCGAGTTGGGGAAATTGCTTCTGATACTCCTCGAACGTTGCCATCCAGGCTGTGCGCGCCTCGTGCCCGCGCTTGCCCATGCCCTGCTGAAAATGCTCCCGGACGCCATCCGGCACCAGAAACTTTTCCTGTTCGGGCCAGCCGTAGTTCCGTTTGGTCAGTCTGATTTCTTCCTCGCCGAGGGGTTCGCCGTGCGCCGCGTGGGTATCTTGCTTATTTGGTGAACCGTAGGCGATGTGGCTATCGACGATGATCAAGGTCGGTCGCCCGGCTTCCTGTTTGAACGTCGCCAAGGCCCGTTCGAGCATGTCGAGATCGTTGGCGTCACCGACTCGGGTGACGTTCCATCCATAGCCGATGAATCTGGTAGCCACGTCCTCGCTGAAGGCCCACTCGGTGTGGCCTTCGATCGTGATCTTATTATTATCGTAGATCCAGCAGAGGTTGGACAGTTTCAGATGCGCCGCCAAGGAGGCCGCTTCGGCAGCGACCCCTTCCATCATGCAGCCGTCGCCGCAGAGGGCGTAGACGTTGTAGGCGAATATGTCGAAGCCTGGACGGTTGAAATAGTGCCCTTGCCACTGGGCAGCGATCGCCATTCCCACACTGGTGGCAATGCCTTGCCCAAGCGGACCAGTCGTCGTCTCCACGCCGGAGGTCCAGCGGTATTCCGGGTGTCCGGCACACTTGCTGTTGAGCTGGCGGAATCGTTTGAGGTCGTCCAGTTGCACGGAGAGTTCGCCTAGCCGTTCGTACTGAGGATTCACCGCCTTCACTCCCGTCAGATGCAGCAGGGAGTAGAGGAGCATCGAGGCATGTCCCATCGAGAGCACGAACCGATCGCGGTTCGGCCAAATCGGATCGTTCGGATCGAACCGCATGACTCGCTGCCAGAGACAGTAGGCAACCGGGGCCATGGCCATCGGTGTTCCCGGGTGGCCGGAGTTGGCTTGCTGCACGGCATCCATGGAAAGGGTACGGATCGTATTGACACAGGTTTGATCGAGTTGTGCGTTCATCACCATGGCTCCCTTTGTCGAGGTGTGGTTCTCAAGTATGGTCGGTGGCGGTTCTTGCCACTCATGATGTCGGCCGTATTGAAGGTAGGCTTAAGTATGAGCCAGAGGCATGGACAACACGACATGATATGACGCGTCGAGCTAGCTCAGTGTGATTCAAATTGATCCCAACGTGCGTAGTGGGTTGAAGCCGCCTTCAGCAAGTCGACAGGTACCTTAGTAGTCTATCACTAATGTGCCGGCAAGTGAGAGGAGGAAGGTGAGCTAGTTATTGAGATTATTCCGATGTATTGAAAGATGGTTGAAGTCAAGCTAGATAAAAGTGCCCACGACCATCTATCATCCTCCCGATAAATGTCTTTCATCGAAATCTGACGTCACCACGATAACGGACATCCTGTGTGTGCAACAACTGCGTGATTCCTGCTGTCTCTCGACTCATCGAAGCAGTGTGATGGCAACAACGATGGGGGCAGATACGGGGCAAGATCAGTAACTGGCTATGCGTGCGATTCTCATGGCTTGGAGATCCAGCTTCAGCCCCTTGTCGAATACCTCTCATCCCTGTAGGCTCTCTTCGAGTAGTTGTCCTATGAAAGAACATAAACGCGTTCCAACCGATGGTGGGCCGATCAAGTGGACAAGTCCTTTCGTCGCCTTGAAGCAGGCAGAACTGCCACGTGCTTCATCAACGCAATCTATTTGCAGCCAGAGCGCTCCGGCCTCCGACGTGCCGAAGAGGAATCGTGGCCGTGTGGACATCCTTCGCCAGACGGCGCATCGCGGGGGCAAGACCGTGACGGTGGTCACAGGGTTTGTTGGGATTGGTCAGGCGGAGAAAGAACGCCTCGCGAAGCAGATGCAGAAAGCCTGCGGCGCAGGCGGCACGGTCAAAGAGGGACGGATCGAGATTCAAGGCGATCAGCGTGACGCCGTCGCGCGTATTCTTACCGAGGCAGGGTTTCGCCCGGTCTTCGCCGGAGGGTAATACCTCCCTTGTTCCTGCAGAGAGGAATACGAGAAGAGCTGGGTATGTGATGGTGGAAGCCAGCCCCCGTACGCACACTTCTGTCATTGCGTGATGCTGCACCCTATGCGAGACTCCCGATAATCATCTCGAAGGCTCCTCTCTTGAAGAGTAGAGTCGTTGCTAACGCGACGGGCTCATCCACTTTAACCGAGGAGGTTGCGATGATGTGTTATGCGGGCATTGATCTCCATGCCACGAATAGTGTGCTGGTCGTGATTGATGAAGCGGATCGAGTGCTGTATCAGAAACGCCTCCGCAATGACCTGGCCGTGATCTTCACGGCCTTAACACCGTATCAGACCACGCTGCAGGGCGTGGTCGTTGAGTCCACCTATAATTGGTACTGGTTAGTCGACGGGCTCATGGAAGCAGGGTACCGGGTCCACCTCGCTCATGCACCAGCCCTGCCGCAGTATAGTGGGCTCAAGCATGTTGACGATCAACACGATGCGCAGTGGTTAGCCCATTTACTCCGGCTAGGTTTGCTCCCTACCGGGTACATTTACCCCAAAGCGGAACGGGCCGTGCGGGACTTGTTGCGGAAGCGCAGTCAGTTGGTTCGGCACAAGACCATGGTCGTGCTGAGCCTACAAAGCCTGCTGACACGACTGACTGGCAATCGGCTCTCCCTCCCTCGGCTTCGACAGCTCACCCCAGAGGGCATTCAGGCACTTGTGCCATTTCCCGAACATGTGCAATCGGTCAGCAGTTCGTTGGCTGTGCTGCAATGTCTGGAGCACGAGATTCACACGATTGAGGGCACGGTTCGGGAAGCGGGGCGGACTCAGCCGGGCTATGTGCTCTTACAGACCGTCCCCGGAATCGGGCCGATCTTGGCGGGCACCATTCTCCTGGAAGCCGGTGACCTGCGGCGGTTTGCGACCGTGGGACACTTCGCCTCCTACTGTCGCTGTGTCGGCAGCGAACATGTGAGTAACGGCAAACGCAAAGGGGCTGGCAACACGAAGAACGGCAACAAGTATTTAAGCTGGGCGTTCATCGAGGCGGCGCACTTCGCCATTCGCTATGAGGCCGTGATTCGCACGTATTATCAGCGCAAGCAGGCACGGACGCATCCCCTTGTGGCGCTGAAGGCCGTGGCCCATAAATTGGCGCGGGCCTGCTATCACATGCTCCGTGCGCAGGTGCCATTCGATCTGTCCCGCGCTTTTGGCTAGGCGCGGCAGAGCTGGGGGGAGCTGGGAGCTCGCAAAGGGGTTGAGGCCACACCTCGCACTCCCGATTAGCCCCGGTCTTCCCCCTTCAACTCCCTCGCCACTGGCGTGGGGACTGAGACGCCTCGACCGTGAGCCATGATGGGGTTGGCGCCAGCCCGCTGGTAGCCAGACGTCCTGTGCGTAGGTATGCTGGACACGGCCGGGAACCGACGGTTGTCTGGGGCACGAGGTGCCAGGGGCTGGAGTGGATCCCCGACGGGGCTCGCTCCCACGCCTTGATCCTGATGGGTGACTGGTGCGGCTCAAATCCGAGCTGACACTGCTGACGACGACAACCGGGATGCGACGGAGTCACGCGACCACCATGGCGAGGGAAGACGTCGTCGGAGACCTCGCCCCGTTTGTAGGATACGGAGGGCATGATCGGCTGTGCCCTCTTGACCGGAGCCTTCGAGATGGGC